>JBEGTX010000046.1:0-7240 GCA_041179165.1 Pseudomonadota bacterium | reverse complement strand
TCACGGGCTTGTCGCAGCCCAGCAGCGCGGTCATGAACTGGAACGCAGGCGATTCGCCCACGCTGCCCGCGCGCTTCATGAAGTCTTCGAGGTCGTTGCCCGACGTGAAGATGCCGGGCTGGCCGACGATCAGCACGCTGCGCACCGCGCCATCGACAGTCGCCTCCCGCAGGCCGGCGGCCATGGCGGCGTACATGTCGCCGGTGATGGCGTTCTTCTTTTCAGGGCGTGCGATTTCGATGGTGTAGACACCGTTCAGCACAGCGGTCTTGATGCTCATGTGGATCTCCAGAATTCGGGGGCAACGTCAACGTCAACGTCGTGATCGGAACGGCCCGCATGACGCGGGCCGTTGTGTTCGATCAGACGCGCTCGAAGATACCAGCTGCGCCCTGACCTGTCCCGACGCACATGGTCACCATGCCGTATTTCAGGTTATGCCGGCGCAGTGCGTGCACCACGGTGGCCGCACGGATCGCACCCGTTGCGCCCAGCGGGTGGCCGAGAGCAATGGCGCCGCCCATGCGGTTGACCTTGCTCGGGTCGAGCTCGAGCGTGTTGAGCACGGCGAGCGACTGGGCGGCAAACGCCTCGTTCAGCTCGATCCAGTCGAGCTGGTCCTTGGTCAGGCCGGCGTAGCGCAGCGCGGCCGGAATGGCTTCGATCGGGCCGATGCCCATGATCTCGGCAGGCACACCTTTGGAGGCGAAGCTCACGAAACGGGCCAGCGGCGTGAGGCCGTACTGCTTGATGGCCTTTTCGGAAGCGAGGATCAGGCAGCCCGCGCCGTCTGACGTCTGCGAGCTGTTGCCGGCGGTCACGCTGCCCTTGTTGGCAAACACCGGACGCAGCTTGGCCAGGCCTTCAAGCGAGGTGTCGGCGCGCGGGCCTTCGTCGAGGCTGACCGTGCGCTTGCGGGTGATGATCTCGCCCGTGGCGAGGTCAGGGAAGCGCTCAACGATCTCGACCGGGGTCATCTCGTCGGTGAACTCGCCAGAAGCCTGTGCGGCGAGGGCGCGCTGGTGCGACTGAAGCGCAAAGGCATCCTGGTCTTCGCGCGAGACCTTCCACTGCTTGGCCACGTTCTCTGCGGTCAGGCCCATGCCGTAGGCGATGCCGATGTTCTCGTCGCGTGCAAACACCTCAGGGCTGAAGGAAGGCTTCGCGCCGCCCATCGGCACCATGCTCATGCTTTCCACGCCACCGGCAATCATCACTTCAGCTTCGCCGACACGAATGCGGTCAGCGGCTTGCTGCACGGCGGAGATGCCTGAAGCGCAGAAGCGGTTGACGGTGATGCCACCGACCGAGTTCGGCAGGCCGGCCAGGATGGCGCCGATGCGGGCCACGTTCATGCCTTGCTCGCCTTCAGGCATCGCGCAGCCGATGATCGCGTCTTCGATCGACTTCTGATCGAGACCCGGCACCTGCTTCAACGCGCCTTGGATGGCGGCGACCAGCAGTGCATCAGGACGGGTGTTCTTGAAAAAGCCGCGGCCCGAGCGCCCGATGGGGGTGCGGGTGGCAGCGACGATGTAGGCTTCTTGGACTTGCTTGCTCATCTCATTCTCCTGTTGGAGTGAATTCATCTAAGGCGAAGGCGCACACGCTGTGACGGTCACCGCACGGGCCGGGCACTGGCTGCCCGTCACCCGCGCGGATGGCGACCGTCCGCGGGCTCAGTTGCGAACCGGTTTGCCGGTGGACAACATGCCCATCACGCGTTCCTGCGTCTTCGGGTGCTCGAGCAGGCCACAGAAGTGCTTGCGTTCGAGTGCCATCAGGTACTCCTCGTTGACGAGCGAACCGGCTTCTACTTCGCCGCCACACACCACGTCGGCGATCAGCGCGCCGATGTAGAAGTCGTGTGCGCTGATGAAGCCGCCGTCACGCATGTTGGCCAGCTGGGCCTTGATGGTGGCAATGGCCGAACGGCCGGCGGCCGGGAACAGCGCACGGGCCGGGGCGCGGTAGCCGCTGTCGAACATCGACTTGGCCTGTTGCAGGGCGACGTAGAGCAGCTCATCCTTGTTCGGCACGATCACGTCGCTCCACAGCAGGTAGCCGATCTTGCGGGCTTCGTGGGCACTGGTGCCCACACGGGCCGTGGCCGCGCTGGTGAAGCCGTCGCGCACGAAATTGAAGATGTCGACACCGGAGTTGCCGGCTGCGGCCATCTCGGCCGCACGGCGGGCGATGTAGGTGAGGCCGCCGCCGCCAGGCACGAGGCCCACGCCCACTTCCACCAGGCCCATGTAGCTCTCGACCGCCGCCACCCGGCGAGCCGAGTACACGGCCAGCTCGCAGCCACCGCCGAGCGCAATGCCGCGGATGGCCGAGACCACGGGCACTGCCGCGTAGCGGATGCGCAGCATCGCGTCTTGCAGCTTCTTCTCTTCAGGGGCAATGCCCTTGGCGCCGCTCTTCATGAAGACAGGCATCAGCGCCTCCAAGTTTGCGCCCGCCGAGAACACGTCGTCCGGCGACCAGATCACGAGGCCCTTGTACTTGGCTTCAGCGATGTCGACGGCCTTCAAGAGGCCTTCGATCACCAGCGGGCTGATCAGGTGCAGCTTGGCGGTGATGCTGGCAATCAGCACCTCGCCGTCGAGCGTCCACACACGGACTTCGGCGTTCTTGAATTCTTCGGTGCCCGACTTGAGTGCATCGGTCGCGTTGGCCCCGAACACGCTTTCTGGGAAGTACTGGCGCTGGTAGACCGGCAGCTGGCTGCGCGGCACATAGGTCTTGGCGGTCGGGTTCCACGAACCCTCAGCGGTGTGCACACCGTCGCGGCCGTCGAACACCCAGTCGGGCAGCGGTGCCTTGCTGAGGGCCTTGCCCGCGTCGATGTCGGCCTTGACCCACTCGGCCACTTGCTTCCAGCCGGCTTGTTGCCACAGCTCGAACGGACCTTGCTGCGCACCAAAACCCCAGCGCGTGGCGAAGTCGATTTCGCGGGCGGACTCGGCGATGTCGCCCAGGTGCACCGCCGAATAGTGGAAGCTGTTGCGCAGCACGGCCCACACGAACTGGGCCTGTGGGTTGCTCGACTCGCGAAGCAGCTTCAGGCGTTCGGCAGGCGCCTTCTTCAGGATGCGCGCGACGATCTCGTCGGCCTTGCCACCACCGGCCACGTACTCGCCGGTCTTGGGGTCGAGGCGCTGGATGTCCTTGCCCACCTTCTTGTAGAAGCCGGCACCGGTCTTCTGACCGAGCAGGCCCTTGGCGATGAGGCCGGCCACGGCTGAAGGCGTGGCATAGCTCTCGTAGAACGGATCGTCCTTGAGGTTGTCTTGCAGCGTCTTGATGACGTGGGACATGGTGTCCAGGCCCACGACGTCGGCGGTACGGAACGTGCCGGAGCTGGCGCGGCCGAGCTTCTTGCCGGTCAGGTCATCGACCACGTCGTAGGTGAGGCCGTAGTTCTCGGCTTCCTTGAAGATCGCCAGGATGCCGGCAATGCCCACGCGGTTGGCGATGAAGTTGGGCGTGTCCTTGGCGCGGACCACGCTCTTGCCCAACGCGCTGGTGACGAAGGTCTCCAGCTCGTCGATGATTTCAGGGCGCGTCGTGGGCGTGCCGATCAACTCGACCAGCGCCATGTAGCGCGGTGGGTTGAAGAAGTGGATGCCGCAGAAGCGTGGCTTGATTTCCTCAGGCAGCACTTCCGACAGCTTGGTGATCGACAGGCCCGAGGTGTTGCTGGCCACGATGGCGTGGGGTGCAATGAACGGGGCGATCTTGGTGTAGAGGTCGAGCTTCCAGTCCATGCGCTCGGCGATGGCCTCGATGATGAGGTCGCACTCGAGCAGCAGGTGGCTGTGTTCTTCGTAGTTGGCTTGCTGGATGAGGGCCGCGTCTTCGGGCACGCCCAGTGGTGCAGGCTTCAGTTTCTTCAGGCCTTCGACCGCCTTGGTGACGATGCCGTTCTTGGGGCCTTCCTTGGCCGGCAGGTCGAACAGCACCACCGGAACCTTGACGTTGACCAGGTGGGCAGCAATCTGGGCACCCATCACGCCAGCGCCGAGCACCGCCACCTTGCGGACATTGAATCGACTCATGTTTTCTCCTGAAATTGGTTGTCTACAGCGAGGCCTGCTTGCAGGCCCCACCGGTATGGCTCGGCGCCAGACGTCGGCGCCTTCACTGGTCTCCGAGGTTCGCAGCTCTACTCGGCGCGAATCCAGACTTGCGTGCGCCCGAACATCGGCGCCCCCACGTACCCACGGACGCTCAACTTCTTGCCGCCCTCGAGCAATTTCAAACGAACCTTGTAGCTCTTGCCATTTTCTGGATCGAGGATGTGACCGCCATCCCACATCACATCGGCCGGCTCTGAATCCGTGTCCTTGCGGACGTCGCGCATGATGGTCAAACCAACGATGGGCTTGCCCTTGCGGTCATCGGTGCACTTGTCGCACACATGGTCACGGACAGCCGGGTCGGCCAGCTGTTCGATGCGCGCACTGAACACACCGTTGGTGTCGGTCACGCGCACCAGCGAACGCTCCTTCTTGGTGGCGTCGTCGATCGTGCGCCAGAGGCCGGCCGGCGTGGCCTGTGCGAACACGCCGGCGGCCGCGAGCAGGCCGGTGATGAGGAGAGCTGTACGCTTCATCGAGAGTCCTTGATGGCGCCGCCGGTTCTCAGAACCAGGACTCTTCCATTTCCACGAGCGTCGGCAGGCCGGCGCGTGCGGTGCGGATGAGCGATGCCGTTTCAGGCAGCAGCTTGGCGAAGTAGAAACGGGCGGTGGCCAGCTTGGCCTTGTAGAACGGGTCGCCCGACGATTCCTTCTCGAGCGCGACCTTGGCCATGCGGGCCCAGAAGTAGCCGAACACCAAGTGGCCGGTCACGCGCAGGTAGTCGACCGCAGCAGCGCCCACTTCGTCCTGGTTGCCAAAGGCCTTCATGCCGAGTTCGGTCGTGAGCTTCACGACCTTCTCGCCCAGATCGGCCAGCGGGTTGACGAACTCCTGCATGGCTTCGTTGGTGCCTTCTTCTTCGACGAAGTCTTGCACCATCTTGCCGAACTTGCGCAGCTTGGCGCCGTTGTCGCCCAACACCTTGCGGCCCAGCAGGTCGAGCGATTGGATCGTGTTGGTGCCTTCGTAGATCATGTTGATGCGGGCATCACGCACGTACTGCTCCATGCCCCACTCGGCGATGTAGCCGTGGCCGCCAAACACCTGCATGCAGTGCGAGGTGGCGATCCAGGCGTTGTCGGTCAGGAAGGCCTTGATGATCGGGGTGATCAGGGCGACCATCTCGCCGGCTTCCTTGCGGTCTTCTTCGCTTTCGGCGCTGAGTTCCTTGTCGAGCTGAAGCGCGGTCCACATGCCGAGGGCACGGCCGCCTTCGGCGTAGGCACGGGCAGTCAGCAGCATCTTGCGAACATCAGGGTGCACGATGATCGGGTCGGCAGCCTTGTCCGGTGCCTTGGTGCCGGACAGCGAACGCATCTGGATGCGGTCTTTCGCGTAGGCCACGGCATTCTGGTAAGCCACTTCGGTCAGGCCGAGCGACTGCATACCCACGCCCAGACGGGCGGCGTTCATCATCACGAACATGGCGGCCAGGCCCTTGTTCGGTTGGCCCACGAGCGTGCCCACGGCCTTCTCGAGCACCAGCTGTGCGGTGGCGTTGCCATGGATACCCATCTTGTGTTCGAGGCCGGCGCAGAAGATGCCGTTGCGCTCGCCCAGCGAACCGTCGGACTTCACATGGAACTTCGGCACGGCGAACAGCGAGATGCCCTTCGAGCCGATGGGCGCGTCCGGCAGGCGGGCCAGCACGAGGTGGATGATGTTTTCAGCGAGGTCGTGTTCACCGGCCGAGATGAAGATCTTGGCGCCGGTGATGTGGTACGTGCCGTCGGCTTGCGGCTCGGCCTTGCTGCGCAGCAGGCCCAGGTCGGTGCCGCAGTGCGGCTCGGTCAGGCACATGGTGCCGGTCCACTCGCCGCTGGTGAGCTTGGGCAGGTAGGTCTTCTTTTGTTCGTCGGTGCCGTGGGCGTGCAGAGCCTCGTAGGCGCCATGCGACAGGCCGGGGTACATCGTCCAGGCCTGGTTGCCGGAGTTCAGCATTTCATAGATGCCCTGGTTCACCAGGTGCGGCAGGCCTTGGCCGCCGTAGGCCGGGTCGCAGCTCAGTGCCGGCCAGCCGCCTTCGACGTACTTGGCATAGGCTTCCTTGAAGCCCTTGGGGGCCGTCACTTCGTGCGTGCTCTTGTCGAGCGTGCAGCCTTCTTGGTCGCCGCTGAGGTTCAACGGGAAGATCACTTGCGAGGCGAACTTGCCACCTTCTTCGAGCACGGCATTGATGGTGTCGGCGTCGATGTCGGCGTAGGCAGGAATGGCCTTCAGCTCGTCAGAAACATGGAGCACCTCGTGCATCACGAATTGCATGTCGCGCAGGGGGGGGGTGTAAGCGGGCATCAAAAACTCCTTGGAGAAACGTGAGATCAGCGGCGTGCCGTGCGCGACGACTTCGCTGGGGGAGAAGCAGAAACAGAAGGGGAAATAGAAGCAGGTAAGACGGATGCCCCGGCCCGCTGTGGCACGGTGGCTGCAGCGGCGCGAGACTTTGCCGGGGTGCGTGCCAGAGGCGCGGCACTGGACTGGACGTTCAGCGCCCGACCCTCTGCCGTCGCGTAGTAATCGACGATGCGCTCGAAGGCCGAGCGAGCGCGCTCAATGGCGCCTGGAATGCGCAGGAAGCGCGCGTCATGGTGCAAGGCCAGGATGAGCCCGTGCACCTCGAACAGCATCTGTTGCGAATCGGTTGCGGCGGTCAGGTGGCCCTCGGACATGCTCAACCGGATGGCACGTGCCAGCGCCTGCTGCCACGAGGCCACCATCTGCACGAGTGCGTCGCGCACAGGGCCCGGACGGTCATCGAACTCCACGGCTCCACTGATGTAGATGCAGCCGGAATCGAGTTCCACCGACACCCGCTTCACCCACAGGTCGAACATGGCCCGCAGGCGAATGAGACCGCGTGGCGAGCGCATGGCGGGCTGGAACACTTCTTCCTCGAACTTCGCGTGGTACTCGCGAATGACGGAAATCTGCAGCTCCTCACGCGAGCCGAAGTGGGCAAACACGCCCGACTTGCTCATGTGGGTGACGTCGGCAAGCGCGCCGATGGACAGCCCCTCCAGCCCCATGTGCGAGGCCAGGCTCAGCGCGGCATCGAGAATGGTGGCGCGAGTCTGCTGGCCTTTTTGCATCGTCCG
>JBEGTX010000045.1:0-6243 GCA_041179165.1 Pseudomonadota bacterium | reverse complement strand
AGGACAGTTTTTGCCGGATTTGCAGGCCCATAGCCCCGCTATGGGACAAAAAGACGGTGAAAAATGGACCGCTGCGGTCGATTTGCAGCCGACGCTTTCCAAGTCCGACAGGCTCCTAGGCGCAAGGCCTTTGTGCGCAGCAGCGTCCTGGCTGCGAAGCCGCCTGTGTTGCGCCGTTGAGTTTCCTGTGAGCGTCACGTCGAAATTTCCTGGCTGCCTTGGGCTTGGGCATCGGAGACCCACGCGCCCATGGCACCAACGCAGAGGGTGTGGAAGTCTTCAACTTCGATCTCGAACACTGTGGCCCTGAGGGCCCAGTCAGCTGGGTTGCCGCTCGCTTCTTCTAGGCAGCTTTCATCGAATTCGACATGAACTGCCCCGCCGCGCAGATCAACGAGGTTGCCCGAAAAATCGTTCATCTCGACACCCCACGCGTCTCTTGCCCAGGCCACACCGGTCTCCGCGGTGGCGAACATTGGTTGTGCGCAGACGACCTCCGCATGCGAGCCGTCGAGGAGTTCGATGCTGTTGCCAAAGTCGAGGAGGTCGGAGCGTATCCAACCGAGGCCCCCCTGCCGGAACGGTTGGTTGCCCGTGGCGACGACCTGCTCGATCAGCATGCTGTCGTCTTCCGGGCCTGTTCGGTGAAACCTGACGAGGAACACTTCTTTGGCATCGAACGAGGAGGTCTTCGTCACACGTTTGAAGGCATGCGCACCTCGTTGCAGAGGCCTCGACAGCACCCAGTCGCCGACCTTGATCTTCTCGATGGGCACGAGAGCGTCGCGGGTGTGCACCAACGTGCCGGCCATGAAGCCAGCCGAGATGTTGGTTCGCTCCCCACCTGACGGTGTGTTCATGCCATCTGTCACGGAAGAAGTTGCGCGACCAGCGCCTCGATCTTGCCTTCGACGCGGCCATGTTTGGTCATGTCGGCACGAGGTGCTCTGTAGACGGCCTTCCCGATTTCACGCCCGTTGCTGAAGACCTTCAGCTGCGCTGCCGCCAGATAGATGCCCCAGTGGAAACCGTAGCTGGCTTCGTAGGTGGTGGTGGTCGCGCAGGTCTCGTCGGACCGGATGATTCTGGTCTGATAGCCCTTGGCTCGAATCTGCCGCTCGAAGGCCGCACGAAAGTCGACTGGGACTTCCGGGTTGTCGATGATGCAAATGGACTTGTCGGAGATCGCGGTGGCCTTGGTGACCTGCGTGGACACGCAGCCCGTGAGGGCGATGGCCAGAACGGCGGCGATGGCGATGGATTTCATGGCGGTGGTCTGGGATGGGGACTGGAAATCTGAGCTGGGGTCGTTTCACAGCGCTGGGTGCGAGGGCATCACATCATGCTCGTGCCACGCCGTGACCGCGAGGCTGAAAAGACAACGGCCGCTCAGGAGCGGCCGTCATCAGCTCAGCTCACGTCACATCACTTTGCAGTGGCGGGTGCAGGGTTGGTCCCGGTGAACGCCAGGCTCGGCAGCTCAGCCTTGGCCTTGTCGGCGGGCTCAAGGTCGAGCACCACGCGGCCGACCAACAGGCCGAGGCCGATGGACGAGCGGACGTACTTGGTCTCGCCTGCCGCGAGCGAGAAGCTCAGCGACTTTTCAGTTTCGGTGCTGGAGGCGGCCAGGTGGGTGCCTGGTGCCGTGTCGACAAAGAAGAAGCCACCTGGCTTCGACTCGCCCACCGGTTTGCCATCGAGGCGGATTTCAGGCTGGATGGCCGCGCCCACCATCGATGCGGAACGGAAGAAGTAAACGCGAGCCGCGTCGGCCTTCACTGCCGGAATGGTGGCGGCCATGTCCTGGTATTTCACACCGGTGGCGCAACCGGCCAAGATCATTGCACAGGCGGCAGCGGCCGCGAGCTTGAGGACAGAGCGCTTGATCATCATTGAGTTTCTCCCGTGGGCAGCCGGATCGTTGTGTCCAGCCTTGAAAACCGGGCTTCGCCCGGCAAGTAAAAGCCCACGAGCACCCCGTCGGCAACGACAAGGTAGGCTTCGTGGACATCGCGGCCCTCAATCGCGAAGACCGTGTTCAGTGGGCGGTAGACCACGCCCTGCGGCAATCGGCCAGACTCGCGCCAACGGCTGCCATCCGGAATGGTGCGGGTGTAGGCGGTGTGCAGCGTGACGGGCACCCGCTGTTTGAGCGTGAACTCGTGGGTGGTGGTCGATGGGGATGCGGCCAGAACGGCCGGTTCACTCTTGATGGTCGCGGCGCAAGCCGACAGGACCAAGGCCATCAGCACCACGGACATCCGCGTGGCCCAACGCCGTTGAATTTTCCCCACAGGCGCGCCTGTGGCGGCCCGATTCATCTCGGTCATCATGACTCCCCCTGTGCTTGGCGGATCAGCAACGCACATCTGCATGGTGTGTCGCTTCCGCACTTGTTGGAGCGGGATCATACGGAGGATTCGAAAGCGCGCGGGGCGATGTCGGAACGATGTTCGTGACAACTTCCACGTTGCGTCAAGGCACCGACGTGCGGCGATCACGCGAGCGCGTGTCCGCGTCTCAGGTTGTCCCGTCCGTGGGGGCTGGCGAGCCATTCTGGAAGACGCGGCGGCATCCGCCCTGCCAGCGGCAACACGTCATCTTCGTCGATGGGCGATGCACGGCGCATGGGCTGGCTCAGCGAGCCGCGACGAACCCATCGCGCAACTCCCGCTTCAACACCTTGCCGATGGCACTGCGAGGCAGCTCGTCGATGAAGCGCAACTCGGCCAGCCGTTGTGTCTTGCCGACTTGGCCATTGGCCCATTGCAGCAAGGCTTCGGCGGGCGTGTCATCGCCGGGGCACCGCACGACAAAGGCAACCGGCGTCTCGCCCCATGACTCCGACGGCACACCCACCACAGCCACATCGGCGACGGCCGCGTGGCCGCGCACCACGGCCTCGAGGTCGCTCGGGTAGATGTTGAAGCCGCCGCTGATGACCATGTCTTTCTTGCGGTCGAAGAGGGTGAGGAAGCCTTCGTCGTCGAAGCGGCCGACATCGCCGGTGCGGATGAATCGTTTGCCTTGAGGGTCGAACCATTCGGCTTCACGGGTCTTCTCGGGTTGGCCGTGGTAGCCGCTCATCATGCCGATGGAGTGGCCCACGACTTCGCCGGATTCACCGGGGCCGACTTGCATGCCCTCATCGTCGATGAGGCGGATGTCGTGGCCCGACGCGGGCTGCCCCACGGTGTGCAGCTTGTGGGGCGTGAGGTGGGCCTCGAGGATGCAGGTGCCGCCCCCTTCGGTCATGCCGTAGAACTCGACCAGGCCGCCCGGCCAGCGCTTGAGCACATCCGCCTTGAGGGCCGCGCCAAAGGGGGCGCTGGTGCTGAACTTGAACTTGTAGCTGGAGAGGTCGTGCTGGTCGAAGGCCGGGTGGGCCATCAGCCGCTGGTACTGCACGGGCACGAGCATGGTGTGCGTCACGCGGTGCTTCTCGGCGAGCTTCAGGTAGGCGCCTGCATCGAACTTGGGCATGAGCACGACGGTGCCGCCGAAGCCCAGCGTCGGGAAGAAGATCACGAGCGTGGTGTTGGAGTACAGCGGCGTGGAGAGCAATGTCACGCCGTCGGGTCCGCCGTACTCGTACTTCGCACCGCGCTGCACGTGCGCCCAGCGCATGCCGTGGCCTTGCACAATGCCCTTGGGGTCGCCCGTGGTGCCCGATGAATAGATGATGTTGAAGGGCCAGTTCGGCTCGGGTGTCACCGGTGTGGGCTTGGCACCGGGGGCGGCGAGCCATGTGTCGAGTGCGGTGCCGGCCGACGAAGCATCCAGCGCAATGCGCGGCGGGTTGCCTGGCGCGGCCGGACCCATGGTGTCGGCCGCTGCCGCATCAAGGAACAGCAGCTTGGCGCTGGCGTCTTGCTGCATGCGGGCCAGGGCCGTGGGGGTGGACCCGGGTGCGAGGGGGGCCACCACCACACCAGCGCGCAATGCACCGAGGAACACGGCGGCGTAGTCCACCGACATGGTGGCGCACAGCGCAATGGCGTCACCGGCACGCAGGCCGTCGCGCTGCAGGCTCGCGGCCACGCGGTCCATCAGCGCATCGAGGCTCGCGTAGTCGAGCTGTTTGGCCGGGTCGATCAACGCCGGGTGCGAGGGGATCTCGCGCGCATGTTGGCGGATGAGGTCGGTGACGATGCCGAAAGGGATTTCGCTGAGATCGAGCATGGTGGGATGGTGTCAGTGCTGCGGCCGCAAGGCACGCGGTGGGATGTCAGTAACCGGCGTCGCGATCGACAGCAAAGCGCGGGCGTTGGCCGAGGCGGGCGCTGCGGAGCGCCTCGACACATTGCAGTGCGACGACGTCGAAGGACGCCTGGGCGGCGATGTGCGGGGTGGCGCTGACCCTGGGGTGGCGCCACACCCAGTTGTCGGGCGGAGGCGGCTCGCGTTCGAACACGTCGAGCGCGGCGTGGCCGAGATGGCCTTCGTCGAGCAAGGCCTGCAGGTCCGCTTCGATGAGCTGTTCACCGCGGCCCACGTTGATGAGCAGCGACCCCTTGGGCAGCTGCTGCAGCGTGCCGCGGTTCAGCAGCCCGCGGGTCTCGGGCGTGAGGGGCAGGGCGCAGACCAGCACATCGCTGCGCGCCATGAACTTCGGCAATTGGCTTGGGCCGGCAAAGCAGTCGATGCCATCGATCTGGCGCGGGCTGCGGCTCCATCCGGACACGGGGTAGCCGAGCGGCGCGAAGGCGCGTGCGATGGCTTGCCCCACCGCCCCCAGACCGAGCACACCCACGCGACAGCGCGAGGACATGCGCACGGGATGCCGTTGCCATTCAGCGCGCGCCTGCTGCGCAGCATAGAGGCCGAGGTCTCGGGTGAAGGCGAGGGTCTGGGCCACCACGTACTGAGCAATCTCCACGCCTTGATCGGGGTCCACGACCCGCGTGAGGGGAATGTGCTCAGGCAGGTCGGGCATCAGCAGCTTGTCGACGCCCGCACCGGTGGAGCACAGCACACGCAGGGTGGGATAGCGCGGCAGGATGCCTGGCTTCATGCGCCAGGCGAGGATGGCTTCGACTTGATCGGCGGGCGGCTCGTCGGCTTCTGTCCACACCAGCACATCAGGTGCAGCGCGGCGCAAGGCTTCGGCGAAAGGGGCCGAGGGGAGGGGAGACGACAAGACCAGGATGCCCATGCGGATGTCTTAGCCTCTGCCGATGTGGTGCTGAATCTGACGATCGAAGATCAGGTGTCGAAGCCGGGATTGCGGCGTTGCAGCCGGCGCAGCAGGCCGGGCCACACGAGGTTGGCGCCCAGACCCTTGCTGACCTCGCGGGCCTGTTCGCCCATGGTGTCGAGGATCTCGCGCGGCACGTGCGTGAGCGGTGTGCCGCCCGACTGCGCGAGGATCTGGATGCGGCAGGCGGCCTCCAGCGTGTACATGCCCTGGAAGGCCTCGCCCACCGTGCGGCCGCAGGTGAGCAGGCCGTGGTTGCGCAGGATCATGTTGTTGGCGTTGCCGAGGTCGGCGACAAGCCGCGCCTTCTCGGCCTCGCGCAGCGCCACACCTTCGTAGCGGTGGTAGGCCAGGTTGGTGAGCGGGAACCCCGACTGCTGCGACAGCGGCAGCAGGCCGGCCTCTTGTGCCGACACGGCCACGCCATGCAAGGTGTGCGTGTGCAACACGCAGTTCACGCCAGGGCGTGCATCGTGCACGGCACTGTGGATCACGAAGCCCGCCGGGTTGACGGGGAAGGGCGAGTCCATCAGCGGCACGCCGTGATGGTCGACCTTGATCAGGCTCGAGGCGGTGATTTCCTCGAAGAACAGGCCATAGGGATTGATAAGGAACTGGTCTTCGGCACCCGGCACCCGGGCCGAGATGTGCGTGAAGACGAGGTCGTCCCAACCGAAGAGTGCCACCAGCCGGTAGGCTGCTGCGAGGTCCACCCGCATGGCCCATTCGGCCTCGGACACACGCCCACGAACCGATTCGATTTCAAGCGCCTGGGGCATCTTGCACTCCATCCAGAGGGTGGGCAGTGGGAAGTTCTTGCGACACGTGGGGCGGCTGGCATCAGCTTCCCCACGTGGTTCCACGGTTCGGATGGGCAAGGCCCGAGGGCCCGTCCACCAGAAGGTCTTGCTTTACAGCGCTGCAATCAGCTCAGGCACGGCCACGAACAGATCGGCTTCGAGGCCGTAGTCGGCCACGCTGAAGATCGGTGCTTCGGCATCCTTGTTGATCGCGACGATCACCTTGGAGTCCTTCATGCCGGCCAG
>JBEGTX010000044.1:0-3011 GCA_041179165.1 Pseudomonadota bacterium | reverse complement strand
CGGTGATGCCGTGCACCAGGGCGTGGCTCAGGCGCTCGTTCACCCCGTTGTTGCGCCAGGCCAGGCGCAGGCTGTCGTCCTTGGCTGCGCCTTTCACGTTCTCGGCCACTTCCAGCAGGCGTTCGGTTGAATCCGACCGGCGGTTCAACACCACGTCTTCCACCCGCTCACGCAGGTCGGCATCCAGGTCGTCGTACACGCCCACCATGCCGGCGTTGACGATGCCCATGTCCATGCCAGCCTGGATGGCGTGGTACAGGAACACCGTGTGGATGGCCTCGCGCATGGGGTCGTTGCCGCGGAAGCTGAAGCTCACGTTCGACACCCCGCCGCTGATCTTCGCGCCGGGCAGGTTGGCCTTGATCCAGCGCACCGACTCGATGAAGTCGACCGCGTAGTTGTCGTGCTCTTCGATGCCGGTGGCGATGGCGAAGATGTTGGGGTCGAAGATGATGTCTTCGGGTGGGAAGCCCACCTCGTTCACCAGCAACCCGTACGCGCGCTCACAGATCTCGATCTTGCGGGCGTAGGTGTCGGCCTGGCCCTTTTCGTCGAACGCCATGACCACGGCGGCCGCGCCATAGCGGCGGATCAGCTTGGCCTGGTGGAGGAAGGGCTCGATGCCCTCCTTCATGGAGATGGAGTTGACGATGCCCTTGCCCTGGATGCACTTGAGCCCGGCCTCGATCACGCTCCACTTGGAGCTGTCGACCATGATGGGCACTCGTGAGATTTCAGGCTCGCTGGCAATGAGGTTCAGGAAGCGCACCATGGCCGCCTGGCTGTCGAGCATGGCCTCGTCCATGTTGACGTCGATCACCTGGGCGCCGTTTTCCACCTGCTGGCGGGCGACGCTCAGCGCCTGCTCGAACTCACCGTTGAGGATCATGCGGGCAAAGGCCTTCGACCCCGTGACGTTGGTGCGCTCGCCGATGTTGACGAACAGGCTTCCCTCGCCGATGAGGATGGGCTCCAGGCCCGACAGCTTCATCGGTGGCAGAACCACGGGGGCAGGGGAAGTCGATTCGGTCATGGGCGCACAGGTGGGGCCCGGGCGCTGCAAGCGGCTTGCAGACCTCGGCACGGGCCATTCAACGGACACGGGAGCAGGGAACTCACAACGCGTGGGCACGCCTTGCATCAGAGATTTTAAGCGGCCCGCCCCCGCATGATCCAGGATGAAACAAATTGATCGGGGCTGGAACCCGAGGCCGCGAGCGGCTACAAACAGGGCGTGGCGTTTTTTGACGCCGTTCCAACTGGCTGGAGGCTCTTCATGAATCGTGTTCAACCCATCAGGCTCGCACTCGGTGCCCTGTCGCTCGGGGCGATTCTCGCGCTCGCGGCCTGCGGCACCCCCACCAAGACCCTGCCCGCTGCCACCGCCACCGCACCCGGTTCGGCCCCCGGCCCGGCGTACGGCAAGACCACGCCCGGCGAGTTCGTCTGGTCGCCCCGCATGGGATCGGCCGAAAGCAAGCTCAGCAGCAGCCTGCGCGGCAGCGGCGTCCAGGTGGCCAAGACCAGCGACGAGCGCCTGTGGCTCACCCTCCCCGGCGACCAGGCCTTCGAGCCCAACCGGTCCGCACTGAAACCCGAGGCCCGCCAAGCCCTCGACCGCATCGTGATGGCCGTGCGCGACAACCCCAAGGCCGAGTTCCGCATCGTCGGCCACACCGACGCCAATGGCTCGGCCGCGGCCAACAACGCGCTGTCGCTCGACCGGGCTGCTGCCACCCGCGACTGGCTGGTCGCCCGCGGGCTGTCGCCCATCCGCATGGCCGTGGCCGGGCGCGGTGCACGGGACCCCGTGGGCAGCAATGCCGATGAGGCCGGGCGAGCCAGCAACCGTAGGGTGGAAATTCTGGTGGGCGAGCGGAAGTGATGTAGGCCCCCACGTCGCTCTCGCTCCTGCCCCCCGACGGGGCGCCCACTGGTCGACCGGCAAAGCCGGATCTCGCGTGGTTGCTGGATCCGCCGAGCCGAGCGCAGCGAGGACATCGCGCACGATGCGGAGCGAGGCCCGGCTGGTGTGGGCTGGCGTTCGCGGCCATTGAGCGTCGGCTGAGGCGCCCGGTCTTCGAGGGGGGCGCGAAGCGCTTCAACAACATACTTCGTGTGGCTGTCTGAACGCAGCGACCGAAGGGAGCGCAGTGAGTTCCACACGACCCCCTCGAAGATCGGGCGACTCAGCTTCCCCGAAGGGGCGACGCTCACAGGCCGCAGTCCTTTGGGTTACCTTTGGGACGCCAAAGGTGACTCGCCTGCCGGGGCGAATACCCGGCGCGGCAGGGCCATGAACAAACCGGTTTCGCGTTCAGCCCAAAAGACCGGACGATCGTGGCGGAAAGCCGCACCGCATCACAGCGGGAGAGTGGGTCCCGGCCTGCGCCGGGATGACCGAGAGGTGTGTGTGTTCAGCGCAAAAGACTGCAGCACAGCGCCCTCAGGCTTCTTGCTTCAACAACCCCGAAAACAACGGATCACTGATGCCACGCGGCCGGTAGTGACTCACACGCTTCGCAATCTCCGCAATATGCGCAGGCGTCGTCCCGCAGCAGCCCCCGGCAATGTTCAAGAAGCCCGCCTTGGCGAACTCCTCGAGCAAGCCACCCGTGATGTCCGGCGTTTCGTCGAAGCCGGTGTCGCTCATCGGATTGGGCAGCCCGGCGTTCGGGTAGCAGCTCAGGAAGGTGTCGCCCGCCACACGGTGCAGCTCTTCGATGTACGGCCGCATCAGCGCCGCGCCCAATGCACAGTTGAGGCCGATGGCCAGAGGCCGGGCATGGCGCACGCTGTGCCAGAAGGCTGTCACGGTCTGGCCCGACAGGATGCGGCCCGATGCATCGGTCACCGTACC
This sequence comes from Pseudomonadota bacterium, assembly GCA_041179165.1. Classification (GTDB taxonomy): domain Bacteria; phylum Pseudomonadota; class Gammaproteobacteria; order Burkholderiales; family Burkholderiaceae_C; genus Rhizobacter. The sequence goes on along the minus strand of JBEGTX010000044.1, from coordinate 151 downwards.
CGAGACGATGACCGGCAGGATTTCACCGGTGTCTTCCATCAGTTCGTCGAGCGCGAAGATCGCTGCCTTGGCGTTCAGCGTGTCGAAGATGGTCTCGACCAGAAACAGGTCGCAGCCGCCCTCCAGCAAGCCCGCCGCTTGCTCGTAGTAC
>JBEGTX010000043.1:0-28600 GCA_041179165.1 Pseudomonadota bacterium | reverse complement strand
GTCAGAGCAGGCGCCCGGGATTGAACATGCAGGCAGGGTCGAGCGCGGCCTTGATCGCCCTCATCAGCCCCAGAGCCACAGGCGACTTGCGCTGGGCCAACTCGTCGCGCTTGAGGCTGCCGATCCCGTGTTCGGCCGAGAACGAGCCGTTGAAGCGGCCAACCGCGTCGTACACCAGTGTGTTCACCGCATGTTCATGGTCGCGCAGGAATGCCGCGGCCGACTCGCCATGCGGGGCCTGCACGTTGTAGTGCAGGTTGCCGTCGCCCAGGTGGCCGAAGGTGACCTGCCGCAGGCCGGGATAGGCCGCTTGCAACAGGTGGTCGGTCTCTGCCACGAAGGCCGGAATTTTCGAAACCGGCAGCGAGATGTCGTGTTTGACGTTCAGACCTTCTTCGGCCTGGGCCAGCGGGATGGACTCGCGCAGGTGCCACATTGCGTGCGACTGATCGAGGGTTTCAGCCACTGCGGCGTCCGTGATCACGCCGGCCTCGAGTGCCGCTTCGAGCAGCCCCTCGAAGAGGCTGCGTGCATGGGCTTCGCTCTCGGTGTCCGACTGCTCCAGCAGCACCGTCCAGTCGGCAGGTGGCAGGGGCTGGCGCAGCTGCGGAAAATGCTGGCGCACGAGGGCGAGCGAGAAGCCGTTCATGACCTCGAAGCCCGTGAGCCCGGGCCCGAGCCTCGCCTGCGCCAGCTGCAGCAGCGCCACAGCCGAGGCCATCGAGGGCGCCGTGGCCAGGGCGGTCATGACGGCGGCCGGCTCGGGGTACAGCTTGAGCGTGGCGGCCGTGATGATGCCCAGCGTGCCTTCGCTGCCGATGTAGAGGTCGCGCAGGTCGTAGCCGGTGTTGTCCTTGCGCAGTCCGGCCAGGCCGTCCCACACCTCGCCGGTGGCGGTCACCACCTCCAGACCGAGGCACAGCTCACGGGCATTGCCATAGCGCAGCACCTGCGTGCCGCCCGCATTGCTGGCCAGGTTGCCGCCGATGGTGCAGCTGCCTTCGGCCGCCAGGCTGAGCGGGAACAGCAGGCGCTGCGCGGTGGCGAACTCTTGAACCGATTGCAGGATGCACCCGGACTCGACCGTCAGCGTGAGGTTGGAGGCGTCGAGCTCGCGGATGCGGTTCATGCGGCCCATCTGCAGCAGCACCTGGGTGCCACTGCCGTCGGGCACCGAGCCGTTCACGAGGCCTGTGTTGCCACCCTGGGGCACGATGGCTACCCCATGGGCTGCACAGGCGCGCACCACGGCCGCCACCTCTGAGGTGCTGGCCGGGCGCACCACTGCCAGGGCGCGGCCGCGAAAGCGGCGCCGCCAGTCTTGCTCCCATGCGGTGAGATCGCCCTCGGTGTGCACGTGAGCGGAGCCCAACGCCACACGCAACGCATCGAGCAGCGCGGCCGTCATGGCGTGCTGGCAGCGGGCACGGCCAGAGGTTCAGTGGCAGAAGGGTGCTTGAGCCGCCAGCGCACATGCAGCGCGCAGGCCACGAACAGCACGAGGCACAGCAGCACCTCGAGGCCGGCCAGCCAGGCACCCACGCCCTTGTCGCTCCAGGCGCGCACGACACCTTCGGTGAAATACAGCCACACCAGCAGGCTCACCCAGCGGTAGGTGTACATGCGGTGCTTGAGCAAGCCGGCCAGCGGCAACAGCAACGGCACCACCTTGAAGACAAGCGCAGACCCGCCAGGACGCAAGGGTGCCAGCCACAACTCCCACACCAGCCCGAGCAGAATCAGGCCGAGCAGACTTCCCACGGCAAGGCCGCGGGTCCAATTCACCACAGGATCATTTTTCATCGGTGGCTATGATGCCAGCAATGAATGCTCCCACTCCCTTGAAGGTCAGCTGGCGCGACGACATCGCTGAACTTTGGGCCACCTTGCAGGCCTGGCCCTGGCTCGAAACCCTCAAAACACTGCGTTTGCGCTTTCGCGAGGACCGCCTCGGCGTCACGGCCAGCAGCCTGACGTTCACCACGCTGATCTCGCTGGTTCCCTTGGTCACGGTGATGCTGGCGCTGTTCACGGCCTTTCCGATGTTCGCCAAGTTCCAGGATTCACTGCAGAAGTACTTCCTGCAGTCGCTGGTCCCCGACACCATTGCCCGCCCGGTGATGGGCGCGCTCACGCAATTCGCCAGCAAGGCCAACCGGCTCGGTACCTTCGGGCTGGTGGTGCTCGTGTTCACGGCGCTGGCTCTGATGCTCACCATCGACCGCACGCTCAACAGCATCTGGCGGGTGCGCAAGCCACGGCCCATCGCGCAGCGGGTGCTGGTGTACTGGGCGGCCGTCACGCTGGGGCCGCTGTTGCTCGGGGTCAGTCTCACCATGACCTCCTACGTCATCTCGGCGTCGAAAGGTTTTGTCGGCACCTTGCCTGGCGGGGTGGCGCTGCTGTTCGATCTGATCCAGTTCTTCCTGCTGGCGGCGGCCGTGGCCGGGCTGTTCCACTACGTGCCCAACACCCACGTCCGATGGCGCCACGCCCTGAGTGGCGGCCTGTTCGTGGCCGCAGGTTTCGAGCTCGCCCAGCGGGGGCTCGCCTGGTACCTCGGCAGCGTGCCCACGTACTCGGCGGTGTACGGGGCCTTTGCCACCGTGCCGATCCTGCTGATCTGGATCTACCTGGGCTGGGTGATCGTGTTGCTGGGCGCGGTGATCGCAGCCTATGCGCCCAGCCTGCAGATGAAGGTGGTGCGTCGGCCCTCTGTGCCGGGCTACCGCTTCCATCTGGTGGTGGGCATGCTGCGCGAACTGACCCGGGCGAGAAAGGTGGACACGCACGGGCTGTCGTCGGCACAGCTGTCGGAAATCATGCGCACCGACCCCTTGCAGATCGAGCCTTTGCTCGACTTGCTGGTCAGCATCGACTGGGCCGGCCGCCTCGACGAGCCCGGTGGTGCCCGCTATGTGCTGTTGTGCGACCCCGGCGCCACCCGCGCCGCGCCGCTCATCGAACGCTCTCTGCTCGACCCGGCCCCTGAGTTGCAGGCCTTCTGGCACCGGGCCCGCTTCAGCGAGATGACACTGGCCGAGCTGGTCGACGCGGTCTGAGCGGCACGGCACGCGGCCTGCTGTTGCGCCGCAGCATCCAACCTGGGGGGATGAATCCAGGCGTTTCGAGGGTCGTGTGGGGTGTTGTCCGCCCACAATGTGGGCTATATTGAATTGAACCGTTTGCGTCAGGAGCCCGTCATGAAAGTTGCCGATATCTTGCGTGTCAAAGGGGGCACGCTCTACACCGTGTCGCCAGACCAGCCTCTCGGTGAAGCTCTGGCCACCATGGCCGACCGAGACATCGGCTCGCTCGTGGTCATGGACCACGGCCACCTGGTGGGCATGCTCACCTTCCGCGAGGTCATCCTCGTGATCGTGCGCAACGGCGGTGCCGTGGGCAGCTCCACCGTGCGCGGCGTCATGGACGACCACCCGCTCACCTGCACCCCCGAAACCGAAATCGACGAAGTGCGCCGCATGATGCTTGAGCGTCACGCCCGCTACATGCCGGTCATCTCGCAGCGCACGCTGATGGGCGTGATCTCCTTCTACGACGTCGCCAAGGCCGTGGTCGACAGCCAGGACTTCGAGAACCGCATGCTCAAGGCCTATATCCGCGATTGGCCCGTCGAAGAATCGACCAACGAAGTTCAGAGTTAGATTCCTGCGAATCGGTGAGGCGCTTCGTTTCACTGCCGTTAAAATCGGGTCTTTCCACTGAGTGCCTCAACGGCGCATCACCTGAAGGCCGACGCGAAGCGAGGCCGCCCCATCAAGCAACCACGCGAGATCCGGCTTTGCCGGTCGACCCGTGGGCGCCCCTTGGGGGCAGGAGCGAAGCGACTGGGGGGCCAATCACATGTCTGGCAGCACTTTTGGCACCCTGTTTTGCGTCACCAACTTTGGTGAATCCCACGGCCCGGCCATCGGCTGCGTGATCGATGGCTGCCCGCCGGGCATGCTGCTGTCCGAGGCCGACATCCAGCCTGAGCTCGACCGCCGCCGTCCCGGCACCTCGCGTTTCGTGACGCAGCGCAACGAGCCTGATGCGGTGGAAATCCTGTCCGGCGTGTACGAAGGGCGCACCACGGGCACGCCCATCTGCCTGTTGATCAAGAACACCGATCAGCGCAGCAAGGACTACGGCAACATCCTGCAGACCTTTCGTCCGGGCCATGCCGACTACACCTACTGGCACAAGTACGGCCTGCGCGACCCGCGCGGCGGAGGGCGCTCGTCGGCCCGCCTCACGGCGCCGATGGTGGCGGCCGGGGCAGTGGCTCGCAAGTGGCTCGCGCAGCAGCACGGCATCGGCTTTGCCGGCCACATGAGCCAGATCGGCGAGATCGTCATTCCGTTCGAGTCGCTCGACCACGTGCCGGAGAACGCCTTCTTTGCCGCCAACCGCAGCGACATTCCCCGGCTCGAGACCTACATGGACGACCTGCGCAAGGCAGGCGACAGCTGTGGGGCCCGCATCGAGGTCATCGCGCGTGGTGTGCCCGTGGGCCTGGGTGAACCGCTGTTCGACAAACTCGATGCCGACATTGCCTACGCCATGATGGGCATCAATGCCGTCAAGGGCGTGGAAATCGGCGCCGGTTTTGCCAGCGTGGCGCAACGCGGCACGGTTCATGGCGACGAACTCACCCCCGCTGGTTTTTCGAGCAACAACGCCGGCGGGGTGCTTGGCGGCATTTCCACGGGCCAAGACATCACCGTCAGCATCGCGATCAAGCCCACCAGCTCCATCCGCAGCCCGCGCCAGTCGATCGACCTGCAGGGCGAACCGGCCACGGTAGAAACCTTCGGTCGCCACGATCCCTGCGTCGGCATTCGGGCCACCCCCATTGCCGAGGCCATGCTGGCTTTGGTGCTGATGGACCATGCGCTTCGCCACCGCGCGCAGAACGGCGATGTGCAGGTGGACAGCCCGGCCATCCCTGCCGGACACGGCCAGCGGAGCTGATCCCCCCAGCGGCCGAGTGGGCATCGGGCCGATGCCCCTGCTGTCGTCTACGGAGCGTTACGATGTAAGCCACGCGGCTGCCCGGCGCGCGCTACCATGTTGTCTCAATTGACACAGGGCCGCAGAGGCCGGACGACATGTCGAACTTGGTTCTGAAAAGCTGGGCGACGGTTGCGGCTGCCCTGGTGCTGGTGAGTTGCGGTGGTGGTGGTGGTGGTGGCGAGAATGCCCCTGCGCCGCCGCCAGTGGTCGTGCCAGGGCCGCCAGCCGGGCCGCCAGCCGGGCCGACCCACAGTCTGTCCGGCAGTATTCTGCTGGCCGAGACCAGTGCGGTCGATTCCGACAGCAACAGTGCCTCTCAGGTCGGCCGTGCCCGCAACGACAGCTTCGATACCACCCAGTCATTGCGCACCCCCGTGCTGTTGCTGGGCAGTGTGAACGTTGCCGGCACCGGGCCCACCGGGCCCAACTTCACCGGCGGCGACGAGCTCGATCACTTCACGGTCGTGCTGGAGCAAGGGCAGGTGGTCGAACTCGACTTTGCCGCCGACACCCTGGCCAACGACCTTGACCTCTATGTGTCCCGCAACGATGGCGAGATCATCGGTTCTTCGATCGGGGAGAACAGCTACGAGTGCGTGCGCATCGCCACCAGCGGCACCTATGTGGTGTCCGTGAATGCCTTCGCCGGAGCCTCGGTCTACAACCTGCGAATCGGCGCACCGAGCGCCAACAGCAGCTGCGCCAACAGCACCAGTGGCCTCACCCGCATCCTACCGGGACAGGTGGTGGCCAAAGCCTTGCCGGCAACGGTCAAAACGGCTCGGAGCTCGGTGTCCCCGAGTGCGGTGAACTCCCCCTCGGCCACCACATTGACGCGCACGCTGACCGCTGCCGGCCTCGCCGCCGACACCGTGGTGGGCAGCGATGCACCGTCGCTGCTGATCATGCCGCCTCCAGGCAGAGCGCGCACGGCTGCGTTGCAGCGGCTTTCGGGCAGCGCTGCGACAGCTCCGGCGTCGTCAACCACCACCGCAGCGGCGGCCGATAAAGTGCCGGCCGCCTTGCGGGAACTCATGGAAACGGTGGCCTATGCCAAGCGTCTGGCCCGTTCGGGGCAGTTTGCCTATGCCGAGCCCAACCGCACGAGCAGCCTGCAGGCCATCGTCGGCACCTATCCACCCAGCGACCGGCTGTACGCCAACCAGCGCTGGCACTACGAGATGATCAACCTCCCATCGGCCATGGCGCGCGTGACCGGCCTGGCCACGCAGCCGGCCGCACGCCCGTTGGTGGCCGTGATCGACAGCGGCATCGTGGCCGATCACCCCGACCTCGCCGCGCAGATCCAGGGTCAGCGCAGTTTCGTGAGCGGCTCGTCCACACCCAGCACCGCCAGCGCCGACGACTTCAGCCTGCCCGACGACCGCAGTGGCTTTCACGGAACTCACGTGGCCGGCACCATTGGGGCCGTCACGTTTGACGGCAGCGGCGTGGCGGCCGTCGCGCCCATGGCTCAGCTGTTGCCGATTCGCGTGTTTCCGCACGGCTCGGAAATCGTGAATGGTGAAGCGGACGCGTCGGGTTTCGACCTCACGCAGGCCATTCTGTATGCCGCGCGCCTGACCAACAGCTCGGGCACGCTGCCTGCGCGGCGCGCCGACGTCATCAACCTGAGTCTGGGTTCCGAGTCGGCCTGTCCGGCCGCGTTTGCCGATGCCATCGCCCGCGCGCGGGCGGCAGGCGTGATCGTGGTGGCTGCTGCCGGCAACAATTCGGGCGCGGCACTGCTCAGCCCTGCGAACTGTCCAGGGGTCATCTCGGTCGGTGCTGTCGATGCGCGGCGTGGCAAGAGCTTTTATTCCAACACCAGCAGCAGCCTCACGGTGGCCGCGCCGGGCGGAGACCAGCGCGTGTCCACGACGGGCAGTGGCTTGCCCGATTACATCTACAGCACGCTGGGCGACTTCACATCGAGCGGGCAACGCGTGCCGAGTTTCGGTGGGCTGCAAGGCACGTCGATGGCCACGCCGCACGTGGTCGGTGTCATGGCGCTGATGCGCTACGTGCACCCCGCGATCACCGTGGCCCAGATCGATGCCTTGTTCACCTCGGGCAAGCTGACCGACGACCTCGGCACGGCGGGGCGCGACATCTCGTTTGGCCACGGCCTCATCAACGCGCGCAAGGCGGTCGATGAGGCGCTGGCGCTGGCCGGTGGCGCGCCGGCACCCACGGTCGGCACGGTCGTGGCGCTGCCGTCGAGTCTCGACTTTGGCTCCGTGCGCACGACGGCCGAGATCGAGTTGCGTGTGAATGCGGCCTCGACCGAGCGCGTGCTGTCGATCGTGAGCAATTCGCCTGCGGTCACCGTGGCAGCCAGAACCATTGATGCCACCACCCGGCTCGGTAGCTACACCGTCACGGTCGATCGGAGCTCGCTGCCCTTGGGCGGCACTTTCGTCACGCTCACCGTCACCACCAACACGGGTCAGTTCGACGTGCAGATCAGTGTGCAGAAGGTGGCTTCCGGGGCCTCGGCAGCGGCCAATTTCGGCCGCGTGGTTGTGCTGCTGGTGAACCCGGCCAACAACGCGGTGATCAACCAACAGGAGGTCAATGCAGTCAACGGCCGCTACAGCTGGAGCTTTTCCGGCGTGACCCAAACGCGCGTGCAGGTTGTCGCCGGCACCGATACCGACAACGACCGTTTGCTGTGTGCGCGCGGGGAAGCCTGCGGCGCCTATCCGCAGCTGGGCGCCAATCTCACGGTGATCGATCTGTCGACCAACCGCACGGGCCTCGACTTCGAGATTGTGCCCTTGGGAGGCAGTTCGGCAGCTGCATCGCTTGCCACGGTCACAGGCAGCGGGGCAGGGGGCAGTGCGGCCGCATCGGTCGGATGGCGCCTCCCGCCCTGAGGGGCGGGGCTGGCGTGAACCTTCTTTATACCGGCAGAGAGACCGGCAGAGAGACCGGCAGAGAGTGTGGTCTCGCGGCCACCGCCGGTGTGCACAATCGCACGACTCTTTCAGTGTCGTTGTAACAGCTGATTGCGCCAAGGCGCTGGCTGCACACGCGGTAACACCAGGGCTGCGCCCGGGCGTGGACCACGGCATGATGGGCAACCGTGCACCGCTGCACGGGCCATCATCTGCCTCCTGGAGAGCCTTCTGCATGAGCGAGTCCTTCTCGGTGTCCACTTCTGCGTGCGTGTCTGAAGACCGTCGATCCCTGTTGTCGGCGGCGGTCGGCATGCTGCTGCCTGCTGCGCTGCCCGCCGGGGTGGCCGCAGGTTTGTCGAGCGGCTTGAGTGCGCCGGCCTGGGCCTTGGAGCCCAAGCAGTCACCCCCCGACCTCGACATCGGTGGCGGCCAGCGCCTGTCCGCACTGGGCGGCAAGGTCATCTACATCGACTTCTGGGCCTCATGGTGCGGCCCGTGCCGGCAATCCTTTCCCTGGCTCAACACCATGCAGAAGCGCTACGGTGAGCAGGGCCTCGTCGTCATCGGCATCAACCTCGATGAAAAGCAGAAAGATGCCGATGAATTCCTGGCCCAAGTGCCCGCCAGCTTCAAACTCATGTTCGACCCCACCGGGTCATCCGCCAAACGTTTTGGCGTGACCGGCATGCCCACCTCGGTGCTTGTGGGTGCCGACGGCAAGGTCGTGCAGGTGCATTCCGGCTTCCGCCCCGAGCAGCGCGTCGAACTCGAACAACGTCTGGTGGCCGCGCTGTCGGCCCGCCGCCCCTGATCCGAATGGAGAATCCCCTCATGCGTCTCATCCTGTTGTGCGGTGCAGCCCTCGTGCTGACCGGTTGTATGTCGGGTCCACCCAAGGCGTGGGAGAAGGGTGCTCTGGCCAAGCCCGAAATGCGCATGGCCGGCGACACCCTCGATGAGCGATTCCAGCAGCACACCTACGCCAGCAAGGAAGCGGCGTCTGGTGGTTACGGTGTGGGCGGCGGCGGCTGTGGCTGCAATTGAACGAGAACCGAATGACACATCACTGCGCTGATACCTCTGCTGTTCGTCCTGTGGCGCCTTGTGCCGCTGAGCCCTCCAGCGTTGCTCCTGCCGCCCGATCCACGTCGGCCTTGGCCGGGTTCGGCTCCATCGTGCTGGCCGCCCTGGCCTTGCCTGGCGTGCACCTGCCGGCCCATGCGGAGACCGCACCGGACAAGGGCCTCATCGGCATCAAGTACCTCGACTACCAGGATTCGCAATCCGGCGAAAAGCGCATTCGCGTGAAGTCACCCTCGCTCACGGTGCTGGCGCCCATCAACTCGGGTTGGGCACTCGAGGGCCATCTGGTGATGGACGATGTCTCGGGCGCGTCGCCGCGCCGGCACACCGACCTCTCCACGCTGTCGGGCGCATCCACCATGGACGACAGCCGTACCGCGGGCGACGTGCGCGTGACGCACTACCGCGATCGATCGAGCTACTCGCTCGGGCTCAGCCATTCCAACGAACACGACTACCGCTCCACCGCGTTTTCGGTCAATGGCAATTGGTCCACGAGCGACAACAACCTCACCGTGCACCTCGGGTTCGGCCACGCCGATGACCGCATCAACCCAACCGACGGCGGCTCCACCGGCCTCATCACCGACCGCGGCAAGAAGTCCAACGACGGCCTGCTGGGCCTGACGCTGGTGGCCAGTCGCGCCGACCTTTTTCAGTTCAACGTCACCGGTAACTTCGGCCAGGGCTACTACAGCGACCCGTACAAGGCCGAGGACAACCGCCCCGACAAACGCAAGCAAGCCGCCTTTTTGTCCCGCTGGAACCACCATTTCGACGGATGGGGTTCCACGCTGCGCAGCAGCTACCGCTACTACCAGGACAACTACGGCATCCGTGCCCACACGCTGCAGTTCGATTGGGTGAACCCCATTGGCGGTGGCTTCAGCCTCACGCCTTCCGTTCGCGGCTACACGCAGAACGCGGCGAGCTTCTACAGTGAAGCGCCGTTCGTCGCGCTTCCCGCCGCAGGCGCATTGAACTCGTACGACCAGCGCCTGTCTGCCTTCGGTGCGCTCACGCTGGGCCTGAAGGCGTCGTACCAGTTCGCCGACGTGTGGAGTGTCGATGCCAAGGGCGAGTTCTATCGCCAGCGCAGTGACTGGTTCGTGGGCGGGGGCGAGGGCTCGACCGGGCTGGCACCGTTCAGTGCGCGGGCCTTCCAGCTGGGGCTGAGCCGCAGCTTCTGAGGGCGAGGGCCGGCATGACTTCCGCGCAGCCACGTCCGCAGGCCGACTCGGGCGACGCGGACGACCTTGGCTTTGCCTTTGCCGCCATGGCCTGTGACGCCCAGGTGCGCCTGGGCGGTCGGCCCGAGGCCGAGGCGGCGGTGCTGGCGAAGCTCGCGATCGACGAGGTTCGCCGCATCGAAGCCAAGTACTCGCGCTACGCACCTGACAGCATCGTGTCTCGCATCAATGCGCAGGCGGGCAGCGGCACGCCGGTCGAGGTCGACACCGAGACAGCCGACCTGCTCGACTTCGCAGCCACCTTGTTCAGCGCGAGCGGCGGCTTGTTCGACCTCACTTCAGGCATCTTGCGCCGCGCCTGGGATTTCCGTACTCAACGGGTGCCGCTGCAGGCCGAGCTTGATGCGCTGCTGCCCTGTGTAGGCTGGCAGCATGTGGTCTGGGAGCGGCAGCCTCGCGGCGGGTGCATCGCCTTGACGCGCGCCGGCATGCAGCTCGACTTCGGCGGCATCGGCAAAGAGTATGCGGCCGACCGCGCAGCCACGCTGCTGCAATCGCACGGGGTGCGGCATGGCTTGGTCAATCTCGGTGGGGACATCCGCCTGATGGGGCCCCGTCCCGATGGCTCGGCCTGGCAACTCGGTGTGCGCCATCCGAGAGACCCGTTGCGCCTGAGCGCCCACATGAGCCTGTACGATGGCGCCCTGGCCACCAGTGGCGACTACGAGCGCTTCATCGAGCTTGACGGCCGGCGCTACAGCCACCTGCTCGATCCCCGCACCGGCTGGCCGGTGCAGGCCTGGCAGTCGGTGAGTGTGGTGGCGCCGGCGTGCCTGGCCGCAGGTGCGTTGAGCACCGTGGCCATGCTGCAAGGTGACGGTGCACTGCCGTTCCTGGCGTCGCAGGGTGTCGACTACCTGGCCGTGGACAGGCTCGGTGTCGTGCACCGCGCGGCCTCCCCGATTCACCCCTCGCCCTGATGTGCGCGTTGCCAACTGTGTTTGAAAGACTGTGATGAACAAGGTCCGGATGTTTTGCCAGCAAGCGCTGCAGTTACCGAGGTGGAAGGCTGTGCTGCTTCTCGGTGCGGTGTTGAGCACGGGCGCGGCTCAGGCCGCCGACGCGTTTCTCGATCCTGTGCAGGCGTTCAAGCTGTCGGCCCGTGTGCTCGATGCGAAGCGGCTCGAAGTGCGCTTTGACATCGCACCCGGCTACTACCTCTATCGCGACAAGTTCACTGCCACCAGTCCCGTGCCGGGTGTCACGCTGTCCACCCTCGAGGTGCCGCCCGGCAAAGTCAAGTTCGACGAGAACTTCGGCAAGAACGTCGAGTACTTCCGCGACAGCGTCGTGATGGTCCTGCCGGTGCAGGCAGGCGAAGTGCGCAGTTTCACGGTGGACGTGGGCAACCAGGGTTGTGCCGACAAGGGCCTGTGCTATCCGCCCATGAAGCGGCCTCTGAGCGTGTCGGCCGACGCATCGGGTCTGGCCAAGGTGAGCTTTGCGGCGCCCGCGCCAAAGGAGCCGCAGGGCGGCCTGCTGTCGCAGCTTCTCGGCAAGCGCCCGACAGCCGAGGCGGCGCCGGTGGTGTCTGAGTCCGTGGCACCAGCCACCAAGGCGCCGGCCGGGTCGCCTGGGAGCGAATCTGCGAACGGGCTGGCGTCGTCGTCGTCGTCGGCGTCGACCTCGCTCGATCTGCTGGCTTCCGAGCCGGCCCGTCCGGCTGCCGTGACTTCCCAAGGAACGTCTGGGGTTGCATCCGGCGCACCGTCTGCCGCATCGGCCGCTGAGCTGTCGGGAGCCGATGCGCATTTCTCGCAAGCGCTGGCCTCTCGCAAGTTACTCACGGTGGCAGGGGTCTTTCTGGTGGCGGGGCTGTTGCTCGCATTCACGCCGTGCGTGCTGCCGATGCTGCCGATCTTGTCGTCCATCATCCTTGGACAGAACGAGCGCGTGTCGAAGGCGCGGGGCTTTTCCCTCGCGCTGTCGTATTCGATGGGCATGGCCATTGTCTACACGGCCTTCGGCATCGCAGCCGCGTTGGCTGGCAGCGGTCTGGGTGCGTATTTGCAGAATGCATGGGTGCTGGGTGCATTCGGCCTGCTGATGGTGGTGCTGGCCTTGTCGATGTTCGATGTCTACGACCTGCAGATGCCGCAGGCACTCCACAACGGCCTGTCGGGCTGGAGCAGCCGCTTCCAGGGCGGGCAGTATGCCGGCGTGTTCATCATGGGCGGATTGTCGGCGGCCATCGTGAGCCCGTGCATTGCGGCGCCGCTGGCTGGGGCGCTGGTCTACATCGGGCAAACGCGTGACGTCACGCTTGGCGGCGTTGCGCTGTTCTCGCTGGCCATGGGCATGAGCGTGCCCCTGCTGCTGGTGGGCGTGTCAGCCGGGGTGCTGCCTCGCAGTGGCGGCTGGATGAAACAGGTGAAGCACCTCTTCGGCGTGTTGATGCTGGGCCTGGCGCTGTGGATCGTTGCCCCGGTCGTGCCGGTCTGGTTCGTGATGCTCGGCACTGCGGTGCTGCTGCTGGCCACCGCGGTGTACCTCGGCGCATTCGAGCCCTTGAATGGCCACATGAATCCCGGTCGCACGATGACCAAGGGTGTGGGCCTTGCGCTGGCGCTAGCCGCTGCCGTGCAGCTGGTCGGCGTGGCGTCGGGCGGGCGTGACCTGCTGCAGCCGCTCGGGCATTTCGGGCTGCCGTCAGCCCGGGCCGCTGAAGGCACGGCAACGTCGTCCGCTGCCATGCCGTTGTCGGGTGAGCTGCACTTCAAACCCATTGCCAGCCTGCAGGCCCTCGATGCTGCGGTGAAGGCGTCCACCACGCCGGTGATGGTCGACTTCTACGCCGACTGGTGCGTGGCCTGCAAGGAGTTCGAGCGTTTCACGCTGAGCGACAGCCGCGTGCGCGCCAAGCTTTCCGGCATGACGCTGCTGCGCGCCGACGTGACGGCCAACAACGAGCAGGACCGCGCGCTGATGCGCAAGTACCACCTCTTCGGTCCACCCGCCATGCTGTTCATTCCGGCGGCTGGAGAAGAGGCGTCCGGCACGCGGGTGATCGGCTACAAATCGGCCTCGGAGTTTCTGGATCACCTGGCGCGCATCGAGCCGTTGCTGGTGGCACGGTGAGTCCTGTGGCCGCCGACATCGCCGCGCCTGCTCGGACCGCGGTGCGCTTCGAGCGTCTCGATGCGCTGCGCGGCGTGGCCATCGTGTGGATGGTGGTGTTTCACTTCTGTTTTGACCTGAATCACTTCAGGTTCATCTCCCAGAATTTTTACCACGACCCGGTGTGGACCTGGCAGCGCAGCTGCATCGTGTCTCTCTTTCTGTTCTGCGCCGGCCTGGGGCAGGCGGTGGCCTGGTCTCAAGGGCAGGGCTGGCCGCGCTTCTGGCGCCGCTGGGGCCAGGTGGCCGGATGCGCTCTGCTCGTCACGGCCGGCTCGTATCTGATTTTTCCGAAGAGCTACATCACCTTCGGGGTGCTGCATGGCATCGCGGTGATGCTCATCGTGGTGCGGCTGACGTCGAATGCGGGGCGTTGGCTGTGGCTGATGGGGGCGGTTGCGCTGCTGCTGCCCCATGTGGCGCGCGACGCCTGGTTCAACGCGCCAGGTCCGCATTTCATCGGCCTGGTCACCCACAAGCCGGTCACGGAAGACTGGGTCCCCCTGTTGCCGTGGATCGGCATCATGTGGTGGGGCATGGCAGCCGGGCAGTGGGTGCTGGGGCAGAGGCGGGTCTGGCTGGAGGGCAGTGTCCCTGCCGCCGCTCGGCCGCTCGCGCTGCTCGGGCGTTGGTCGCTGAGCATCTACATGCTCCACCAGCCGCTGTTCTTCGGTCTGTTGTCCGCCGTGGTCTGGGCGCGTAGCAATTTCTGAGCGCCGGCGCGACCCTCCGCTCGACCGTTTGCTGGAGGGCCGTCCGCCCAGCAGCTAACATCGCTGCATGAGCAACAAGATTTTGTTCGGCTTTCACGCCGTCAATGTGCGGCTGAAAACCGCACCGAAGTCCGTCATCGAGATCCACGTCGATGCCACCCGCCGCGACCAGCGGATGCGCCAGTTCGTCGACCGGGCCCGCGATGGCGGCGCCAAGCTGATCGACAGCGACGACGACCGCCTGCACAGGCTGTGCGGCACCCGCCGCCACCAGGGCGTCGTGGCACGGGTCGAACCCATGCCGCTGAGCCACTCGCTCGACGACACCCTCGACACGGTAGACGGTCCGCCGCTGTTGCTGGTGCTCGACGGCATCACCGATCCGCACAACCTCGGCGCTTGTCTGCGTGTGGCCGACGGCGCAGGGGCGCATGCCGTCATCGCGCCCAAGGACCATGCGGTGGGGGTCAATGCAACCGTCTCCAAGGTCGCCAGCGGCGCCGCCGAGACCATGCCGTACTTCATGGTCACCAACCTGGCGCGCACGCTCAAGGAGCTCAAGGAGCGCGACATCCGCATCATCGGCACGTCGGGTGACGCCGAGAAGTCGCTGTACGACCTGGACCTCAGCGGCCCGGTGGCCCTGGTGCTGGGTGCCGAAGGCACCGGCATGCGCCAGCTCACCGCCAAGACCTGTGACGAGCTCGTGCGCCTGCCCATGCTGGGCGCGGTGGAGAGCCTCAACGTGTCCGTGGCCAGCGGCATCTGCCTCTACGAGGTGCTCCGCCAGCGGCGCACGCCAGGCAGCCTCTGAGCTGCTTGCCAGGGCGGTGTGGGCGGCGGCTTTCGCTGCCAGGCCGCCTGCTTGAATCCCGAGTAGCCCACATGGGAATCATCGCGAGGCGGGCGCCGTGAGGCTGTCGAAATCGCGGGCGACCTGAGGTGCTGCGATGCACCAAAGCAAGGCTTCTCAGGGGCTTGGAAGCGCCCCTGTTCAATTACAAACTTTTACATGCTCGGGGAGCAAGAACACCCTTGTCCTGTCGGCGTGAGGCCCGTATGGTCCAAACCTTCTGCCGCGAAGGAACTCTCATGAAGAATCCGTTTCGCTTCTGGATGACAGGCGGTGCAGCGATGATCTTTGCTGCGTTGAGTGGGGGCCGCGCCCTCGGTGCAGAGGAACGAGCGCAACTCACCCGCGTGAGCCGCTATGGGCTTGAAGAGACCGTCTCGCGTCTGCGAGCCTCGGCCTTGAGGCATGGCTTGCCCATGATGGCCAGGCTGCAGCCCCACACCCATTCTGAGCACTACCGGCCTTCGCGGTTCATCCTGGTGCTCGAGTCGTCGCAGGGCGGTACGCCCGTCTCCATGGACGATCCCAACGGCCGGCCGGCACTGCTGCTGAGCCTCATCGTTCAGATGGGCGAGGGCGGCACCACCGAAGTCGTGCTGCCCGAGGGCGCGTTCGACGACCTGCCCGAGGCCATGTCCGCCGAGGTTCGGCACGACCTGGAAGACCTGCCGGTGGTGGTGGAAGAAGCCTTGGCAGAAGAAGCCGTGATGGCCTGACGGCCCTTCGCGGCCTGTGGCTCGCTGCAGGGTGCCATGTCGGGTGGAAGTCAGGCCTGAGCCTGGCCAGCGCTCATGCCCAGCCCAGGCCGCCCACGATGGCACCCAACCCGACCAGCCACATCGGACTGAGCCTTGTGCGCGCCATCACCACCGCCGACACCGCCACCAGCGCCAGTGCGCCGGCGTGATCCTTCGAAGGCTCCGCCAAGACCCAGCCGGTCGCCAACAGCAAACCCAGTGTCATGGGCGCCATCCCGGTGGTGAAGGCCCGCACGCCTCGCGTCTCCTGGCGCGATCGGCCCCAGCGCGTGGCCCACAGGGCCAGTGTGGTGGAGGGCAGCATCATGCCGAGCATGGCAGCGGCCGCGCCGGCCAAGCCTGCCGTGTTGTAGCCCAGCACCGCAACGAACAGCACATTGGGGCCGGGGGCCGCTTGGGCCAGTGCGATGGACGCATTGAACTGGGCCTCGTTGAGCCAATGCTGTTCGCTCACGAGGTAGCGGTGCATGTCGGGCGCGGTGGTAATGGCACCCCCAACGGCCAACAGGCTCAGCACCAGAAAATGCAGAAAGAGCTGAAACAGCTCGGGCAGGCCCAAGGCAGTGTTCATCGCAGCCGCGTCCATGCCCAGAGAACCGACAGGGTCCCCAGGCCGAGGATGACCCAGGCCAGCGGCCAATGAAGCCCGACCACCAGGCCCAGCGTGAGCGCGCCGATGCCCAGGCAGGTGGGCAGGCCCAGCGCGTTTTTCTTCAGGCTGCCCAACAGCTTCCAGGCGGTGGCGAGCACGAGACCGGCCGACACGGCAGCCATGCCTCGCAGCGCACCCGCCACGTAGGGGTTGTTCGAGAAGCGCGTGTAGAGCGCCGCGAGCACCAGCATCACCACCAGCGGCAAGAGCAGCATGCCGCCCAAGGCCGCGGCCGCGCCGCGCAGGCCGAAGAAGCGGTCACCGATCATCAGCGAGAGGTTCACCACGTTGGGGCCGGGCAGCACCTGGGCCACCGACAGCATGTCGAGGAACTCGTCGCGACTCAGCCAGCGTTCGCGCTCGACCAGCTCCTGCTGGGCCACCGCGAGCACGCCACCAAAACCTTGCATGGCCAGCCGCGTGAACACCTTGAACAGTTCACCGCAGGACGCGGGCTGCCGCAGGGCAGGGGCCTGGGTGGCAGCGTCTTGCACCTCAGGCCCGGCCACCGTTTTCCTTCATCTTCTTGTGGGCCCACATGCTCAAGCCCAACGCCACGAGAATCCAGACCAGTCCCACCCAGTGCAGCCCGTTGAAGCGATCGAGTTCGCTGGCACCATTTGCAAGGTTGGACGCCATCATCGCGCCGCCACCCGCAGCACCAATGGCCTGTCCGAGGTAGATGGCCGAAGTGTTGAGGGCCATCAGCGCCGACGCCAGCTCCGGTGCGGCGCCGCCCAGTCGGGCCTGTTGGGCCGAGTTGGAGGCAAAGCCGCCCAGGCCCCAGGGAATCATGATGCAGGCCATCAGGAACACGGTGGTCGCGAACGACCACACCATCAGGCTGAACACCATGCACAGCAGCGAGGCCGCCACGATGCGCGCCGCGCCCAGGCGGTCGATGTAGCGCGAGAGCAGCAGGTTGCCCATCAGCCCGAATGCACCGAACCAGAAGAACAGCAAGCTGGTCTCCATGGGGGAGGCCTGGATGACGCTGCGGTAGTAGGGCGCCAGATACGCGAACACCGTGAACTGGCCGGCACCGCTGAAGGCCGTGACCAAGATGATGGCCATCAGTACCGGGTGGGTGAACACCTTGCCCCAGGACGACAGCTTCATGGCCGGGGGGCGAATGCCGTCGGGCATGGCCCGCCACACCCACACTGCGGCGATGGCCGAAAGCACGGCCACCATCACGAAGGCCCAGCGCCAGCCGAAGTGCTCACCGATGAAGCTGTGCACCGGCATACCGATGACCGAGGCCACCGACCAGCCGAGAAAGATGAAGATGATGGCGCGCCCGCGTTCCTCCGGCGGGGCGACGCTGCTGATGGCGGCGGCGGCCTGCGGCGTGAACACGGCTGCGGCCAGCACACACAGCGTGCGCAGCGGCATCAGCGCCGCGAAGTCGGTTGCGAAGGCACTCAGCGCGTGGCCCACGGCGTACCAGACGAGCGCGAGGGTGAGCAGGCGGCGGCGGTCCCATCGGCCCACCAGCGCGGCCATGATGGGCGCACCCAGCGCCATCATCACGGCAGCCGCCGTGATGAGCTGGCCGCCTACGGGCACGCTCACGTCCAGCGAGCGCACCAGATCGTTCAGCGAGCCGGCCACGACCATCACGCCACAGCCGATGCTGAAGTTCCCGAACATCAAGGCCCATCGGGCCTGGGTGATGCGGTGGTGGGCCGACTCGCCTTCTGAACTCATCAGCGCATCACTTTCAGGGCATCGGGGTTGACGATGTTGCTCGGTGTGCTGTTGATGAAGTTGATCACGTTCTCGAAGGCCGCGGCGAAATACAGCTCGTAGCTTTCTTGCTCTACATAGCCGATGTGGGGCGTGCAGACCGCGTTCTCGAGCCGCAGCAGGGGATGGCCCTGCAGAATGGGCTCGCTCTCGAACACATCCACCGCGGCCATGCCGGGGCGACCTCGGTTGAGGGCCGACACGAGCGCGCCTTCTTCGACCAGCTCGGCACGTGAGGTGTTGACCAGCAAGGCCGTGGGCTTCATGTGCGACAGGTCTTCGGACTTCACGATGCCGCGGGTTTCGTCAACCAGGCGCAGGTGCAACGACAGCACGTCGCAGGAGCCGAAAAAATCTTCGCGGGACTCGGCCGCCTCGAAGCCGTCGGCCCGGGCGCGCTCACGTGAGGACTCGCTGCCCCAGACGACCACCTTCATGCCGAAGGCCTTGCCGTAGCTGGCCACCCGCTGCCCGATGCGCCCATAGCCCCAGAGGCCCAGCTGCTTGCCTCGCAGCACCATGCCGATGCCGAAGTTGGGTGGCATGGAGGCCGACTTGAGACCCGACTGCTGCCACGCCCCGTGTTTGAGGTTGCCCACGTACTGGGGCAGGCGGCGCATGGCCGCCATGATGAGCGCCCAGGTCAGCTCGGCCGGCGCGTCGGGCGAGCCCACCCCTTCGGCCACGGCAATGCCCAGCCGGGTGCAGGTTTCCACATCGACATGCGGGCCGATGGGGCCAGTCTGGGCGATGAGCTTGAGCTTGGGGAGTTTTTCCAGCAGCTGCTTGGGAAAGTGCGTGCGCTCGCGGATGAGCACCAGCACATCGGCGTCGCGCAGGCGCACCGACAGCTGGCCGATGCCTTTCACCGTGTTGGTGAACACCTTGGCGTTCAGGTGCTCCATGTGGGCGGCGCATTTGAGCTTGCGCACGGCATCTTGGTAGTCGTCGAGGATGATGATGTTCACGGGCAGGCGGCTGAGGGTCATCGACCTCTGATTGTGCACGCTGCGGACCATTGCTGCCCATGGCCCTGTGCGCAGTACGATCGCGTCCTCACAAAGTGGAGTTTCCGATGTCGCTCAGCATGTACACGGCCAGCGTGCCGGTGTTCGTTCGCACCCTCACCAGCCTGGGCAAATGGCTGGCCAAGGCACAGGCCCACGCCGAGGCCCGCAAGTTCGACCCCTCGGTGTTCATCACGGCTAGGCTGGCCCCGGACATGCTTGCTTTCCCGAGGCAGATCCAGATCGCCTGCGACACGGTGAAGTTCGGTGTGGCGCGCCTGGCGGGGGTGGAGTCGCCGGTATTCGAGGACAACGAAACCACGATGGAGGAGTTGCGCGCGCGCATCGACAAGACCCTCGCCTACGTGAATTCGTTCACCCCGGCCCAGATCGACGGCAGCGATGACCGGCAGGTGTCGGTGCCGGGCCGCAACGGTGCCACCGAGATGCGCGGCGAAGATTACCTCAAGCACTTCGTGTTGCCCAACCTGTATTTCCATGCCACCACAGCCTATGCGCTGCTGCGCCACAACGGGGTGGAGTTGGGCAAGGGTGACTTTCTCGGGCTGAAGTGAGGGCCTGATGGGCGTCGCTGGTCGGGGCATCGGGGTGGTTCCGGCACGGACCCGCTGGGCCGTGTGGCTGCGCCGGGGGGCGCTCGTCCTGATCGGCCTGCTGGTGCTGGCCGCCATCGGCTTGTGGGTGTATGCGCAGCGGGTGTTGCCTCAGACCGACGGCGCGCAGACGCTCGCCGGCTTGAAGGCCGAGGTTCGCATCGAGCGGGATGCCGATGGCATCCCGTTCATCCATGCCGCCTCGCGCGACGACGCGCTGTTTGCGCTCGGCTTCGTGCACGCGCAAGACCGCCTGTGGCAACTCGAGACCCATCGGCGCATCGGCTCGGGCCGATTGGCCGAGGCCTTTGGCGAGTCCGCGGTGGAGGCCGACCGCTTCTTGCGGGCACTGGGCGTGAAGCGCACAGCCGCAGCGCAGTGGGCCCATGCCACGCCCGACGCGCGGGCTGCCGTGCTGGCCTACACCGCAGGCATCAATGCCTACCTGTCCACGAGCCTGCGGGCCCGCCCGCCCGAGTTCGTGCTGCTGGGCCTCGAGCCCGAACCGTGGACCCCCGAGGACACCATCGCCTGGGCCACGATGATGGCCTGGGACCTGGCCGGCAACTGGACCGCCGAGCTGCTGCGCATGCGCCTGTCGCTCAAGATGCCTGTCGCGCGCATCAACGAGCTGCTGCCGCCGTACCCCGGTGACAAGCCGCTCGCCACGGCCGACTATGCCGCGCTGTTTCGCCAGTGGGGCGTGGACCCCACCCTTGGCCAGCCCGCGCAGCGCGTGGCGCCGGTGTCGGGGGTGGAGGGCACGGGTTCCAACAACTGGGTGGTCCACGGCTCTCATTCCGAAACCGGCCGCCCCTTGCTGGCCAACGACCCGCACCTGAAGCTCAGTGCACCGGCGCTGTGGTATCTCGCCCGCATCGACGCGCCCGGCTTCAAGCTGGCGGGTGCGACCATGCCCGGGTTGCCCCTGGTGGTGCTGGGCCAGAACGAGCACATCGCCTGGGGCTTCACCAACACAGCCCCCGACGTGCAAGACCTCTACCTCGAGCGCCTGAAGCCCGGCGATGCCATGCAGTACCAGACCCCCGAAGGCTGGGCGGGCTTCGATGCCGTTGAAGAAGTCATCAAGGTGCGCGGGCGACCCGACGTGCCGGTGCTGGTGCGCAGCACCCGCCACGGCCCGGTCATCTCCGACGCCGGCGGGCCCACCGAGGGGCTCACCGGTCCGCTCAAGCAAGCCACCTACGTGCTGGCCATGCGCTGGACAGCGCTCGATGTGGATTCGAGTCCCATCGAGGCCGGCCTGGCCTTGGACACTGCCACGTCGGTCGACGGCTTCATCGCCGCTTCGGCCCTGAATGCGGCCCCCATGCAGAGCATGGTCGTGGCCGACAAAGCAGGCCACATCGGCATGGTGGCGGCCGGCCGGGTGCCGCTTCGCAAGCCGGCCCATGACCTGAAGGGCCTGGTGCCGGCCCCGGGCTGGGATGCCCGCTACGACTGGGCCGGCTACCTGCCGGCTCAGCTCACGCCGCGCGAGGTCGACCCCGTGCGAGGTTGGATCGCCACGGCCAACCACCGCGTCCACGGGCCTGATTACCCGCACTTCATCACCAGCGAATGGACACCCCCTTACCGGCAAGACCGCATCGAGCAGCTGCTGGCGGAGCGGCCGCTGCATTCGCTGGAGAGTCTTCGCGCCATCCAGGCCGATGAACTCTCGCTGGGCATGACGGCCTTGCTGCCTGTCATCCGGCAAGCCAAGTCGGCCCATCCCTTGGCGGCGCAAGCGCACCGCGAGCTGGCGGGTTTCGACGGCCGCATGTCGGCGGGCCGCGCCGCCCCCCTCATCGTCTGGAGCTGGACGCGCCACCTGATGAAAGCCGTTTTCGCCGACGAACTCGGCGCCGAACTCTACGACAAGCAGATCGCCACACGCAGCTTCCGCGAGGCGCTCGGCGGAGTGCTCGCGCGCAACGACGCGCACTGGTGTGACGACCACAGCACCTCGACAGTGGAGACCTGCGCCCAACAGGTCGATGCGGCCTTCACCCGCGCCCTCGATGAGCTGCAGGCCGCACAGGGCCGCGACATCGCGCAATGGCAATGGGGCCGGGCCCACCAGGCCCGCTCTGAGCACCGCCCCTTCAGCCGGCTGCGCGCGCTTGCACCGGCGTTTGAGTTGCGCACACCGGTGGGCGGCGACACCTACACGGTGAACGTGTCGCGCGTCGCGCTGAAGGCCGATGCCACCTCGGGCGAGTTCTACCTGTCGGAGCACGGTGCCTCATTCCGGGCCTTGTATGACCTGGCCGACCCCTCGCAGTCCAGCTTCATGCAGTCGACTGGCCAGTCGGGCGTGGTGTTTTCACCCTGGTACCGCTCGTTCGTCTTGCCATGGACCCAGCTCAAGACGGTGCCGGTGTGGGGCGGTGACGCCCGCCACGTGCTGCACCTCAAGCCGGCGCCTGTGCCGGTCCCTTGACGTCGATCAGGGTCACTTCCCGGGCAACCGACGACAAAGCGCACGGATAAAAGTTTCTGCAAGTCCGCGATAGGCCGCGTCCATCCGGGAGAATCCACCCCATGACGCGCCCGAAGTTCCCGAGATGCTGAGAAAACTGCTCGACGGCTACCCTGTTCCCCAAGGCCGCTACGACGAATTGCTGTTGTCCCCCGGTTCGCCCCGGCCGCACTGGGACACCTTTCTGCGTTCGCTGGCCACCCGCGCCGGCCCGGAGGTGAGCGACACCCTGTCGCTGATGGAACGCGAGATCCGCGAGAACGGCGTCACCTACAACGTCTATGCCGACCCGCAAGGCGCCGACCGCCCGTGGGAGGTCGACCCCTTGCCGCTGCTCATCTCGGCCCGCGAGTGGGAGGAGATCGAGGCCGGCATCGCACAGCGCGCCGACCTGCTCAACCGCGTGCTGGCCGACATCTACGGCCCGCAAGAGCTGCTGCGCGATGGCAGCATTCCGCCGTCCGCCGTGTTCGGCCACAGCGGCTTTCTGCACCAGGTGCAGGGCATTCAACCGCCGGGTGGCGTGCACCTGTTCCAGTACGCGGCCGACCTGGCCCGGTCGCCCGACGGCCGCTGGTGGGTGGTCGCCGACCGCACGCAGGCGCCGTCGGGTGCAGGCTATGCGCTCGAGAACCGACTGGTGGTCTCGCGTGTGTTCCCCGAAATGTTCCGCGACTTGCGTGTGCAGCATCTGGCCGGGTTTTTCGGCAACCTGCGCGAGTCGCTGATGCGCTGGGCGCCGAAGGGTGATGGCAACACGCTGATCGCCTTGCTCACGCCGGGTCCGTACAACGAAACCTATTTCGAGCACGCGCTGCTCGCGCGCTATCTCGGCTGCACGCTGGTCGAAGGCAGTGACCTCACCGTGCGCGACGGCAAGGTCTGGATGAAAACGGTGGAGGGCCTCAAGCGGGTGCACGCACTGCTGCGCCGACTCGACGACGACTACTGCGATCCGCTTGAGCTGCGCTCCGACTCGGCCCTCGGCATCGCCGGCCTGACCGACTGTGCGCGCCGCGGCACGGTGCTGCTCGCCAACGCGTTGGGCTCGGGGGTGCTGGAGTCGGGCGCCTTGTCGGCCTACCTGCCCAAGCTCAGCCGGAAACTGCTGGGCGAGCCGCTGCGCCTGCCTTCTGTGGCCACCTGGTGGCTCGGTGAACCATCGGCCTTGTCTGAAGCCTGGGACCGGCTCGACCACCTCATCATCAAGCCGCTCGATCGCTCGGCCCCTGAGCCCGCGGTGTTCGGTGCCGACCTGTCTGCGGCCCAGCGCGACGAGCTGCGTGCGCGTGTGGCTGCAAGGCCGCAGCGCTATGTGGCGCAGGAGTGGGTGCGTGTGTCGCAGGCGCCCGTGCTCGAACGCGGCCAGCTGCCCGAGAAGTCCGACCGCCTGCAGGCCCGCACGGTGGGTCTGCGTGTGTTTGCCGTCGCCACACCCCATGGCTACCGCGTGATGCCGGGCGGGCTCACCCGCGTGGCGGGCGATGGCGACGCCCGCGTGATTGCCATGCAGCGCGGCGGGCGCTCCAAAGACACCTGGGTGCTGTCAGATGGGCCCATCAACGGTTCGTTCTCGCTGCTGTCGAGCACGGTCACCGCGGCCGATCTCGTCACGCCGCGGGGCAACGTGCCGTCGCGCACCGCCGAGAATCTGTTCTGGTTCGGCCGCTATGGCGAACGCTGCGATGCCACGGCGCGCCTGCTGCGCGTGGCCATTGCCAGCATGCTGGGCAACAACGAGACCGGCGCCGATGATGCCGAAGACAACCTCGTGCCTGTGCTCGCCATGGCCGAGCGCATGTCCCTCATCGACGACGTCGAGAACCCCGGCCCCGAGCTTCTGCGTGCGGCCACGAACCCCGACGAAGGCCTGGGCCAGCGCCTGCGGCAACTTCAGCGTGTGGCCTTCACGCTGCGCGACCGCATGTCGGCCGACAACTGGCGCACGCTCAACCAGCTCATTGCCGACCCGGTGTTCCAGCGTGGCAGCTCGCTGCCGCTCGCGCTCGGCTGGCTCGACCGCGCCGTCACCACCACCACCACGCTGTCGGGCTATGTGCTCGACGGCATGACGCGCGGCACGGGTTGGCGATTCCTGTCGGTGGGCCGCCGCATCGAACGGCTGTCCAACACCTGTCTCGCACTGCAGATCGCCATTGGTGAAGGTCGGGCCTGCGGGCTCGACTGGCTGCTTGAATTGGCCGACTCCACCGTCACCTACCGCTCGCGCTACCTTGTGTCGCCCGAGTGGCTGCCGGTGCTCGACCTGCTGGTGCGTGACGACACCAACCCGCGTTCGGTGGCGTTCCAGTTCAAGGGCCTGGTTGAGTACGTGACCAAGCTCGAGACCATTCGCGGCCCGTTTGCGAGCGCGTTGCTGGCGCCTGTCAACGCGGCGCTGAAGGCCTTGCCGGCCGAAGAGTTGCATCCGGAGAGCGTGGTGCTCGAGTCGCTGTTGAGCCAGTTGCAGGCCATTGCCCGCACGGTGTCCGACGAGCTGACGCTCAAGTTTTTCTCGCATGCCGATTCCAGCAGCCTGCGATCGGTGGGACTCTGAAATGGATGTCGACCGCTACCGTGTTGAACACACCACGCGCTACGTGTATGCGGCCCAGGTGTCGCAGTCGTGGCAACTGGCGCGGCTCACGCCGCGTGAGCTGCCGTGGCAGTGGGTGCACGATGCCTCGTTGCTGATTGATCCGCCGGCCGACGAACGCCACGAGGTGCAAGACAGCTTCGGCAACCTCGTCACCCACTTCGGTCTGCATGCGGCGCACCGGGTGCTGCGTGTGCGCATGCAGTGCAGTGTGGATGTGGGCGACCGCCCGCCGCCGGTGTCGGGCAGCCCCATGGATTGGGAGACGCTGCGCGACGGCCTGCGCATGTCGCCACCGAGCGACGACCTGCTGCCCTCGCGCATGAGCGAGCCCACGCGCCTCGTGCCCTTGTCGGAGCGCGCACGGCAGTACGCCGTGGCCGCGCTGCGCCCGGGCCGACATTGGCTGGAGGCCATGCTCGACCTGATGGAGCGCATCCACAACGACTTCGAGTTCGACCCCGATGCCACCACGGTGAGCACCTCGGTCGATGAAGTGCTGACCCACCGCCGCGGCGTGTGCCAGGACTTCGCCCACCTGATGCTCGCCTGCCTGCGCGGACACGGCCTGCCCGCACGCTATGTGTCGGGCTACCTGCTGACCGACCCGCCCGAAGGCCAGGCCCGGCTGATGGGCGTGGACGCCTCGCATGCCTGGGTGGCCGCATGGTCGCCGTCGGGCGAGTGGGTCGAGTTCGACCCCACCAACAACCAGCTCGCCGACCGGCGCTACATCACGCTCGCCTGGGGCGCCGACTTCGCCGACGTGGTGCCGCTGCGGGGTGTCATTCTCGGCAGCGGCAGCCAGTCGATGTATGTGTCGGTGAGTGTGATTCCGCAGGAGCCGCTTGTGCCGCTTGTGCCCTTTGTGCCGCTTGTTCCCCTTGTTCCGCTTGCGCAGACACAAGCACAGACGCCAGCTCAAGGACAATCGCAATTTCAGCAGTCCGAAATTCCATTGCAACGACCAACGCCAGACGAGGACCCTCGATGAGGCAAGACAAGCATGTGGTTCCAGGCCTCGCAGGGGCTGTGCTGATGGTGCTGCTGGCGGCCGTGATGCCGGTGCGCGCCCAACCCGCGGCCGCCGGCGATCGCCTCCAGGTGGAAATCAGGCAACTCATGCAGCTCGAGAACTGGCCGAAGATGGTCGACGTCTTGCTCAAGCGCGGTGACATGCAGAAGGCTTCGGCCAATCGCTTGGCCCATCGCACACCTGAGGCCGTGCAATGCGTCCAGCAGCGCTACACGCGCGAGTTGGTGCTCGAGCGTGTGGCAGTCGTCTACCGCGTGATGTACCCCGACCCGCAGATCGTGGCCGAGCTGAACCAGTTCTTCGGCCCGGACCAGGGCGAGAAAATCCTGGCCCAGAACCTCGCACGGGCGAGTGCCCCAACGGGACAGGCGTCGGAACTTCCGCCGCTGACACCCGCACAAGAAAAGCTGTTCCAGCGCTTTGTCGATTCAGAGGCCGGCAAGGCCTGGAAGCATGTGCAAGCCACGCAGCAGGACGTGCCCTGGAACGAAGTGAAGGCCCTCGCAGCCGAAGTCGCTGCGGCTTGCTCGCGCTGAGTTTCCCTCAGCGCCACACGGCCTGTGCGCTGCCCAGGGGGCAGGCGGGGTGAGGCCAGATCGTTTCCACGCCATCCACCTCGAGCGGCCAGCGCAAGCGCCTGGCCGGCCCCCACGCCGTGTTCTCGGTGGCGTTGGACCAGTCACGCGGTGACTCCACATCAAAAGGCAGCGGCGTGATCGCCGGGTTGCGCGGCACGCGCATCAACTCGGCACCCACCCGCGCGAGAGAAGTCCTCCAGATGCTGCCGTGGCCGTTGTGCAGGCGCTGCGCCAATCCCCGAAGCGCAGCCATGGCCAGCAGGTAGCCGGTGGCATGGTCGAGCGCCTGCACCGGCAAGGGTACGGGGTGCCCAGCGCCTGTGGCGCGCTGGCCCGCTTCGGCAATGCCCATGCTCATCTGGACCAGGCTGTCGAACCCGCGCCGCGTGCTCCAGGGGCCGGTAAAGCCATAGGCATCGACAGAGACATCCACCAGACCCGGGCGCCGCTGTTGACGCTGCGCTGCGTTCAGCCCCAGCGCATCGAGCGCATCGCTGCGGTAGCCATGCACCAGCACGTCTGCGCCAGCCAGAAGCTGCTCCCACTGCGCGCGGTCGGCGGGGCTGCGCAGGTTCAGGCGCGCGCAGCGTTTGCCCAAGGTTATTTCCGGCGCCAGTGAGGGCTCATCCCATCCGGGAGGGTCGATGCGCAGCACATCGGCCCCAAGGCCGGCCAGCATGCGGGTGGCCACGGGGCCGGCCAGAACACGCGTCATGTCGAGCACGCAAAGGCCCTGCAACGGGCGGCTTGGCGTGAAGCCCCACTCGCGGCTGTCGATCGGCAGGCCTGCGCGGCTGTCGAGCAAAGGCTCTGCCAGCACGGCCTGGCCTTGCGGATGTTGCTGCCATTGCGCCCAGGAACGCATGACGGCCGCGCAGCCGCCTTGCGCCACGACAGCGGCCTCGAGGTCGTCGCCACGCCATGTGGCCACGGCGCGGGTGACGGCCTCGCGGCTTCCCTCCACCTTCAATGCGCTCAGTGCAGCCGCACGGTGGTGAGGCGCGTTGGTGTGCAGGCGAATCCATCCGTCGGCACACGCGTAGTCGCCCGCCAGCGCGTCCCACGCGGGAGGCAGTGTCCATCCCGCAGGGCGCACCGAGGTGCCGAACCAGAAGGCCGTGAGCCGGCGGTCCACATGAACACGCTGCAGGCCAGGCAGGCTGCGGCCCTGCGCTTGCGTGAGAGACGCCAAAGCAAGGCCCGCTGCGGCCACAGAGGCCGCGGCAAACGAACTGGTTTCGAACACCGAGGGCAAATCGCCCTCACCGGACCAGGTGACGTGGCGCAGGTCATCGGCAGTGCCGCCCGCGGCACACCAGAGGGTTTTCAGGAACTGCTGCTGGGGACCGAATCCTGAAGGGATGATGGTGCTCATACCATCATCATAATCATAAACCGTTGGGGTTGGCGGGCCTGCGCCCGCACCCCTCAGTCGCGCCGCCGCTGAGCGCGCGCCACCGTCTCACCCAGATCGATCACCGCCATCGCGTAGTAGCTCGACCAGTTGTAGCGCGTGATGGCGTAGAAGTTGGGCGTGCCCGCGATGTAGGTGGGCGCAGCGGTGCCGTTCTGCAGTTCGACCAGGGCCAGCTTGCCTTCGAACGTGGTGGCCTCTTGCTGCAGGCCGGCGCCGCGTTCGGCGAACTGCTGTGGCGTGAACGTGGGCAGGATGTCGGGTGCGAGCAGCACGGCGCGGTCAGAGGCCTCCACCGGCACGTTGACGGCAAAGCGTGTGGGTTGGTTGCGCTGCCAGCCGAACTCGGCGAGGTAGTGGGCCACGCTGCCGATCACGTCGGCAGCGCTGCGGTTCATGTCGATGCGGCCGTCGCCATCGAAGTCGACCGCATACTTGTTCCAGCTGCTGGGCATGAACTGGCCCATGCCCAATGCGCCCGCATAGCTGCCGCGCAGGCTCGAAGGCTCCACGCCTTCGCTGCGCGCGAGCACGAAGAACTGCTCGAGCTCATCCTTGAAGAACTGGCTGCGGTCCTTGCGGCCCGCGGGGAAATCGAAGGCCAAGGTCGCCAGCGCATCGAGCACCCGGAAGTTGCCCATCTGGCGGCCGTAGATGGTTTCCACGCCGATCACGCCGACGATGATTTCGGGGGGCACGCCGTACATGGCTTCAGCGCGGGTGAGCCAGCGCTCGTTCTCACGCCAGAAGGCCACGCCGGCGCGGATGCGCGTGGG
>JBEGTX010000042.1:0-11316 GCA_041179165.1 Pseudomonadota bacterium | reverse complement strand
ATGACGAAAAAGGGCTCGGGCAGGGCGCGGGTCTGGCCCTCCACCGTCACCTGGTGCTCTTCCATGGCCTCGAGCAGGGCGCTCTGGGTCTTGGGGCCGGCGCGGTTGATCTCGTCGGCCAGCAGCACCTGGGCGAACACGGGGCCGGGATGAAAGACAAACGCCTCCTTGGCGCGCTCGTACACACTCACGCCGATGAGGTCGGAGGGCATGAGGTCGGCCGTGAACTGCGTGCGCAGAAAGCGCAGGCCGAGCGAGGCCGACAGCGCGTGGGCGAGGGTTGTTTTGCCGACGCCCGGCACGTCTTCGATCAACAAGTGGCCTCCGGCCAGCATGCATGCCACGCTGTCGCGGATCTGGGGGCGTTTGCCCACGATGATGGTGCTGATCTGGTCGATCAGGCGGGTGAGCTGGGCAGCGAGATCTGGGTGCATCCTGGCACCATAACCCAAGAGTGCACGTCCAGCGGCGCGGGTCTGTGCGAAGGTGTGAACGCGCCGGGGTGGGTTGGCAGCTTGTGTGAGATTTTGGGCAGCCAACCGCAAGGTGGGGAGGGTTGCACGCAGGGTGAGTACACTTTGTCACTCGGCCCGAGTTGCACCCCGCGCGCTCGCCGACTTTGTTCCCGGCCCCGCCCAGATGTCCACAGCCTTTTACAGCCACCCCGATTGCCATGCCCACGACATGGGGCGCGGTCACCCTGAATGTGGGCAACGGCTGGACGCCATTGCCGATTTTCTGCTCAGCACCCGACTCGACGTGGCACTTGAGCGCCGCGATGCGCCCCTGGTCAACCTGAAAGATGTGGCCCTCGCCCATGGCAGCGGCTACGTGAATGAGTTGAAAGACCTGCTGCAGCGGCTTGAGGCCACGGGTGAAACCCATGCCTTCGATCCCGACACCGTGGCCGGCCCGGCCACCTGGCGCGCCGTACAGCGGGCCGCCGGGGCGGCAGTGGCTGCCACCGACGCCGTGATCGACGGCGAGGTCGACAACGCCTTCTGCTCGGTGCGCCCGCCCGGCCACCACGCCACGCGCGACCAGACCATGGGCTTCTGTTTCTTCAACAACGTGGCCGTCGCCGCGCGCCATGCGCTGGATGTGCGCGGGCTCAAGCGGGTGGCCATCGTCGACTTCGACGTGCACCATGGCAACGGCACCGAAGACATCGTGGCCGGCGACGACCGCATCCTGATGGTGAGCTTCTTCCAGCATCCGCTGTACCCGAACTGCGGTGGTGTGCCCAAGGGGACCAACATGGTCAACCTGCCGGTGCCCGCCTACACCCGCGGTGACGAGGTGCGCGAGCTGGTCGAGGCCATGTGGATGCCGCGGCTCGAGGCCTTCAAACCGCAGATGATCTTTTTCTCGGCGGGGTTCGACGCCCACCGTGAAGACGACCTCGGCCAGATGGGTCTGGTCGAAGCCGACTACGAGTGGATCACCCAGCGCGTGAAGCAGGTGGCCGACCGCCATGCCAAGGGGCGCATCGTGTCGTGCCTTGAAGGCGGTTATGCCTTGCAGGCGCTGGCGCGTTCGGTGGGCGCGCACCTGAGGGTGCTGGCAGGCGTTTGAGTTCGTGTCTGAGCCCGTCTGGCACGGGAGCCAGGCGAAGTCCTGAGCCGGACGCTCCTCTCTTTTTCCTCATTCTGTAGAGCCCATGAATTTCGACGCGAACCTGAAAGACCTGCAGGAACTGTTTCAGGCGCTGACCAGCGCCCGTGTACTGACAGAAGCCGGCGTGATGGCCGTCTGCCTGGTGGGCTCGTGGCTGCTGTGCAGCATCCTGCGGCGGCTGCTGCCCATCGAAGGCGCGGTGCTGTTCGGCCGCAAGGTGATCGACGGCGTGCTGTTCCCGGTGCTGGCCCTGCTGCTGGCGCTGCTCGCGCGGTACCTGCTGGCCGGCGTGATCAAGGTGGCGCTCTTCAAGCTCGCCATCCCCATCCTGCTGTCGCTGGTGGTCATCCGCCTGACCGTGCGCGTGTTGACCAACGCCTTTCCCACGTCGGACTGGATTCGCGCCATCGAGCGCACCGTGTCGTGGCTCGCGTGGATCGCCGTGGTGCTGTGGATCACCGGCGTGCTGCCGGCCGTGCTGGAAGAGCTCGACGAAGTGAAGTGGAAGATCGGCGGCGCGCAGATCTCGCTGCGCAGCATGATCGAAGGGGCGCTCACGGCCTCGGTGGTCATGGTGCTGGCACTGTGGCTGTCGGCCGCCATCGAGAAGAAGATCACTCACGGCACGGGCAACGACTTGTCGATGCGCAAGATGATCTCCAACATCGTGCGCGCCACGCTGCTGTTTGTCGGCCTCATGGTTGCCTTGTCGACGGTGGGCATCGACCTCACCGCCTTGAGCGTGCTGGGCGGGGCCCTCGGTGTAGGTCTGGGTTTCGGCCTGCAGAAAATCGCTGCCAACTACGTGAGCGGTTTCGTGATCCTGGCCGAGCGCAGCCTGCGCATCGGCGACACGGTGAAGGTCGACACCTTCGAGGGCCGCATCACCGACATCCGCACCCGCTACACCGTCATCCGTGCCACCAACGGCCGCGAGGCCATCGTGCCGAATGAAATGCTCATCACCCAGCGGGTTGAAAACGCATCATTGGTCACGGTGGAGTCGCAGGTGCAGATCAGCTTCACTGTGCAGGTGGCCTATGGCACCGATGTGCGGTCCTTGCAGCCGCTGCTTCAAGATGCGCTGGCCGGCATCGAGCGCGTGCTGCGCGACCCTGCGCCGTTCGTGCAGCTGACCAGCTTCGTTGCCAACGGCATGGAGCTCACGATTCGGTACTGGCTCACCGATCCCAACAACCAGCAGGACATGGTGAAGTCGAGTGTGAACATGGCGGTGCTGGATGTGCTGACCGCTGAGAAGGTGCAGTTTCCTGGGCCGCAGCGGATCGTGCTGCAGGGGTTGAGGAATTTGCACAATGATGAGATTTCGGGGTGACCCCTGCGCTCGGCTCTCAGTCATGCCGGCGAAGGCCGGCATCCACTAGTCCGATGTGACGCAGTCGTGCTCGACGCGGATTGCTGCGTTTTTTTGGGCTGAACGCAGACCGGTTTTTTCATGCCACCGCCGCGCCGGGATTTCGCCCCGGCAGGCGACCTACTTGTAAACCGACAAGTAGGCAAACGGTGCGTCCTGTGAGCGTCGCCCCTTCGGGGAAGCTGTGAAGCTTGCGTTGTGGGATGCCGGGCGAAACTCACTCCGCGACTTCGCCGCTCCGTTCAAACAGTCGCCCTAAAATTTGAGGTTGAGCGCGCTGCGCGCGCCATCCCAAAACGCAAGCTTCACAGCCGACGCTCAATGGCCGCCACACCAGCCAGAGCAACACCAGCAACGCCAGCCGGGCCTCGCTTAGCATCGTGCTCGATGGCCTCGCGGCACCTCGGACTCAAGGGAGCGACTCGTCGATCAAGCAACGCCAGCGACGCCTCGATTGCAACGTGCTTGACCCTCAAGCGCGTGTTGCTCGTTGAAACACAGCGGCCAACAACGCCGCCAGCAAGGTCAGTAGAACGCCGAGCATGGCGCCGACAACAAACCCTGCTGCCCCGTGCATCAACCAGTGTCCCCAGTGGATCACTCCCTCTTCGTGAAACTCATCCTGAGGGTTGTGCTCCCACGTGACGTTGAGCAGGGCTCCGCCGACGATCAGGCCACAGGCGACCATGATGGTCGCGCCGATTTGAAGCCATCGTTTCGTGTGCATGTGCTTGGTCCAATGCGTCTTGCGCTTCAAGCGGCCGAGTTGTCGACCGGCTCGAAGCCGGGATAGATCTGGTATTGCGGCAGATGGTCCGTGATGGCGTGCCAACTTGCCTTTGACCCGACGAACACATGGCGCTCCGGCCCCTGCTGCGCGTCATCGTCCAGCACGGCCAGTGCAATGACCATGAACTCGGGCAGGTTGGTTCGGCGAATGAACAGGGGCGAGCCGCACCGCGAGCAGAAGCACTTGCGACGGGTGGGCGAAGAGGCGAACTCGGTGATGAGTTCTGCGCCTGATGTCACTCGAAGCGCGGCGGTAGGAACCGTCGCGTTGGTGGAGAACGCAGCGCCGTGGGCTTTGCGACACATCGAGCAATGGCAGTTTTCGATCAGCTCGATGTGAGCATGGATCTCGCAGCGGACGGAACCGCACAGACAGCTTCCGCGTTGCTCAACTTTCATGACTTGGCAAAGCCGTGCCTCACACCTGCCCGAACAAGGCCTTGCGCTGCCGCGTGTACGCCCACCAAGGCGCAGGCTCGGCGCCACCCATGAAGTCGGTGGCGGCCATGAAGGTGTCGAGCACGCAGGGGTCGTGGCGCTGGCCGGTGACTTCGCACAGTTGCTTGTACAACTGGTACGCGTCCTTGCCGCGCAGCTCCTGCGGGTGCTGGATGCCGATGAGGCGCAGGTCGCCTGCGATGGCGGGGCCGATGTTGGGGAGCTGCTCGAGCCGCTCGCAGTCGTCGGCGTGGCGGGCCTTGGGGGACTTGATGGCGGCAGCCATGGGATTACATCAGCGGTGTGTTGCGGATGAGCCCGACGGCCAGGCCTTCGAGTTCGAAGTCGTCGCCGGGGGCGATGACGATGGGCTCGAAGTCGGGGTTCTCGGGCAGCAGTTCGATGTTTCCCTTGCTCCGCTTGAAGCGTTTGACAGTGACTTCGTCACCGATGCGGGCCACGACGATCTGGCCGTTCTTGGCCTCCTTGGCGCTTTGCACGGCGAGCAGGTCGCCATCGAGGATGCCGGCGTCGCGCATGCTCATGCCCTTGACCTTGAGCAGGTAGTCGGGGCGCTTGGCAAAGAGGCTTTGCTCGACCTGATAGGTCTGCTCGATGTGCTCTTGGGCGAGGATGGGGTGGCCTGCCGCCACGCGGCCCACCAAGGGCAGCGACAGCTGCTGCAGGCTGGGCAGCGGCAGCATGTACTGGTTGCTGCGCCCGCCGTTGAGCGCGCGCAGTGTGTCAGACTTCAGGCGGATGCCACGCGAAGTGCCGCTCACCAGTTCGATGACACCTTTGCGGGCCAGCGCCTGCAGGTGTTCTTCGGCGGCGTTGGCCGACTTGAAACCCAGCTCGTTGGCGATTTCGGCGCGGGTGGGGGGCGAGCCGGTGCGCTCGATGGCGTTGCGCACCAAATCGAAGATCTGTTGCTGCCGATCGGTGAGTTTGGGCATGTCGAGCATGGCGGTCTTTCCGGAAGAAGCGATGCGGACGGGCCGCGGCAGATGAGAGTGTCGGTTCGACTTGGCTGCACAAACCGGCCCGTAAAGGGCTGACAATCCATCCAGTGGCTGTATTTTCATCCAGCTGGCAAAAAAATGCAAAACACAAATTCAGTGGTGGTGGTTCTGGGCACGGGCGGCACCATTGCCGGCACGGCCGCCGCGGGTGCGCCCGACAGCAGCTACCGTGCCGCCCAGCTGGGCGTGGCCGAGCTGCTGGCGGCCGTGCCATCGCTGTTGCCACCGATCGAGTGCGAGCAGGTGGCCCAGCTCGACAGCAAGGACATGGGCTTTGCCGTGTGGATGGCGCTGGCCGAGCGACTCCGCCATCACCTCGGCCGGCCCGAGGTGGCCGGCGTGGTGGTCACGCACGGCACCGACACGCTGGAGGAGACCGCCTACTTTTTGCACCGGGTGTTGGCGCCGTTCAAGCCCGTGGTGCTGACGGCGGCCATGCGTCCGGCCACCTCGGTTGAAGCCGATGGCCCGCGCAACCTGCACGACGCGGTGACGGTCGCCCGGCATCCTGAGGCCCAAGGTGTGGTGGCCGTGGTGGCCGGCCAGGTGTTTGCGGCGGCCGACGTGCGCAAGGTGCACCCCACGCGGCTCAATGCCTTCGGGGCGGGCGAGGCGGGCGCATTAGCGAACGTGAGCGCGCAGGGGCTGCGCCAACTCCGGCCGTGGACTCAGGAACCCGTCACCCAGTCGGTCATCCCTTGGACCGACACGGCCCGATGGCCGCGTGTGGCGCTGGTCTTCAGCCATGCGGGTGCCGATGGCGCGCTGGTGCGTGCGCTGACCGCGACGCCTGCCGATGGCAGCCCGCCGGTGCAAGGCCTCGTGGTCGCCTGTACCGGCAACGGCAGCCTGCACCATGCGCTCGAAGCCGCCTTGCTCGAAGCCCAGGCCGCTGGTGTTTGCGTGTGGCGCAGCACGCAATGCACGGAGGGCGAGGTGGTGCCTCGCCCCACGGATCACTTCGCCTCCACAGGCCGGCTCACGCCGGTGAAGGCGCGCATTGCCTTGATGCTGGACCTGATGGCCCACCCGCTCAACGCCTGAGCAGGCGAGCTGCTTGCCCAGCCGCGTTGCGGCTGGGACCCTTTTGATCCAGCCGCCAAGCGGTTGGGACCCGTTTGATCCAGCCGCTTGGCGGCCTGCTGTATGGTCCCCTCAGCCGCCGGGCGGCCGAGCGCTCATGGGCTCAGCCGTTGCGGTCGCGGCGGCGCTTCATGAAGGCCACCATGCCGAGGCCGGCGAACATCAGCGCATAGGTGCTGGGTTCAGGCACCGGGCTCACGTAGCCGCCCAGGTCGGCGTCGGTCACGCGGTAGGCATCGAGCACGCCGGGAATGAGCTGGAAGCCGGTGCTGTCGAAACTCGTGGCCACGGCGTTGCCGAGCTTGCCATTGGCGTTGAGGTACGAGCAGCGGTCGAAGGTGCTGATGTCGCACTGCACACGCAGCGTGGTACCGGGCTTGAAGTACACGTCGTATTGTGTGCTGCTGCCTTCGATCTGGCTCACCGAATAGTCGTTGTCGGTGCCGGCGAGCATGAGGAAGCTGCCGTCGTTGAGGCGCGGGCCGATGGCCAGGCCTTCGAACTTCTCGGGCACTTGGCCGCCCAAAGCGGCCAGCGTGTCGGCACCCAGGTCGACGAAAGGCGTGCTGGTCTTGGTCACCGTCTTGCCGGTGAAGACGCCACCCGTCATGGTGATGTTGCTGATGTCGTCCGCGCCGGCCACGTCGATCTCGTAGACCTTCTTGTTCTGTGGCGTGAGTTCGGAGGCCGAACCCAGGCCGCGGTTGTTGCGTTCGAGCACAAGGAAGCGGTGGTCGTCCAACGCCACGAGGGCCGACGTGCCTCGTCCTTGGCTGGAGCCTTCCATCTTGTAGGCAAACTGGGCCACGGCGGCGCCGGTGGCGGTGTCGAACTTGACGATGCGGGCGTGGGTGCCGTTGCCTCCACCTTCATCGACCATCGCGCTTTGCAGCATGGCGTAGGCGTAGCGGCCGTCGGGGCTGATGGCCAGGCCTTCGAAGCCACGGTTGATGCGGCGACCGGCGGTGTTGGCATCCGGGTTGTAGTTGTAGACGCCGGGGCTGGTGGTGGGGCGGAGGTTCTCGGGGATGGCGTAGTCGCGCACCAGCTTGCCCGTGCGGTCGAACTCGCGCAGCGATGCGCCGTATTCGTCGGACACGATCATGTTGCCCGTGACCGGATGAATGACGAAGCCTTCAGGGTCGAAGGCGCGGCCGAGCGACGAGCCTGGGTTCGGTGCGAGCCCGTTGTAGGCGAGACCTGCGCCATCGGTGAACTTCACCGTTTGCGCGATCTGGAAATTCGAGATGGCGCCGGTGTCGCGGTTCACGTCGAGGGTGAAGCGTTGCACGCGGGTTTCGTAGTTGAGCACGCCGCCGCCCGGGCCGCGGTCCGACAGGCCCCACCACTCATTGCGCTGGCCGTCGTAGTAGATGTCGGAGAAGTAGCCCACTCGGCCGGTGTTGGCCGTGGTGCCGCCCGACAGGTCGAGCAGATCGCCCGGCAGGGCGAGGCCGTTGACGAAGGTCGGCGAAGCCGAAGCGCCGCCAGAGAAGACGAGGGTCAGTGCAGCCGCGAGAGGCAGCAGTGCACGCGGCAGAAGCGCACGTGGCAGAAAGGGGGAAGAGGACATCATGGCAGGCACGGTTGAAGCACGGTTGAAGAGCGTGCGGCGCAGCTTAGGGACCGCCCATGACGCTGCCGTGACATCGACCTGCAATGCCAAACGCCCACACGAGGTGGGCGTTTGGGGTATCGGCCTGCATCAAGCGCAGACCGAGCACGAGTCAATCGATCAAGCGACGGTCAAAGTCACGTCGATGTTGTTGCGCGTGGCGTTCGAGTAAGGGCACACGCCGTGGGCCAGTTCAACGATCTTCTCCAGCGTCGCGCGGTCCACGCTCGGGGCGCTCACGGTCAGCGCGGCCTGGATGCCGAAGCCACCATTGATGGGGCCGATGCCCACGTCTGCCTTCACCGACAGGTCGGCCGGCAGAGCGACCTTCATCTTGCCGGCCACGACCTTCATCGCGCCGATGAAGCAGGCAGAGTAGCCGGCAGCGAACAGCTGCTCGGGGTTGGTGCCTTCGGCGCCGTTGCCGCCCAGTTCCTTCGGCGTGGTCAGCTTGACGTCGAGGATGCCGTCCGACGACTTGGACGTGCCTTCGCGGCCGCCGGTGGAGGTGGCAGAGGCGGTGTACAGGACTTTTTCGAGGCTCATGGTGTTTCCTTCAGTGGAGGGGAGGTGGTGGTTCAACAAACAACAACAAATGGACGCCGCTCATTCGTTCGGCGCACCCGTGAGTGACTTGGACTTTCTGGACTTGCCGGCCCGGCTGGCTCGGCCCGCCGCAGCCTTGTCGGCCGGGGTCAGCAGCTGCGTGCGCAACTCTTGCAAGCGCTTGGTGAGGTCGGCGAGTTCAGCCGCTCGGCAGCGTGTGGCCGAACCCAGTGCACGGGGCACCCCTTGCGCTTGCCGGCGCAGGGACTTGCCGGCGGGCGTGAGGCTCACGATCACGCGGCGCTCGTCATCGGCGGCGCGTTCGCGTTGCACCCAGCCCGATGCTTCCAGGCGCTTGAGCAATGGCGTCAACGTGCCCGAGTCGAGGAACAGCCGCTCGCCGAGCTCGTTCACGCCGCGGTGGTCTTGCTCCCACAGCACCAGCATCGTCAGGTACTGCGGGTAGCTCAGGCCCAGCGGCTCCAGCAGCGGCTTGTAGAGCTTGGTCATGGCCAGCGACGACGAGTACAGCGCAAAACACAGCTGCCGGTCGAGCGACAACCAGGGGTCGAGCTCGATCTCGGAGGAGGCGGCGGCGGAGGCTGATCGGGAAGGCATGGGGCGAACTTTAACAATATTGTGTGCAATTTAATTTTGAGCGATTTATAGCCCTGCCTCATGCAGGGACGTTTCTCGATGGCAGCACGCAGGGGCAAAAAAAACGGCCGCTTGCAAGGCGGCCATGGGGGTGAACTGCGAGGCGGATCAGCCGCCCGAGTTCATCACCGCATCGATCTCCGACGTCACCTCGAGCCAGCGGCCTTCGGATTTCTCGGTCTCGTCGGCGATCTGCTTCAAGCGTTTGCCTTGCTCCACGCGCTGGGCGGCGCTCACCGAGGCCGCGCCCATGGCGGCTTCGATGTTGGTCTTTTCCTGGGTCAGCGACTCGATGCGCTTTTCCAGCGTGGCGAGTTCGGTGCGCAGGGGCTTGGTCTTGTCGGTGAGCTTCTGGCGGTCCTGCGCCGAGGCCTTGCGGCTGTCCTTGCCGGCGGCGGGTGCGCTGGCGGCCTTGTCGGCGGCCTTCTGTGCCTTGATCTTGGCGTTGCCCGCATCCTTTGCGGCCTTGGCCATTTCGCGCGAGGTTTCGAGCAGCCACTTCTGGTAGTCGTCGAGGTCGCCGTCGAAAGGTTTGACCGCGCCGTCGGTGACGAGCCAGAACTCATCGCACACCTCGCGCAGCAGCGCACGATCATGGCTCACGAGCATCACGGTGCCTTCGAACTCGTTGAGCGCCATGCTCAGTGCTTCGCGGGTGGTGAGGTCCAAGTGGTTGGTTGGCTCATCAAGCAGCAGCAGGTTGGGGCGCTGCCACACCAGCATGGCCAGCACGAGGCGGGCTTTTTCACCGCCGCTCAGGCTGCCGACCGCCTGCGTGACCATTTCGCCGACGAAGCGGAAGGAGCCGAGGTAGTCGCGCAGCTCCTGCTCGCGTGCCTGCGGGCCCACGTCGCGCGCCAGGCGCACCATGTGCATCAGTGGGCCGTCGTCGAGCTGCAGCACGTCGAGTTCCTGCTGCGCGAAGTAGCCGATGGACAGGCCCTTGCCTTCGGTGACTTCACCGGCGACGAGCGGAATTTCCTTGGCGATGGTCTTCACCAGCGTGGACTTGCCTTGCCCGTTGGCACCCAGGATGCCGATGCGCTGGCCGGCCAGCACCGAGCGGTTGATGTTGGTGACGATGGGCACACCCGCGTAGCCGCATGACATGCCCGAGAACGCGAGCATCGGGTTGGGCAGGCTCATGGGCTCGCGGAACTCGAATTGGAAGTCGCTGCTCGTGAGCACGGGGCCGAGCTTTTCCATGCGGGCCAGGGCCTTCACCCGGCTCTGGGCCTGCTTGGCCTTGCTGGCTTTGGCCTTGAAGCGGTCGATGAACTTCTGCAGGTGGGCCATGCGCTCCTTCTGCTTTTCGAAGCTCTGCTGGGCCTGCAGCATGCGCTCGGCGCGCATTTCTTCAAAGGCCGTGTAGTTGCCGGTGTAGCGCGTGAGTCGGGTCTCGTCCAGGTGCAGGGTGACCTTGGTGATGGCATCCAGGAATTCGCGGTCGTGGCTGATGACGAGCATCGTGCCTTCGTAGCGTTGCAGCCAGGCTTCCAGCCAGACGAGGGCATCCAAGTCCAAGTGGTTGGTGGGCTCGTCGAGCAGCATCAAATCGGCCGGGCACATCAGCGCGCGTGCGAGCTGCAAGCGCATGCGCCAGCCGCCTGAGAAGCTGTTGACGGGCGCATCGAGCTGGTCGCCGAGAAAGCCCAAGCCCATCAGCAGCGCCTGCGCACGCGGGCGAGCCTCGAAGCCGCC
The DNA here is from genome assembly GCA_041179165.1 of Pseudomonadota bacterium. Taxonomy (GTDB): domain Bacteria; phylum Pseudomonadota; class Gammaproteobacteria; order Burkholderiales; family Burkholderiaceae_C; genus Rhizobacter. The sequence continues at coordinate 473 of JBEGTX010000042.1, read as the reverse complement.
GGCCTCGAAGATGAGCTGGTGTGCCTCGCCCATGGCGTGGCCGTCGTCGGCGGCTTCGGCTGCGGCCAGTGCGGTGTTGGCCTCCCTCAGCCGGGTGTCGCCTTCGAGCACGAAGTCGGTGGCGCCTTGTTCGGTCTCGGGCATGTCCTGGGCGACTTCCCCCACACGCCAGCGCGGGGGGATGCTCACGTCGCCCGCATCGCTTTGCAGCCGGTTGGTCAGCAGCGAAAAGAGCGACGACTTGCCCGCGCCGTTGCGGCCCACGAGGCCGATTTTTTCGCCGGGTTGCAGCGTGACGCTGGCGTCTTGCAGCACGATTTTTGTGCCGCGCCGAAGCGTCACGTCTTTGAGGTTGATCATTTCTTTTTCTCCGCGCGGGCGGTCCATTTGGCGAGGGCCTCGCGGGTGACGAGCAGCACCTGGTCGTCGCCGGCACTCGTCTCAAGCCACACCACTTCGAGTTTGCGGAAGGC
>JBEGTX010000041.1:0-5595 GCA_041179165.1 Pseudomonadota bacterium | reverse complement strand
CCATTTTTCACCGTCTTTTTGTCCCATAGCGGGGCTATGGGCCTGCAAATCCGGCAAAAACTGTCCTCGCTGGGGCCGATTTTCGCTTTCGACGTTCCAAGTCCGACAGGCTCCTAGCGCCCGGGCCCCCGGTAGGTGTCGAGAAATTTACCCACCTCGTTGCCTTCTTCTGTGCCATCCGGCTTGCTGATCATCCAGTCGATGAGCTGCTTGTCGTCGAAGGTGTAGACGTCGCGGTAGCGGTAGCCCTGCACGCGCTGGACCTGATTCCAGATGAGGCCGGTGATGCGTGAGCCCTCGATGCGCTGCACGGCGATGAACACCTGCTCTTCGCGCCCGCCGGCATCGCGCAGCCGGGTGACCACGAAGAAGGACTCGCCTCGCGGCAGGCCGTTGAGAAACTTCTGCCGGCCTTCCGGGTAGCTGGCGCGGGCGCGCGCCACGATGGGCGCGATGGCGCGTTCCAGGGCCTTGGTGTCGTTCAAGGATGTGGGTTTGTCGCGCGGCGCGTTGGGCGACAGCACGGGCTCAGTGGCGTGTGCGGATGACCCGAGCAAGGCGAAGGCCAGCACCGCCATGCCGATACCGATGCCGGACCGGCGCTGATGGGGTTGACGCAGTGCCATGAGGGTCAGCCCGTGCGCTGGACTTCAAGTCTGCCGCGCGCATCTCCCAGCGTCTTGCCCAACAACAGCGTGGCCGCGTAGATCGCGCTGACCGTCGGTGTCGGAACGCCGGTGATCTTGCCGAGTTCCACCACGCTGCCCACCAGCGCGTCGAGTTCCAGGGCGCGGCCTTGCTCCACGTCTTGCAGCATCGAGGTCTTGTGGGCGCCCACGGCCTCGGCCCCGGCGATCCGCTTGTCGAGCGAGATCTTGAATTCCACACCGAGCTTCTCGGCGACGGTTTGCGCCTCGCGCATCATGCTGGCGGCGAGCTCGCGTGAGGCCGGGAAACGGCAGATGTCTTCGAGTGTGGCGTGTGTGAGGGCGCTGATCGGGTTGAAGCTCAGGTTGCCCCACAGCTTGACCCAGATCTCGCCGCGGATGTCCTTGGAGACGGGTGACTTGAAGCCGGCCTTCATCATCGCCGCGGCCAGTTGTTCGATGCGCGGTGTGCGGGTGCCGTCGAGCTCGCCGAGGGTGAAGCGGTTGCCTTCGATGACACGCACCACACCGGGCTCCACCAGCTCGGCGGCCGGATACACCACGCTGCCGATGAGGCGTTCGGGTTCGATGAACGAGGCGAGCACGCCGCCGGGGTCCACGCTCTCCAGCCGTTGGCCTTCGTAGGGGCCGGCCAGCTTGTGGAAGTACCACCAGGGCACGCCGTTGATCATCGTGACGACCACCGTGTCGGGGCCGAACAGCGCGCGCAGCTCGGGCAACACGTCCTTCACCTGGTGGGCCTTGAGCGTGAGCAGCACGGCGTCTTGCGGGCCGGCCTCGCTCATGTGCTGGACGGCGCGCACCTGCGTGGCGTGCTGCTCGCTGCCGTCTTCGAGAATCAGCCGGAAGCCGTTCGCATTGATGGCGGCGAGGTTCTTGTTGCGCGCGATGAAGGTGACGTCTTCACCGGCCAGAGAGAGCTTGGCACCCAGGTAGCCACCGATGGCGCCTGCACCGACAACAGCGATCTTCATGTGGCGGTTCCTTCTGCGGTGGCGGGTGTTTCGTGGCGGCGGGCCCATTGCTTGAGCAGACCGAGCAGCGGCCACAACAGCATCACCAGCGCGAAGGTGACGATGCTGCCCACCAGCCAGTTGCTCCAGAAGATCGACAGCGTGCCTTGGGAGATGATCATCGACTGGCGGAAGCTGGCCTCGGCCATGTCGCCGAGCACCAGGGCCAGCACCAGGGGTGCGAGTGGGTACTTGAGCTTCTTGAACACATAGCCCAAGATGCCGAACACCAGCATCAGCACCACGTCGAACATCGAGCTGTGCACCGTGTAGGCGCCGATGGCGCACACCACGATGATGATCGGCGCGATGACCGAGAACGGAATGCGCAGCATCGCGGCCCAGAACGGCACCGTGGTCAGCACCACCAGCAGGCCGGCGATGTTGCCGAGGTACATCGAGGCGATGAGGCCCCAGACGAAGTCCTTCTGCTCGACGAAGAGCATCGGGCCGGGTTGCAGGCCCCAGATCAGCAGGCCGCCCAGCAGCACTGCTGCCGTGGGCGAGCCCGGAATGCCCAGCGTGAGCATGGGCAACAGGGCCGAGGTGCCCGCCGCATGCGCGGCGGTTTCGGGGGCGAGCACGCCCTCGATCTGGCCCTTGCCGAAGCTGTCGGGGTCTTTGGACATGCGGCGTGCAATGCCGTAGCTCATGAACGAGGCCGGCGTGGCGCCGCCCGGGGTGATGCCCATCCAGCAGCCGACCGCGGTGGAGCGCAGAAAGGTCAGCCAGTACTGGGGCAAGGTCTTCCAGGTGGACCACACGACCTTCAGGTCGATGCGCGCCTGCTTGCCCTTGAAGGCCAGACCCTCTTCCATCGTCAGCAGAATCTCGCCGATGCCGAACAGGCCGATCACGGCGATGAGAAAGTCGAAGCCCTTGAGCAGCTCCGGCACCCCGTAGGTCATGCGCAGCTGGCCGGTCACGCTGTCCATGCCCACGGCCGCCAGCGCAAAGCCGAGCATCATCGAACAGATCACCTTGGCCGCGGGTTCCTTGCTCATGCCGACAAAGCTGCAGAAGGTGAGCAGCTGCACGGCGAAGTACTCGGCCGGGCCGAAGCGGATGGCGAAGCGCGCCAGAAGTGGCGCCAGAAAGGTGATGAGCACCACGGCGAACAGCGCGCCGATGAACGACGACGTGAACGCCGCGGTCAGGGCCTGCGCGGCCCGGCCCTGCTGGGCCATCGGGTAGCCGTCGAAGGTGGTGGCGACCGACCAGGGTTCGCCAGGGATGTTGAACAGGATGGACGTGATGGCTCCACCGAACAGCGCACCCCAGTAGATGCATGACAGCATGATGATGGCTGTGGTGGGGTTCATCGACAGCGTGAGCGGCAGCAGGATCGCGATGCCGTTGGCGCCGCCGAGCCCGGGCAGCACGCCGATCAACACGCCCAGCGTGATGCCCAGCAGCATGAAGCCGAGGTTGGGCAGGGTCAGCGCCACGTTGAACCCGTGCATCAGGTTGTTGAGTTCGTCCAAGTCAGAGGCCCATCCACTGCATGAGATAGCCCTTGGGCAGCAGCACCAGGAACCAGCGTTCGAACACGGCGTAGATGACCATCGGCACACCGACCGCCACCGACATGGTGACGGCCCAGCTGTACTTGCCGTGGCGGCGCATGAAGTAGGCGATCAGGTTGAACGAGGCCAGGTAGATGCCGATCCCGGCGATGGCCACCACATAGGCCGTCATCGGCAGCAGCACGGCGGCCACGCACTTGAGCTGCTCGCGATCGGCGAAGACCTCGTTGAGCCCACGCCAGCGCGACAGCGTCGAGATGAACACCGTGGCGCTCGCGCCCAGCAGCAGCAGCCCGATGTAGAACGGGAAGTAGCCGGCCTCAGGGCCGTCTTCCGCCCATCCGTTGCCGGCCCGCAGGCTGTCCACGATCACCAGGATGGCAATGCCGATGAGCACCGCCGAGGTCACGGCCTCGGGCCAGCGGTTGCCGAGCGCAGGCTTGCCGTCGGCTTGGGGTTCTTCATGCATGCGCAACTCCCTGCGGCACCCCACCGGGCGGGGCCGCGACTGAAAACAGGCCCGGGGCAGCAACTGCTGCCCCGGGCCTCAGGACCAGATGTCAATGGGGTCGGGAGACCGGCCGGATCACTTGGCCAGGAAGCCCGCTTCCTTCATCAGCTCGCGGTGCAGCTGCTCGTTCTTGCCGAGCCAGGCCACGTAGTCGGGGCCGGTCATCGTGGTCTGCTTGAAGGCACCTTTCTCCATGAATTCCTTCCACTCGGGCAGGGTGCGGATCTTCTTGAAGAGGTCGTTGTAGTAGGCCACCTGATCGGGCGTCACGCCTGGCGGCATGAAGATGCCGCGCAGCATCAGGTAGTCGATCGGCAGACCGGCCGAGGCGCAGGTGGGCACGTCTTGCCAGGACTGGGTGGCGGTCAGCTTGAGGGGGTAGGGCATCTTCTCCTTGTCCATCACGCAGAGCGCACGCAGCTTGCCCGCACGCCAGTGGGATTCGGCTTCGATGGGGTTGTTGACCGTGGAGTCGATGTGCTTGCCCACCAGCTGCACCGCCACGTCGCCGCCGCCCTTGAAAGGCACGTACGAGATCTTCTTGCCGGCGGTTTTCTGCAGCAGCACGGTGATGATCTGGTCTTCTTGTTTGGCGCCGGTGCCGCCCATCTTGACCGTGTTGTCGGGCTGCGACTTCACGCCATCGAGGTAGGCCTTGGCCGATTTGTAGGGCGACTCTTCATTGACCCAGAGCACGAACTGGTCGAGTGCGAGCATGGACACCGGCGTCAGGTCGCGCCAGTTGAACGGCACGCCAGTTGCGAGCGGGGTGGTGAAGAGATTGGACAGGGTGATGACGATCTTGTGGGCGTTGGCCTTGTCGCCCTTCACGTCCAGAAAGCCTTCGGCTCCGGCGCCGCCCGACTTGTTGATGACCACGATCGGTTGCGACGTGAGCTTGTGCTTGGCTGAGATGGCCTGGATGAAACGCGCCATCTGGTCGGCACCACCGCCGGTGCCTGCGGGCACGATGAACTCGATGGGCTTGGTGGGTTCCCAGGCGTGGGCGGCGGGCGCCAGGCTGGCGCCCAGCACCGCTGCTGCGGCCCAGATCAATCGGTTCGTACTGCGGCTTGTCATGTTGTTGTCTCCTTGGGGTTCATCAATGGGGGGGCGATGTTCGGACGGGCGCAGCCGGTGCAGTGGTGCAGGGGGCGCTGAAGGCACCCGCGAGGGCGCCGTCCGCCGGCCTTCTCAGAGGCCGAGTTTTTGCGCGAGGCCGATGCGCTGCAGCTTGCCGGTGGCGCCCTTCGGGATCTCTTCCATGAAGAGGATCTTCTTGGGAACCTTGAACTCGGCGGCGCGCTGGCTCACGAAGTCTTGCAGTTCGCGCTCGGTGGCGGTGACGCCTTCTTTGAGCACCACAACGGCAGCGACTTCTTCACCGAGCTTTGGATGGGGCATGCCAAAACACACCACCTGCGACACGGCGGGGTGGTCCATCAGGATTTCATCGACCTCACGGGGGCTGACCTTCTCGCCGCCGCGGTTGATGATTTCCTTCAGGCGGCCGGTGATGCTGAGGTAACCCTCGCTGTCCTTCGTGCCCTGGTCGCCGGTGCGGAACCAGCCGTTGAGGAAGCCTTCGGCATTGGCCTTGGGGTTGTTCTCGTAGCCGGCCGTGACGTTGGGGCCGCGGATCACGATCTCGCCGATGCCGCCGGCCGGCAGCAGCTGGCCGTCCTCGCCCATGATGTCCACTTCGGGGCCGGCAGGCAGGCCCACGGTGCCCGGCTTGCGGGCCGCAGGGGGCAATGGGTTGGATGTCATCTGGTGCGTGGCCTCGGTCATGCCGTAGGCCTCGATCAGGGGCGCCTTGAAGATGACTTCGAGTTCCTTGATGACCTGCGGCGGCATCGACGACGACGACGAGCGCA
>JBEGTX010000040.1:0-33279 GCA_041179165.1 Pseudomonadota bacterium | reverse complement strand
CCCTTCGGGCCGCTGACGCGGCAGCTGAGGGTGATGCCGTGTGGCAGGGGGATGTCGATCAGCTCGATCATGCGGGCTCCAGAGGGTGATGTGACGGTTCGCGGCGGACATCATCGCCCAGACGCGGTTTCACCACTGCCATCTGCGGGACAGCACCTATGCCCTGCTGGTGGCGTGAAACCCCATCCGCCCCATAATGGGCCGTGGAGACCACGCGATCGAACGATGACCCCAGCACCCCTGCTCAAGCGTTTCGTTGAATCCGAATTGGCCCGCGCGCCGGAGTTGATCCAGCGCACGGCCCAAGCGCTGCAGGACCAGTTGCGTCAGCCGAAAGACGGCAACCTCAGTTCAGCTGAGCGCCAACACCACCTGAATCTGCTGCAGACGCTGTCCCGGCACCAGGCCGACTACCTGCGCCAGTTCACCGAAAGCCTGCGCACCATCGTGCTCGCCGACCTGGCCGCGGGCTCTCACGATCACCACCGCCTCGACGCCGGCTCGGGCAACACCAGCCGGCTGCAGCTGATGGACGAGTCGCGGGTCGAGACGGAGATCGAGGTCTCGCGCGCCATCCAGCTCATCGACACCACGGCCGAGTGGGAGCTGCGCGAATTGCAGACCCTCACATCTACGCTGCGTGAACAAGACCATGTGACGGCCGAGTCCAACCCCTTGCGTCCGCAAGCCTATGCACAGGCGCTGTGGCAGGCCGCGCAAACGCTGCCGGCGCCGCCGGTGCAGCAGGCCTTGTTGTTGCGTCTGTCGGCCGGTGTGATGGCGGGTTTCCTGAAGCAGGCCTGGTCGGCCGCCTGCAGCCGGCTGGAGTCGCAAGGCGTCACGCCCAGCATCTACCGCACCGTGGTGTTCGCGCCCGGTGTGAGCACCCGGCCGCCCGAAGTCGACATCACGCAGCCGGGCTCGCTCGATGCCATCCGACGCAGCATGCCGCACAGCGATGGGGTGCGGCCCGCAGCCCTGGCGCCCAAGGCAGCGACTGCGCCAGTCCCCGACGTGACCGACCTCGCCCGCGCCCTCGCCCACGTGGAGATGGCCCTGGCCCGCAGCGCCCCAGGCCAGGCGCTGGGCAGCTCACCAAGCAGCACCCCCAAGACCGGCATCGCGGCGCCGCGGCTCTCGGAGCACCGCGTGGCCTTGCTGTCCACCACCGGCGACATCGTCGACCGGCAGATCATCGAGCTGCTGACAAGGCTGTTCGAAAGCATCCTGAACGACCCCTCGCTGCATGCCCCCATTCGCCAGCTGATGGCGCGGCTGCAGGTGCCCGCGCTGCGCATCGCCCTCAGTGACCCGAGCATGCTCGACGACTACGCGCATCCGGTGTGGATGTTCATCGCGCGGGTCGTGAGCACGGGCACGAGCTATCCCTTTCCGGCCGATCCGCGCCTGCTGGACCTGCTCACCTTCTGCGACGCGCTGATCAACCACATGGCCGGCCAAGCCCAGCAAGACGCCGCGCTGTTCCGCAGCAGCCTGGCCCGGCTCGACGCCTTCCTCAACGAACAGCTCCGCCAGCAACAGGCCGAAGCGCAGCCCACCATCGACACGCTCGCCCGCGCCGAGCAGGCCGACGTGCTGCAGCAGCAACTGAGCGGGCGTCTGGCCGAACAGCTCGCGCCGCTGCAAGTGGGCCCAGCGCTGCGGCGCATGGTCACCGGCCCGTGGGCGCGGCTCATTGCGCAGTCAATGATCAACTTCGGCGAGAAGGACGAGCAGACCCTCGGCCACCTGAAGGTGGTGGACGAGCTGCTGTGGAGCCTCAAGCTGCCCGACCATCCGCAAAGCCGCCAGCGGCTCGTGGCATTGCTGCCGGGGCTGCTGCAGCGCCTGCGCGCCGGCATGGCACTGGCCGACGTGAACGCGGCCGAGCAGCAGGTGGTGCTGGACGAGTTGATGCCGCTGCATTCAGAGGCGCTGCGTCCCGGCGGCCGCACGCTCAACAACCCCGATGAGCTGTCGCAGTCCCCTGAAGAGATCATGCGGCGCCTGCGTGAAGAAATCGACCCCCCGCCCGATGACGGCCCCGGTTTCAGCGATTCATTGATCGACCTGGCCTCGATGGACACGGTGCCGGCCGAGTTGCTGCCCGAGCCCGTCGCAGCCTCGCGCCATGCGCATGCGGCCCTGACTCTCAAGACGGGCACCCGCTACCGGATCTTCCTGCACAGCCGATGGACCCAGGTGCAGCTTCTGTGGCGCAGCGACAGCGGGCGCTACATGCTGTTCGCCGGTGAGACGGCGCACCGTCCGCACTCCATCACGCAGCGCGCACTCGAGCGCCTGAGCGAAGCCGACCTCGTGAAACCGCTCGACCTGCATGCGCTGATCCAGCATGCGGTGGATGCGGTGTTGAGGAAGCTCGGCGAGCCGGTGTGATTCAGGCTTGAAAATGACCTGCAGAACGCCCTCCAAAAGGACAGCTGCAGGGTTGGCGATTATGCCCCTCCTTTGCAGGGCAGTGTCTGTGCAGCCTCTGTAAACTTCGTTCATCCGTGTGTCGCCAGGAGTTCATCATGACAACCCCACTTGCATCCATTGAAGCCGAGGCACTCCTGCTCTCTCCTGAGGAGCGCGTTGCGCTTGCAGACCGTCTTCTTGCCAGCTTGGCCGTGGAGCACGAGGTAGAAGACGCTTGGTCTATGGAGATCAATCGTCGCGTTGCGGAAGTCGAGGCCGGTCGAATGACCGTGGCGCCCATTGAAGATGCCCTGGCACGCGCCAGACGATCCATTCAGTGAAGGTATCCATCAGTTCTGCGGCCGAGGCAGAGCTCGTCCAGGCTGCTGCGGACTATGCGCAGCAGGCTTCGGTGAAACTCGGCGTCGCGTTTCTTGCAGAAGTTGAACGCTCGGTTCAGCTTCTACGCACTCAACCCAAACTGGGTGCCCTGTGGCAAACCGTGTTCCGTCGCCTGCCGCTGCGCCGGTTTCCCTACAGCATCGTGTATCAGCTGCATCCAGAAGAAATCCGAGTCCACGCGATTGCACATCAACGCCGGAAACCCGGGTACTGGATCAAACGCCACTGATTCGACGGTTGCGAGTGGGTCGATCGAAGCGACTTCTGCCCAATCCGTGGCAAAAATCAGACAGCCGGTTCGACCGCCTCGGCAGGCTTTTCAGGGTGAGTCCACCCATACAACACCTGCGCCGCGTCCCCCACACCCTGCTTCTTGAGGGCCGAAAACAACGACATGCTGATGTCGGCCTCGTCCGTGGAGAGCTCGCCGAGCACGTCTTGCGCCTTGAGCAGCGACTCGTTGGCGTCGTTGCGGTTCAGTTTGTCGGATTTTGTCAACAACACGAGCAGCTTCACTGAGCCGTTGCCCACACGGGGGCCCACGAACTCCAGCAGCTGCCGGTCGAGGTCGGTGAAACCGAGGCGGGAATCGACCATCAGCACCACGCCCGTGAGGCTGCGGCGAACCTCGAGGTAGTCGGCCATCACCTTCTGCCAGCGCAGCTTGGCGCCCCGCGCCACGGCCGCATAGCCGTAGCCCGGCAAGTCAGCGAACAGGGCGTCGGCACTGAGTTTCGGGCCCAGCTCGAACAGGTTGATGTGCTGCGTGCGGCCCGGTGTTTTGGAGGCAAACGCCAGGCGCTTTTGCTGGGTGAGCGTGTTGATGGCCGTGGACTTGCCGGCGTTGGAGCGCCCCACGAAGGCGATCTCGGGCAGCTCGTACTGGGGGAGCTGGTCGAGCTGGCTGGCCGTGGTGAAAAAGCGGGCGGTGTGGGTCCAGCCCAGTGCCACTTTCTCCGGATTGGCGGCTTCGGGGACCGGAAGATTCGAATTGTTTTGGTCGGTCATGGGAGCACTCAAAGCTTGCATTGTAAAATCGCTGGGTTTTGCACCCTGGAACTAGCCACACGCCATGAAGCTTATTGCCCCCCTGCCGAGTTTGATCCTGCTTGCGTTGCTGCCTTTGGCAGTGGCGGCCAACGAACCCAAGGCCGCGGCCAAGCCCGACCTGGCGAAAGGCGAAGAGATCTCCAACAAGGTGTGCTCGCAATGCCACACGGCAGACGGCACCCGTGGCGCGCCCACGAATCCTATCCTGAAAGGGCAGCACCCAGAGTACCTGGCCAAGCAGCTGACCGAGTTCAAGGAAGGCAAGCGCGCCTCGGCCATCATGAAGGCCTATGCCTCGGCCCTGAGCGCCGATGACATCCGCAACGTGTCGGCCTTCTATGCCAGCAAGGCCCCGTCTCCTGGCACGGCCAAGAGCAAGGCCACCATCGCCCTGGGCGAAAAGATCTACCGCGGCGGCCTGGCCGACCGTTCCATTCCGGCCTGTGCGGCCTGCCACGGCCCGCTGGCCAGCGGCATTCCGTCCCAGTACCCGCGTCTGCGCGGCCAGCACGCCGACTACACCACCACGCAGCTGCTCGCCTTCCGCGACGGCGCCCGCAAGAACAACGCGCAGATGACGGGTGTGGTCAGCAAGATGAACGACACCGAAATCAAGGCCGTGGCCGACTACATCGCCGGCATTCGCTGAGCTTCGATTCGGCTCGTTCTGCCTGAAAGGCCGGTCCCAGACCGGCCTTTTTGCCGCCTGGTGCATGCGCCGGAGTGTGAACAATGCCGCACTCCATCCCGCCGCCCGTTCGGCATGCTGTAACACTCGCTACACAGGCCTGTGCGACGGCACATCGGCCCCATGACAGGTCTATAGTGGGGCATCGCCACTGGATGGTCATGTCATGCCTTATGTTCGCCGCGGCCCCGATGGCCTGATCGACAGCCTGCATCGCCAGGGTGGCGAGGGCATGGAATTCCTGCCCGAAGGCCACTCCGACCTCATGAGCTTCATCGGCCACACCCACGCCGACCCCAGCGATTTCGGCCGCCTTGACGCCGACTTCGTGCGGGTGATCGAAGACGTGATCGACACCCTCATCGTGCGCAACATCATCAACATCACCGACCTCCCCGGTGAGGCCCAGGCCAAGCTGTTCGCCCGAAAGAGTTTTCGCGAGCGCACCTCACGCAACTCGCTGCGCCTCTTCGCCGACACCAGCGGCGCGGTCATTGACGACACCAACTTCGGCGATTTCCGCTGAGCCTCGCCTGAAGGCAACCCTGAATCACACGGCGGTGGAACCGCGGTGTAAGGTTCAGGCTCCAATCCCGACCTATCCCCGTCCGCAGCATGCCATGGTGCCTGTTGCAGCCATCGGGCTCGCCTGTCGGTGCGTGTCTGCACCGGCGTGTCGGCCCTGCGCGCACCCGTTCGCCCCCCGGAGAATTTCATGCATTACCTCAGAGACCGCGGTTTCCAACACGCCCACGCTTCCGAGATCACCCCGCGCGAGGTGTACGAAGGCCGGCGTGATCTGTTGAAGATGCTGGCCGTGGGCGGAGCCGGGCTGGGCGCCGCGGGTTGGGCCCAACGCCATGCCTTCGCGCAAACGGCGCGCCCCAACAAGCTGGCGGCACTTGCCGGCGCGCGCAGTGCAGTCGCAGGCGCCAGCACCACCGAGAAGCTCACGCCCTACAGCGACGTGACCAGCTACAACAACTACTACGAGTTCGGCACCGACAAGGCCGACCCCGCGCGCACGGCGGGCAGCCTCAAGACGCGCCCGTGGACCGTGGCGGTGGAAGGCCTGGTCAAGAAGCCCAAGGTCTACGACCTCGACGAACTGCTCAAGCTGAGCCCGATGGAAGAGCGCGTGTACCGGCTGCGCTGTGTGGAGGGCTGGTCGATGGTGATCCCGTGGGTGGGCTACTCGCTGGCCGAACTCATCAAGCACGTGGAGCCCACGCCCGGCGCCAAGTTTGTGGAGTTCATCAGCCTGGCCGACCCCAAGCAGATGCCCTCGCTCAACTCGCGTGTGCTGGCCTGGCCGTACGTTGAAGGCCTGCGCCTCGACGAGGCGATGAACCCGCTCACACTGCTGTCGTTCGGCCTGTATGGCGAGGTGCTTCCCAACCAGAACGGCGCCCCCGTGCGCCTGACCGTGCCTTGGAAATACGGCTTCAAGAGCGGCAAGTCGATCGTGAAAATCCGCTTCACCGACAAACAACCGCGCACCTCGTGGAACGAGGCCGCGCCCAGCGAATACGGCTTCTACTCGAACGTGAACCCCGAGGTCGACCACCCGCGCTGGAGCCAGTCCAAGGAACGCCGCATCGGTGAAGACGGCCTGTTCGCCAAGAAGCGCGCCACGCTGAAGTTCAACGGCTACGAAGCCCAGGTGGGGCAGCTGTACGCCGGCATGGACCTGAAGCGCTTGTTCTGACCCCCCTCCCGCACCGCCGCCCTGCCCGTTCGATGACCACCAGCGCCCAGCCCCTGCCGACAGCCACTGCAGCGTCGCGTGCCCGATCGGCACTGCTGCACCCTGCCGCCAAACCGGTGCTGTTCGTGTTGTGCCTGCTGCCATTTGCGTGGCTGTTCTACGGCGCCGTCACCGACAGCCTCGGCCCCAACCCAGCCGAAGCCTTGATCCGAAGCACGGGCGACTGGACGCTGCGCTTCCTTTGCATCACGCTGGCCGTCACACCCTTGCGGGTGTGGACCCGCTCGCCCGCATTGCTGCGCTTTCGGCGGATGCTCGGCTTGTTCGCGTTTGCTTATGTCTGCCTGCACTTCCTGAGCTACGGCTGGCTCGACAAAGGCCTGGACGTGGCCGACATCTGGACCGACATCCTCAAGCGCCCGTTCATCCTTGTCGGCTCGCTCGCCTTGCTGCTGATGCTGCCTCTCGCGCTCACCTCGTTCAACCGCGCCATCAAGGCCCTGGGTGGCAAGCGCTGGCAGCTGCTGCACCGGCTGGTGTATGCGGTGGTGCTGCTCGGCCTGCTGCATTTCTTCTGGATGCGGTCGGGGAAGAATGACTTTGCGGAGGTGGCGGTTTATGCCGTGGTCGTTACCTTGCTGCTGGGATGGCGCGTCTTGCGGGCATGGAGGGCGCGACGCGGCGCTTGAGCTGGCGCGCTGCTCGTACGTGCTTGCTTGCTGTTGCAAGCCGCACGGAACTGAAGCTCAACTCTCTTCATGCTGGGAGCGAAGTCGCAAGCAGATCGCAGCTGGCACGCGTCCAGAGCGAAGCGCATTGCCCAACGCCCGCGGATCTGGCTCTGCCAGGCCGCCGGGCGGCGCCCCTTGTATGCTTTGAACGGAGGCGGGCAGCAGATCGCAGTTGGCATGCGTCTAGAGCGAAGCGCATTGCCCAGAGCCCGCGGATCTGGCTTTGCCAGGCCGCTAGGCGGGCGCCCCTTGGGGGCTGAGCCCGGACACAAACAGTCCAGTGGAATGTTTGTGCCTGGCGAAGAGCTGAGCCTATGGCTCAGCGCGGCTGGCAGAGCAGGAGCGAAGCGACTGGGGAGCCAACATCAGACCACCATGTCCCATGGTTTAGACAACCGCATGGCCCCATTGATGATCCCCACCATCGAATAAGTCTGCGGAAAATTGCCCCAAAGCTCGCCCGTGCCCGGCGCCAAGTCTTCAGACAGCAAGCCCACATGGTTTCGCTTTGAAAGCAGTTCCTCGAACAGCCCACGGGCCTGATCCACACGGCCGATGCGGGCGAGTGCATCGATGCGCCAGAACGAGCACACGTTGAAGGCGGTCTCGGGTTTGCCGAAATCATCAGGCGCTTCATAGCGGCGCATGTAGGGGCCGTCGCACAAGACCTTCTCCAAGGCGTCGACCGTGGCCACGAAGCGCGGGTCGGTCGGGTTGATGAAGCCCACCTCGGCCATCAGCAGCACGCTGGCGTCGAGGTCCTGGCCCCCGAAGCTCTCGACAAAGGCCTGGCGCTTTTCGCTCCACGACTGCTCGAGGATCTTGTGGTGAATGATTTGCGCGCGGCCCGCCCAATGCACCCCGCGCTCGTGCAGCCCCAGCACCACGGCGATCTTGGCCAGGCGGTCGCAGGCGGCCCAGCACATCAGGGACGACGAGGTGTGCACGCGCGAGCGGGTGCGCAGCTCCCACATGCCGGCGTCGGGCTGGTCGTGCAGTTGCCATGCGCGTTCGCCCATGGGCTCGAGCGCAGCGAAGTCGTTGGCGTCTGCGCGGCGGAACAGGCGGTGGTCGTGGAACGACTGCGCGGCGCCGAGCACGATGTTGCCGTAGACGTCATGCTGGAAGTGCTCGTAGGCCTGGTTGCCCACGCGCACAGGGCCCATGCCGCGGTAGCCGCTGAGGTGCGGGAGCTCACGTTCGATCAGGCCCTGCTCGCGCCCCAGGCCGTACAAGGGCTGCACGTGACCGCCTTCGGCACCGTGCACGACATCGTGCACCCAACGCAGGTAGTCTTCCATGGTGCCCACTTCGGACAGGCTGTTGAGTGCCCGCACCACAAAGAAGGCATCGCGCAGCCAGCAGTAGCGGTAGTCCCAGTTGCGCTGGCTGTGCGGCGCCTCGGGCACGCTGGTGGTCATGGCCGCCACGATGGCGCCGGTGTCACCGTACTGGCAGAGCTTGAGGGTGATGGCGGCGCGGATGACGGCCTCTTGCCATTCAAGAGGCAACGCAAGGCGGCGTGTCCACTCGCGCCAATACACGCCTGTCTGCTCTTCGAACTCGCGCACGGTTTCGGCAATGCCGCTGCCCAGCGTTTCATCGGGGCCGAGCAGCATGTTGACCGGCACGTGCAACGTGAACCAGGTTTCATCGACCACGTAGGTGAGCGGGGCATCGGTGGACAAGCGCAGCGTGCCGCCCGACGATACGTAGCGCAGATGATTGCTGCCGCGGGTAATTTGAGGCGCCACCGCACCCCACTCGCTGCGCGGCCGCACCACCACCCGCACACGCGGACGCCCGCTCAAGGGCCTGATGGAGCGCACCAGCTGCGCCGGATGAAAGAGGCGGTCGCGCATGAAGAAGCGCGGCGCGAAGTCGATGACCTCGATGCCCTGGCCGTTGGCATCGAACAGGCGTGTGCGAACGATGGCCGTGCCGGGCACGTAATGCTGCTCGCTGCGCACCGCGCCTTCGAGCTCGACCGACAAGGTGCCGTCTGGACCCACCCCGTCCTTTGAATCGAGCAGCGCGTGAAACACCGGGTCGCTGTCGAAACGCGGCATGCAGCACCAGACGATGCGCGCGCGCCGATCGACCAGCGCGCTGATGGCGCAGTTGCCGATGAGCGCCAGATCTAGCGAGGCTTCGTCAGGGGGAAACGTGGAGTTGGCGGTGTTGGCGGTCATGACATTCCTCTTGGGTTTGTAGGCCGGTTCTGACAAAAGAACGGGTAGTTCGTCCACAGGTCCGGCCTGTATATTTGTCTCAATGTACTTGCAGTTTTCGCTTTCCTGAAGCCCCAGGGTTTTGGCCCCGAATTCACCCGGCACTTCCTGAATGAACACCCTTCGTCTTCAACTTCGTTTCCTGCTGCCGCTGGTGGCGGCGCTTGTCGCTGCAGCCTACCTTGCCTTGCCCGTGATGGACCGCCTCACGCTGCGTTGGTTCTCTCGCGATCTGAATCTCCGCGGCTCGCTGGTGGCCGCCGCGCTGTCGGACTCCATTGCTGAAACGCAGGGTGACGCCAAGAACACCCGTTTGCAAACCCTGCTGAACCGCTCGGCACAAGACGAACGCCTGGTGGCCATCGGCCTGTGCTCGGTCGATGGCGAAGTCATTCGAAAGACCGTGGGCTTCCCCACCAAACTCACCTGCCAGGAGGCGCGCCAGATCGCCGGGCAAGATGAACCGCAGCTGAAGCTAGAGGGCGGGTCGGTGCAGGTGGGCATGCACGCGGTCGACAGCGAGAACGGGCATGTGGCCGACCTGGTCATCCTCCACGACCTGAGCTTCATCGAACGGCGAAGCCAGGATACCCAGAAATACCTGATCGTGCTGATTGCAGGCCTTGGTCTCACGATGGCCATCATCACGGTGATCGTGGCCCAGTTGAGTTGGCGCGGGTGGGTGTCGGGGGCACGCGCACTGCTGCGCGGAGAAGGCCTGCTCAAGCCCATGGCGCAGACACCCGAGCTGGCGCCTTTCGCAGCCGACCTGCGCGCCCGGCTGCGCGACCTCGAAGACGAGTACCGGCGCGCCCAGGGCCCCGATGCCGAGTGGAACCCCGAGCGATTGCGCACCCTGTTGCGCACCCAGCTTCGAGGCGACCAGGTCATCGTGGTATCGAACCGTGAGCCCTACATCCACGAGAAACGCGGAGACGGAGTGATCGTCAAGCGCCCTGCCAGCGGCCTGGTCACGGCGGTGGAGCCCGTGATGCGCGCCTGCTCGGGCACCTGGATTGCGCACGGCAGCGGCAGCGCCGATGCCGACGTGGTCGACAGCAACGACCGCGTGTCCGTGCCCCCCGGAAAAGACGAGTACACCTTGCGCCGCTTGTGGCTCACCGAGCAAGAGGAGCAAGGCTTCTACTACGGCTTCTCCAACGAAGGCATGTGGCCGCTGTGCCACGTGGCCCACGTGCGCCCGGTGTTCCGAGAAAGCGACTGGGAGATGTACAAGGCCGTGAACCAGCGCTTTGCCGATGCGGTGGTGGCCGAGGCCGTGGTCGAAGACCCCATCGTGCTGGTGCAGGACTACCACTTCGCGCTCCTCCCCGCGATGATCCGCAAGAAGCTTCCCCGCGCCACCATCCTCACCTTCTGGCACATCCCATGGCCCAACCCGGAGTCGTTCGGCATCTGCCCGTGGCGGCGTGAAATCCTCGAAGGCCTCCTGGGCAGCACGATCCTGGGTTTTCACACGCGCTTTCACTGCAAGAACTTCATCGAGACGGTCGACCGCTTCCTTGAAGCACGCATCGAGCACGAGCACTCCACCATCTCGTTCCACGACGACGACACCCTGGTCGAGGCCTACCCGATCTCGATCGAATGGCCGTCCGACACCACCATCGCCTCATGGCCGCCGGTGGACGTGTGCCGCAGCACGGTCTGGGCACGCATGGGTTTCACCAGCGCGCACAAGCTGGCCGTGGGTGTGGACCGCTTCGACTACACCAAGGGCATTCTCGAGCGCCTGCATGCGGTGGAGCGCCTGCTTGAAAAGCATCCCGAGTGGGTGGGCCGTTTCTCGTTCGTGCAGGTGGCAGCGCCCTCGCGCAGCTCGCTCGAGGAGTACCGCGCCTTCCAGGACCGCATTCAACTGGTGACCCAGCGCATCAACGCGCGCTTCGGCCGCGAAGGCTATCTGCCGGTTCACCTGCTGGCCGAGCACCATGAGCACGACGCGCTCAACGAGTTGTACCGCGCCGCTGACGTGTGTGTGGTGACCAGCCTGCACGACGGCATGAACCTCGTGTGCAAGGAGTTCGTAGCCGCACGCGACGACGAGCAAGGCGTGTTGATCCTGAGCCGCTTTGCCGGCGCCGCGCGCGACATGCCGGAAGCACTCATCGTGAACCCGTACCACGTGGAAGAGTGCGCCGATGCCCTGCACCAGGCCCTCACCATGCCCTCGGCCGAGCAGCGTGAGCGCATGGCCAGCCTGCGCAGCAACGTGCGCGAGTTCAACGTCTACCGCTGGGCCGGCCGCATGCTGTCGGACGGCGGCCGCTCGCGCCTGCGAGACCGCATCCAGGCGCGCCTGAAGCGCCATCAAAATGCGTGAAAGCTCGCGTCCCCTGACCCCATGAAGCACCTTTTCACTCCCGCCGGCGAACACGCACTGGCCCAGGTCCTGAGCCTGCAGCCTCTGCTGGCTTTTGATTTCGACGGCACACTCGCCCCCATCGTGGCGCGCCCTGACGATGCCCGCGTGTCATCGGCCGTCGCTCAGCAACTGCGTCAGCTGTGCGTGCTGCGCCCGGTTGCCATCGTGACAGGCCGCTCCATTGCCGACGTCACCCCTCGGCTGGGGTTCAAGCCCCACTTCATCATCGGCAACCACGGCGCCGAAGACCCCGCCAGCCCGCCCTCCACCCAAAGCATCCGCTCGCTCGACACCTTGCGCCAGCACCTGGCCGACCACAGCACCGAGTTGGCCGCCGCCGGCGTCCTCGTGGAAGACAAGATCTACTCGATGGCCTTGCACTACCGCCTGGCGCGCGACCGCGACCTCGCCGTCGCCTGCATCGATCAGTTGCTCTCTCCGCTCGACGAGCACCTCGCCACCTTTGGCGGCAAGTGTGTGGTCAACATCGTCGTGGCCGACTCGCCTGACAAGGGCGACGCTGTCACGAGCCTCGTGAAGCGCACGGGTGTGGCCGCCGCCGTGTTCGTGGGGGACGACCTCAACGACGAGGCCGTGTTCGAAATCGCCGCCCCCACCTGGCTGACGGTGCGCATCGGTCGCGACGACCCGCGCTCCCACGCCACATTTTTTCTCGACGGCCACGCCGAAGTCGCTCTCTTCCTCGGCATGATGCTCAACCATCTCGGTCATCCCCGCCCTTAGAGTTGCCCCATGCCCCCGCGCACGCCCAGAGCCCTGTCGTCACCCGTGACCGACGCCACACCGCGGCCTGAAGCCGCGGAAGTCCTGCAAGCATTTCGACTGGTGTTCAATGCGGTCCGAACCCACTTCCGCGCGGTCGAAAGGAAAACCGGTGTGGGGGGCGCCCAGGTCTGGGCGCTGAGCGTGATCCGTGACCAGCCGGGCATCGGCGTCGGTGCATTGGCGCGTGTGATGGACATCCACCAGTCCACCACCAGCAACCTGGTGAAGCAACTCATCGAACGCGACATGATCGCGGCGCTGAAAGAGGGCTCGGACCGGCGTGCGGTTCAGCTGCGCATTCGCCCCGCGGGCACGCGCCTGCTCAAACGTGCGCCACAGCCCTTTGCCGGGGTGTTGCCCGAAGCACTGAACACACTCGACCGCGCCACGCTGCGGCGGCTCAAGAAAGACATGGGCCAACTCGTGGCGGCGCTCGGGGTCGATCCAGACGATCGGCAGACGCCGCTGGCGCCGTTGTAAATTCGAGGCTGCCCTCTCTGGTCTCACGCTCCACGGCCTCACTCCCTTTCAGCCACGCCCCGCCCATGCAACCCTCTTCCTCTCGCTCGGCCCCCCTGCCCTGGCTCGTGGCCGACATCGGCGGCACGAATGCCCGCTTCGGCCTGGTGCGGGAACCGCAGGGGCCGGTGGTGCAGATTCAATCCCTCACGGGCTCGGACCACACCTCGCTGCAGGCCGCCGCCCGCGCCTACCTCGAGACCGAGCTGGCACCTGGCGAGGCAGTGGGCCGGGCCGCACTCGCCGTGGCAGCCCCCATCACCGAGCTGCCCGTGCGGCTCACCAACAGCCACTGGATCATCTCGGTCGACGACATCCGCACCGGTCTCGACATTCCCCATGTGAAGCTGTTGAACGACTTCGAAGCGCTGGCACTCGCGCTGCCTCACCTGAAGGCACCCGACGAGATCAAGCCTTTCGGCAAGGGCAAGCCTCAACCCACTTGGCCCAAGGCCATCATCGGCCCCGGCACCGGCCTCGGAGTCGCAGGCTGCGTGCCTGTGGGGGAGCGCTGGATCGCCGTGGCAGCCGAAGGCGGCCACGTGACGGTGGCACCGGCCGATGAATTCGAACTGGCCCTCGTCGGCATCATGCAGAAGGGCTTTGATCACCTGTCAGCCGAGCGCCTGCTGTCGGGCACCGGGCTCCCCGGTCTGCACGCGGCGGTGTGCGAAGTGCGGGGCGAACCCGTGGAGACACTCACGCCGGCCGAGATCTCGAAACGTGCGCTCGAAGACAAGGACCCCTGTGCGATGGCCACGCTCGACACCTTCTGCGCCATGCTGGGCAGCTTTGCCGGCAACGTGGCGCTCACGCTGGGCGCGCGCGGAGGCGTTTTCATCGGCGGCGGTATCGCGCAGCGGCTGGGCGACCATCTCATCAGGTCGCGCTTTCGCGAACGTTTCGAATCGAAGGGCCGCATGAGCCGCTACCTGCACGACATCGAAACCAGCCTCGTCATCTCGCCCCACGCCGCCCTCACTGGCGCCGCCGCCGCGCTGCGCTGACGCCGCACCTCACCGCACCACCTCACCACATCACGAGAGACCGCTCAGCGGCTGCGACAGGCCAGCGGCAAGAATTTGGCCGGCACGGTGGTGTCGTTGTTGCCAGACACCTGCATCTGGGCCGGCACGGGCGCCGCACCACACAGCCAGGCCACGGGCACTTGCGGGTAGCCGGCCACATAGGCCGGCCGCATCGACAGTTTCAAACCCGTGAGCCCGCCCATCGCCTGGTTGCCGAACGTGAGCACCAGCGCGCCCTGATTCACCACCACCGAGCTGATGCGGCTGCTGACGATGCGGTCCGCCGGCGGCACACCGGCCTGCGCGTTGTCGGCGGGGAACACCCCACTGGCGGCGTAGTGCGCCGCCACGGCGCCCTTGGCAAAATCGACCAGGGGCATGGCCTCGATCACCTGCTGGCGCACCAGCCTGTCTCGGATGGACGGCAGGGCCAGCAAGGCCAGGATGGCGATGACGGCCACGACCATCATCAGCTCGATCATGGTGAAGCCGCGGACATGCTGGGAACGAATTGGGTTCATCACCCCATTATTGAACAGCCCGGGCGACGGCGAGCCGAGTGGCGAACCCGACATGCCCATGCCATCATGGCGCACGCATTCCAGAGGAGACCAGTCCCGTGCACGCCTCCAACAAAACGCCGCGCCTCACGCTCGATGATCTCCAGGTGGGAGACCGCTTTGCCAGCGGTGAACACCGGCTGGACACCGCGCAGATCAAGGCCTTCGCCCAGCAGTTCGATCCGCAACCGTTTCACCTGGACGAAGCGGCCGCACAAGACACGATGTTCGGCGGCCTGGCCGCCAGCGGCTGGCACACGGCCGCCATCACCATGCGCTTGCTCGTCACGGGCAGCATGAAGATCGAGGGCGGGCTGATCGGCTCCAACGCCGAGCTCAGCTGGCCCAGCCCCACGCGGGCCGATGATGTGCTGCACGTGGACAGCGAAGTCATCGAGCTGCAGCCGTCGCGTTCACGGCCCGACCGTGGTGCGGCGCTGATTCGCAATGAAACGCGCAACCAGCATGGCGAACTGCGGCAGGTGGTGGTGACGCGCATCGTGCTGCCGCGGCGAGGATAGCGCTGCGCTTGAGCCGAAACACTCTGCGTTTGTCGCAGCGCTCGATATCAGGAGCTGAAAAATTCTTGACTGCCCTCAAAGAAGCCCTTGCCGATCAGCTTCATACCAAACGAATGGGGACAGCTCTTTCAATGTCTGCACATCTTTACTTCTCAGGTATCGAGCGTATTGCTTCGACCGCATTTCGCGATGGTCTGGACTGTCCAGCTTCAACCTCACAATGGTTTTCCGAGCCATCGAAATATGAACTGGGTCCGTCAACGAACGACTTGGGCGAACTTGACCGTTTGCAAGGATGAGTTCGAAGGTGTCTGCAACCAAGCCGACTGGATCAAGCACATCGTCATACTTGTTCTTGTTCCGATTGGGACCCAAGCACGACAGCCTGTAGTTGTTCCACTCATAAACTTGGCCAGCATCTTTTGACTTTGCCACGAAGTGGTCCGTCGAACTCGCTCCTGTGGGCCAATCAAAATAGATGGCAAGGTAGGCACAAACACCTGAATAAGCGTCCCACAACTGCTTGTTGGAATGGGACCAATAGGCTTTGAACTTCGTCCCTTTTGGTGCTGGCCCATTCGGCGCGATTCCATTCTGAGACAACCAAGCCAAACCTTTAGCTCTGACCTTTGAATCGAAATCTGTAGGCTCAGCTTGCAGTGTGACGGGAATCATGCAAGCCACCCCTTCTTCTTGCAGGTGTAGCGCCAGTTGAACAAGAAGTCGTCGGTAGGGCCGAGGGCCTCCACAAGCTTTTTGTTCATTTCTTTTATTCGCGCCATGTCCGGAAGCTCTTTTTCCAACAATTTTGCGGCGTTCTTCACCAATGCCTCGTATTCAATTGCACGACCACTTGGCAAATCGAAGGCCTCACTGATCAGCCAGCCAGCCGCACTCCCGTGCTTCTCGAAGTCTCTCTTGCGCAGAACAACTTTCTTACGCTCGAGATCCAAATCGAACCAGGCGTCCTTGCTTGCATCAAAGAGAGGCTCTACCGACGCCATCACCAACGGAGAGTGCGTGGCGGTGATGATCTGAACCTCCGCCTTTTTGATGAGCGTTCTTGCCACAGCCAGCAAGGCTGGAATGATCTGACGCTGCCATTGAGGATGCAAATGCGATTCCACCTCGTCAATCAAGAACACGACCTGATTCGTCGGCGCTTCGTCCAGAAGTTTGGCCGCCTTGCAATGCTCTTCCCACGTCCACACCAACAGGTAAGCCAACGCAAGGATACGACGCATGCCGGCGGAGGCATGTACAACCGCAACGTCCTGGCCATAGGGCATGCGAACGGTGGGAATGTCCCGCGCATCGTCCAAACTGATCCGAGTCAACTCTCCCGCGGTCAAGCGCTCCCTGTCTGAAGATGACATTGCCTTGAGGACAGCTTGAAGGCTCTCGAAAGCAGAGCTATTTTCCTTTTGCCAACCAGCCCAATCCATGACCAGACCCAAACAGAGCGGCTTGCCATCTTTGCCCTGAAGTCCATCCCACACATCCGAAGGGCTGAACACATAGGCTGGAATGCGGTCTTGCACATCCACTCCGCCCTGGGTTCGCCAGTAATTTCGGGCCGGATCCCACACCGCGAAACTGCCATCGGCCATGGCATAGAAAACCAGCCCCGGGTTGGCAGGACGCCCCGGGCGACCAGTCCAGGCTTCTTCTCGCGGCAGATAGCTGCTCTCATAGTCTTCAGTGCGGCTTTTCCCGGTGAAGGAAAAACCAATCTTTGAAGGCTTGTTTCCGTTCGGGAGCGCCTTCTTCCCCGATGTCAGTCGAGGGTTGACTTCTGAGGGCCACTTCCGCGTCATCGCCCACCAGGCGATGTCCAGTAGGAAGCTCTTTCCTAGACCGTTGTCTCCGGTGATCAGATTGAGTCGTTGCCCGAAATTGAGCTCCATGCTTGGCGCGGGGCCCACATTCTTCAGCTGCAAGTGATTAAGCATGATTCAACTTTCTCAAAATCTGACCCACCAACTTCTCGCGATCGAATGAAGCCGCTCAGCGCGGCTTCTGATACCCACCCACGGCCCACTGCTCCGCACTCGCTCCGTTGAGCCGGAAGCCGGGCGACACGCGCACTTGCGCCAGCACCTCGCCGCCGTCATCGAGTGCGGTCAGCAGCGCGTGAGCGTCGTCTTCGTCGGGCACGATGTCGAGGGTGACCTTGAGGCGCTGGCCGTCCACCGTGATCGAGACGTTCTTGTGCAGGGCCGCATGCAGCTGCTGCTCGTGTCGGCGCAAGACCTCGGAGGCGGTTTTCACCAGCGTGGAAAACGCAGCGCCATCCAGTGGCTTGGGGTTTTTCTTGTCGCGGCCCATGGTCCACGGCCCCACCAAGGCAGGCTCGGCCTCGCCCTGCTGAATCATCTCCACGGCCCAGCCGTCGTCGTCTTCGTTCTTGACGACACGCGCCGTCCAGATACCGTCGCGCCACAGGCGGGGTTGCTGGATCTTTTCGGACGGGTCGTTGGCAAGACCTTCGGCGCCGACAGTGTCTGGGGATGGGGTGGACATGGGCATGGACAGAACAGGCTCGCAGTGAACAACCCGCCCAAATCGGGCAGGCAGCCGCTGATGTTACTTCGGCCGCTGCGGCACCCACCCTGTGCATCACGTCACAAGCTGTCGGAAATTCCACGGAGCGCGCCGTTGCCTGGCTTGCATCTCAGGGGAAACCACTCCATCGTCCGAATGAGGCAGAACATCTTCCAACAACCCATCCGCCGTGCAACACTGGAGCCGGAAAGGCATGGGCCCTCGCGCCTGAACCGGAGAATTTATGCGCGCCCTTGTCATCGACGACGAACAATTGGTTCTTGAAGGCCTCGAAGCCTTGCTGCAAGCCATGCTGCCCGAGCTCTCGCTCGACAAGACCGCCGACATCACCACCGCCGTTCACCTGGCCAGCAGCGTGCGCTACGAGGTCATCCTGCTCGACTGGAACCTGCTCGACCACGGCGGTGCCCACGTCGACGGCACGCCCCTCGTGAAAGCCATCCGCGACAACGGCTCCACCACGCCCATCGTGGTGGTGTCCGGCGAAGTCCGTGACGACTGGCCCACGCTGCTGCTCGAACTCGGCCTGTCGGGCCTCGTGCCCAAGTGCGCCAGCGGCCACATGCTGATCGACGCCATCCAGGTGGCCATGCACGGGGGCATCTACCTGCCCGCGCAGACCCGCAGGCAACAGGCACTGGCGTTCTACCCGTCGGCAACGGCCACAACCCAGCCGAAAACCGACCCCACCGACCGCTTCCCCGACCTCACCCCGCGCCAGGCCGAGGTGTTCAACGTGATGATCCGCGGCATGAGCGACAAACAGATTGCACGCGAGCTCGGCATCTCCGAGGCCACGGTCAAGACCCATGTGCGCGGCATCCTGGCCGTGGTGGGCGTGCGCCGCCGTGGCGAAGCAGTGTTCGAGGTCACTGGCGGCGCCTGGAATGCCTGAGGCCACCAGCAACACTGCCACCGCGCGCCTCGCGCCCACCCCGCAGCTGAGGCTGGTCAAAGACCACCTCCGGCGCAATCCCTACGCCCTCACGGTCATCGACTGCATCGTCGCATGGCTGCTCATGCGCAATGGTGCGCCGGCCTGGATCATCGGTTGGGTGGTGCTGAGTGCCGCCGTGCAAGGGCTGCGCGCGGTGGTCGTACGCCGCATCGAACTCACCGACCCGCAGCGCATTGCGTCGGAACTGCGCACCATCGACATCTGGTTCTTCATCGTCGGCATGACCCGCTTGGTGCCGGTGGTGGTGGTCTTCGGCGGGGTCTCGCGGCAAGACGATTACCTCATCACCATGATCATGATCGGCCTCGCCGCGGGGGGCGTGGGCACGGCCGCAGGCATGGCGCGCGCCTACCTGTGCTGGGCCGTTCCGGTGGGCCTGGCGCTGGTGGTGGGCTGGCTCTCACGTGGCGGCTTCGAAGACCGCTGGGTGTCGGTGTTGCTGGTCATGCTGTTCGCGCTGCTCACCCTCACCGTGCACAGCAACGGCCGCACCCTCGATCAGCTGCGTGACGAAGCCCAACGCGCCAACAACGAGCGCGACCGCGCTGAAGCCGCGCAGGCGGTGGCCGACGAAGAACGCGGCCGCGCCGAACGCGCGGTGCTCGCCAAGACCCGCTTCTTCGCCTCGGCCAGCCACGACCTGCGCCAGCCGCTGGGGGTGCTGCGCTGGTATGGCGACGCGGTGCAGGTGTACGCCGACCGGCTCGGCCACGAGCCGCTGAACGCCATTGCCCAAGGCATTGGCCGCGCGCTCGAACACGCCGAGCCGCTGGTGGGCAAGTACCTCGACATCGCCAGGATCGACGCCGGCGCACTCGACCTCGCGCCCCGGCCGGTGCAGGTGGCGCAACTCTTCGAGCAGCTGCGCCAGGCGTTCGCGCACGATGCCCAGGCGCGGCGGCTGGCCTTGCACACGCAGTTCGACTCGCCCGCGAGCGAGCTGGCCGTCTTCACCGACGAAAGCCTGTTGCGCAGCATCCTCGACAACCTCGTGGGCAACGCGCTCAAGTTCACCAGCACGGGCGGCGTCACGCTGTCGGCCGGGCGCTTCAACAAGGATGGTCTGCCGCTGGTGCGCATTGCCGTGCGCGACACCGGCATGGGCATCCCCAGCACCGAACACGAGCGCGTGTTCGAAGATTTCTACCAGCTCGACAACCCCGACCGCAGCAGCCGAAGCAGCAAGGGCCTGGGGCTCGGGTTGTCCATCGTGCGGCGGCAGGCCGAACTGCTCGAGACGCGCGTGCGGCTGGTCAGTGCCCCCGACTGCGGCGCCACGTTCGAGTTCGACCTGCCCGCGCTGGTCAGCAGCACGCCGCTGGTGCCCGTCGCGCTGCAGGCCGATGCCCTGACCGCCGTGCCCAAAGGGCTGCGGGTGCTGGTGATCGACGACGAGCCCGAGGTGCGCACTGCGCTGCGCCTGATGCTCGAATGCGTGGACTGGGAAGTGCACACCGCCGAAGGCCTGGGCGAAGCCCTCAGCGAACTCCATTCGGGCTTCCGACCCAACGTGCTGGTGGTCGACCACCGGTTGCACGGAGGCCAGACCGGCCCCGAAGTGATCGCCGAACTGCGCCGCGCCGGGTTCGACGTGCCTGCGGTGATGGTCACCGGCGACACCTCACCCGCCCACCTCATTGCCCTGCGCGACACCGAATTGCCCGTCCTCCACAAACCCGTGGAAGGCGCTTTGCTGATCACCACCTTGCTCGAGGCCAGCGGGGTCTCGGACAAGAGCTTGAGGGACATCCTCGCCGGCGTTTGAGAGCCCGTCGCCCGGGCCCCCGCTCGTTGAGCAGGTCGCACCCCTGCTCCGGTGTGGCGTGGTCATGGCGCTTTCTGATCGCGCCGCGCGCCATCCGGCCTGCCAGAGAGAAGCTCGCGCCGAAGAGGCCCGTCTGATTCAGTCACCCGCGCCACGGTGCGGGCAGCAGGTCGACACCCGCGCCTCAGCGCAGGTGAACAGGAGGGGAGCATGAAACGAGGCGGCGAGTGGTTGTCCCATGGGGTGGAGACACTCGCACTTGAACACGAACGCGGCCAGACGCCCTTGTTCGATGTGGTGGTGGTGGGCAGCGGGTATGGCGGCGCCGTGGCCGCCGCCCGCCTGAGCGGGCTGAGCCGCGACGGCTCGTCCAAACGACTGCAGGTCTGCGTGCTCGAACGCGGCGTGGAGTACCCCGCCGGTTCATTTCCTTCCAACCTCTCCGACCTGCCAGGCCACCAGCGCATCAGTGGCGGCGCACCGCTCGGCGGCCAGACCCTGCCGGAAGGCCTGATGGACTGGCATGTGGGGGGCGATGTGTGGGCCCTTGTCGCCAACGGCCTGGGCGGTGGCTCGCTCATCAACGCCGGCGTGTGTGAACCCGCTCAGCCTGCCGTGCTGGCGCGCGCCGATTGGCCGGCGCCCTGGCGCGGCAACCGCGACCGGTGGTTGGCGCTGTATGAGCGTGCAGCCCGTCAGCTGGGCGCGGCGCCCTGGCCGGTGACCGGCCGGCCCAAACAGGCGGCCATGATGCGCCTGGCCGAGCAGTCCGGCGGCCGGTGTCGCCCGGTGTCGCTCACCATTGCGCCGCCCGGAAGCCTCGCCACGCCGGGCAGCGACACCGACGCCCCCATCACGCCTTGCATCGAATGCGGCGACTGTTTTTCGGGCTGCAACGTCGGCGCCAAACGCACGCTGTCGCACAACTACCTGCGCACCGCCTTCCGCCAGCAGGCGCAACTGTTCTGCGGCGCCACGGTGCGCAGTATCTCGCCGCTGCCGCGCGGCCAGAACGCCCGCTGGTCCATCAACTACGTGCTGACCGACCCCTCTCTGCTGCCGGGCTGCAACACGAGTTTCTCGGTGCATGCGCGCGACGTGGTGCTTGCTGCAGGCACCTTCGGCAGCACCGAGATCCTCATGCGCTCGCGCTCGCCGCAGATGGTGGTATCGGGCCGGCTGGGCGAAGGTTTCTCGGCCAACGCCGACATCCTGGCGGCCTACTACGACACCGGGCACGAGGTGAACGCGAGCGCCGATGAAACCGAGCCGCTGGACACCCGCGGCAGCGGCCCGACCATCACCTCGCAGATCGAATGGCCGCCCGCTGACGGCCTCAGCAGCAGCCCGAACGACGTGATGCAAGACCTCACCGTGCCGGGGGCGCTGGGCTGGGTGTTTCGCGAAATCCTCACCACGATGATGGTGCCGCAGCGCTGGACACGCTTCGACTTCAGCCTGCACCGCCGCGGCGGCCCCGACCACTTTGCCGTGGACGAAGCGGCTGTGCGCCGCACGCTGCTCACCGTGAGCTACGCCAACGATGGCGCGATCGGCCGGCTCGAACCCGGCCCGGGCTGGGGTGGGGCACTGCGCGACGGCTCGCTCACGGTGCGCTGGAATCGGCCCGCCGAGGCCGACTGGTTCCGCCAGCTCGATGCCCGCCTTGCGGCACGCACCCTGCCCGGCAGCCGCATGCTGCGCAACCCGCTCACGCAGTTCATGCCGGCCGCCAGCTACCTGGGCCTGCGCCAGAACAACAGCCGCCTCGTGAGCGTGCATCCGCTGGGCGGTTGCCGCATGGCCGAGAGCGCCGAGACCGGTGTGGTGGACCCGTTCGGCCGGGTGTTCAACGCCGGCGTCGACCTCGACGACCACGGCGACCCGCAAACCGAATCCCTGCGCGCGCGCCACGACCACCGCATGGCCAATGCCTTGCACGAGGGCCTTCATGTGCTCGATGGGTCCATCGTGCCCACGGCGCTCGGCATCAACCCGCTGCACACCATCACCGCGCTCGCCGAAGGCGCCATCGACCAGTGGGCCACCGAATACGGCTGGCGTCCGGTGTCCGACAGACTGCCGCTGCGCCCGCTGCCCCGCCACCCGGCCACCGTGGTGCCCCCGGTCGCCGTGCCCACGCCCACGGCCGTTCGCTTCGGTGAACACATGACGGGATGGGTCGCGCCCTGGGAGCCCTTGAAGGCCCCGGCCCAGCTGCGCCTGGCCATGCGGGTCGATTTCGACCTCGTCACCGATCTCCGTGCATTCCTGTCCGAACCGAAGAAGGTGCGCGGGCTCAATGCCTCGTTCACCGTGGGCCTTCAGCGCCACGCCGACCTCACCGCGCCGCTCAGCCGCGACACCCTCACCGGCATGCCACGCGAGCTGTCGCTCAAAGGGGAGGTCACCTGGCTCGGCATCGAACCCAGCTGGTTCGGACAGCGCATGGCGCGCACCTTCTTCACGCTGCTCAAGCACCGCTTCGCGGCCGACCTGGCGGCTGGCGGCTTGCTGGGCCAGTGGCGCGAGAAGTTCATCTCGTCGACCCACTTCGGCGCGGTGCGCGAGTTGGCCTACCGCTTCGAGCCGCTGCCCTGCGACTGGCACCTGCTGCACTCCGACGCGCTCGGCCAGCTGATGTTGCCGCGTGGCACCGTGCTCCACGGCACCAAGCGGCTGGGGTACCTGCAGCCCGATGCCGACGACCCCGACTCCATCAACCCCTGGCATCAGCTGACCCACATCCGGCTGAAGGCGCGTCTGCCCGATGGCAAGGAGATCGAGGTGGGCACGCTGGCATTCGACCCCATGGCATTGCTCGCCCGCTACGACGCGCCGTTGCGCATCGTCGCTCAGGCCAATGCCATCACCGCCATGCGAGACGTCATGTCGCTCGGCCTGTACGCAGGGCGGCTGCTGTTCGGCCTGCACATGCTGAGCTTTCGGCGCGCCGAGTACCCGGCCGAAGTGAACGGCCCGCGCGGGTTGAGGCGTCTCCCGCCTGACAGCTATGCCGGCGATCCGCGATTTTCACAGCTGAAGGTCACCGTCATTCCCGTGCCGCTGTCGCTCTCACGCGATGAGACGGTGCAGTTGCGCATCACCCGCCTGCAGCGCAGCGATGCGCCGACGCAGGGCCTGCCGGTGGTGCTGTTCCACGGCTTCGGTTCGGGCGGCATTCAGTTCACGCACCCCACCATCGACACCCCGATGGCACCCTGGCTCGCAGCAGAACACGGCCGCGATGTCTGGGTGGCCGAATTGCGCACGAGCATCGGCCTGTCCACCGCGGCCCGCCAGTGGGTGATGGACGACATCGCCAAGCAAGACGTGCCCGCGCTCATCGAGGCGGTGTGCCAGCAAAGCGGGCAGGAACAGGTGCAGGTGATCGCGCATTGCATCGGCTCGGCGATGTTCTGCATGGCGGCGCTGTCGGGCAAGCTCAAGCACCGAGGCCGCTCACGCGTCGAGCGTGCCGTGCTGATGCAGGTGGGGCCGTGCGCCGTGCTGCCGCGCAGCAGCCGGGCGCGCGGCTACCTCGCCATGCGCATGCAGCAGCTCATTGGCGCGGCGCAAGCAGGCAGCGTGGCCAGCCAGGAACCCAGCGATGCCGAAGCCATCATGGACCGGCTGCTCGGCAGCTTTCTGTACCCCCGCAACCAGCGCGCCCACTACCGGCTCAACGGCGACCTGCGCAAGAACACGCGCCGGGTGAATGCCAACCGCTCGGCCGGCATCTTCGGTCAGCTGTTCCAGTACGAGAACATGCCAGGCCCGCTGCTCGACGTGTTCGAAGACCTGCTCGGCGACTGCAACCTCACCACCTACGCGCAGACCGCCCACTTCGCCTCGGCGCACCGGCTCACCAACGACCGCGGCGACGACGCCTACGTGACCGATGCGCAACTGCGCCAGGGCTTCGACTTCCCGCTGCTGCTGCTGCACGGCGAGCAGAACCAGACCTTCGACCGACGCACCTTCGACGACAACGTGCGGCTGCTCTCCAGCGTGGGGATCAACTTCCGCGGCCACACCATTCCCGGCTTCGGCCACCTCGACTGTGTGGTCGGACGCGGAGCGGACCACGCCGTCCTGCGCCACATCGCCGCCCACCTGAACACCGAGCCGTCGGCCTTGCAGCCGCCCTCGCGGCCCACCGAAGACCGCACGCACTGGAAAGCCCGGCTGCCGGCGGTGGGGCCGTGGCTCGGCCATGCCGTGGTCGAGCCCTCGGGCAAGTCGCTCAGGCTGCGCGTGGGCATGCGGGTCGACCACCTGGGTGACGCGCTGCACGGCGTGGCGGCGGTCGTGCGCGACCATGGGCGTGAAGTCCAGTACACCGACTGGGCCAACATGCTCGCGCCCGGCCAGGAGTGTGTGGTCGAGGTGACGGTCGATGAAGACACACTGGCCCGCGCCCTGCACGCCGCCCGGCCGGGCAGCGACGCCGTGCAAGTGCTTTTCACCGCCACGCACCGCGGACGTCCGGCCGACGCCGCCGATCTGCAACGCGTGGTGCTCGCCAAGAGCGATGCGCTGCGCGCCCATGCGCTGCGGCGCGGTGTGCCCGCGGCCGCGGTGCCGGGGTTGGAGCTCGACCCCACCTGGCTTCGCCGGCTCGTCGAGCGCGACCCTCAAGACCTCGGCCTGGTGCTGGGCGCCTGCCGCCAGCGCCCTTTGATGGCCGACCGCGACATGGCCGACCGCAGCATGAAGCACCTCGCGGCGCAACTGAGCTCTCCGCCACCGCCCTTGCTCCACGGCGACTTGCCCATCGATGCCGTGCTGCTCGCCGGCGACCAGGTGTATGCCGACTCGCGTGTCGACGCCACCCACCCGGGCGCCACCGCCACGCGCTTCTTCGACGCCCACCGCGAAGCCTGGACCGCCCCGGGCCAGCGCGATGTGCTGCGCCGACGCCCGGTGTACATGGTCACCGACGACCACGAGTTCCGCAACGAGTACAACGACCTCGTGGCCCGCAGCCGGCCGCTCGAATTCAAGGCCGCGCGCGAGGCCTGGACGGCCTACCAGATCGCTGCTGGCCCCACCGGCCCGGTGCACGACAACACCGCGCAATGGCGGCAGTTCATGCTGCGCGGCTTCGGCGTTTTCCTGTGCGACACCCGCTCGGGCCGCGCCGATGTGGCCACGCTGTCGCGCGCGGGGGCTTCGATCGTGGCGCCCGAGCAGATGGCCGACCTCAAGCAATGGCTGCTCACGCTGCAGCACGACACCGCCTACGGCCCCCGCGCCAAGATCATCGTCATGGCCAGCCCGCTCACCCCGCTGCTGACCCAGGCAGCCGACGACCCGGCCGGCTTGCGCGGCGACGGCTGGCAGCGTTTCCCCGACAGCCTCGACGACCTGCTCGGTTTCATCGCCGACCACGAAATCGACAACGTGCTGTTCCTGGCGGGCGACTACCACCGCTTCGCCGACTGCACACTGTCGCTCAAGGCCCCCGGCAAGCGGCTCATCCAGGCCCGAAGCATCGTCACCGGCACGCTCTACGGGCCCTACCCCTTTGCCAACGCCGTGCGCGAAGACTGGCTGCAGCCGCCCTACCTGAGCCTTCGCGCTGGCGAGGCGATGTGGAGTTACACCCTCACGGCCGACCACGCCGGCGACGGCTACACCCGTCTCAGCCTCAAGGCCGATGGCAGCATCGGCTGCCGCTGGGTGGCGGTGGGTTGATGCAGAGCAAGCGCAAGAGGACAACCCGTACACCCAGACCCCTGCTGATCACCGATGATCATCATCCACACTTTCAGCAAGGGGCCATGACCATGGATTTTTCCGAGACGAGTGGATCGAACCGCACAGCCTGGCGCCCAGAGCATCGGCCTCGGACGGCTTCACTGGCGAGCACGTTTCTCGCGCTCGGGTTGGTCGCGCTCGGGGGGGTCGCACTCGGAGGATGTGTGTCCCCGGCCTCGATGAACACGATGCCCGGCGGCCGCTCCTGCGATGAGGCCGCGGTCGACGTGGCCTGCACCGCCCAGGGCGCCGTTCGCGGCACGACCGAGGCGGGCATCGTCGCCTTCAAGGGCATCCCGTATGCGGAACCTCCTGTCGGTGAACTCCGCTGGCGCCCGCCGGCCATGCCCGTCACCTGGGCTGGTGTGCGTGATGGCAGCCGCTTCGGTGCCATCTGCCCGCAGCTGTCGGGCACCCAAGTGATTGGCGAGGAAAACTGCCTCACGCTCAACGTGTGGAAGCCCGCCGAACGCCCGGCGGCCCCGCTGCCGGTGATGGTGTTTTTCCCTGGCGGCGGCAACCACGGCTTCTCGGGCCAGGGCGCACCGGTGTTCGGCGGCGTGGGCTATGGCGGCGAGAAACTCGTGCCGGAAGGCGTCGTTCACGTGAGCTTCAACTACCGGCTCGGCGCGCTGGGTTTCCTCGCCCACCCCGAGCTGAGCGCCGCATCGACGGACAAGGTCTCGGGCAACTACGGCACCCTCGACCAGATCGCCATGTTGCGCTGGGTTCACGAGAACATTGCGTCCTTCGGCGGCGACCCTCGGCGCGTGATGCTCTTCGGCACCTCGGCCGGCGGGGGCAACATCTGCACGCTGCTGGCAGCGCCGGGCGCCCGCGGCCTGTTCCATCGTGCAGCCATGCAGGCGAGCGTGCCCACCGGTTGCGAGCTGCCCACCCTGGCGCAGGCCGAAAGCGGCACCGGCCAGCGTGTGGCCGACTCACTCGGCTGCACCAGCGGCGACCGCGCGGCCTGCCTGCGCAGCCGACCGGCCGCCGACGTCGTCCGCGCCGTGCCAGGTACCTTCAGCGTGTTGCCCCGCGTGTACGGGCCCAACGTGGACGGCCGGGTGATCCCCGAACAACCCCGTGCGGCCATCGCCCGGGGTGCCCACGCGCAGGTGCCTGTCATCATCGGCAACAGCAGCAACGAGACAATGCTCTTCGTGAACGCGCTCGGGCCAGTCACCGACCGTGCCAGCTACGAGGCCGCCATCGGCAAGGTGTTCGGCGAGGCCCAGACAGCACGCATCGTCGAGGCCTACCCCACCTCCCCTCGGGCCACGCCGCGGCAGGCCCTGGTGCAACTCACGACCGATGCCTTCTTCACCTGCCAGAGCCGGCGCGTGGCCCGTGCACTGACGGCCCACCAGCACGCCCCGGCGTTGCGCTACTTCTTCACCCACAGCCTTGAGAACGACCCCGATCAGAAGGCACTCGGCGCCATGCACACGGTGGAGCATCCGTTCTTTTTTGCATGGGGCGGCGCCTACAAGCCCACCGACACCGACCTCGCCGTTCAGCGGCTCATGGTCGGCCACTGGACACACTTCGCCCGCACGGGCAGCCCACCCGCAGCATGGCCGCTGGCACGCCTGGGCGACGCCTACCTGTCGATCGGTGCGACCTCGGTCGCAGCGCGCGGTGACGGCGGCGCACAGTGCGACTTTTGGGACACCGTGCCGCTGCCCCAGCCCCATCTGTAAAACCTGGGCGCCCCCGAGCGTTCCAGGCTTACGATGGCACCCCGCCCGGCATGGCGGGGCCACGCAGGAGAACCTTCCAGCCATGCGAGACATCCCGTTCAGCCCTTCGCCCCCCCTTGAGACCGAGGCCTGCCGCCCCGGCCTCACCCGCCGCGCATTTCAGCAAGGGGTGCTGGCTGCAGCCTCACTGCCGGCGGTGGGCCAGGCCACCGAAACCCGTTCGCCTGTGCTCATCGGCATCGACGGCGAATTCGGCCTGCAGAACAGCACCTCGGCCCAGGCCATCGAACTCGGCATGCGCATCGCCGTCGACCAGGTGAACGCGGCCGGCGGCGTGCTCGGCGGACGGCCGCTGCAAATCGTCACCAAGGACCACCGTTCGATTCCGGCCCGAGGCATCCGCAACCTCGAAGAATTCATCGCCATGCCCGACTTGGTGGCGGTGTTCGGCGGGCGCTTCAGCCCGGTTGTCATCGAAGAGCTGCCCGTGCTGCGTGCTGCCCGGCTGCCCTTCCTCGCGCCCTGGTCGGCGGCCGACGCCATCGTCGACAACGGAAGCTCGCCCAACTACGTGTTCCGCCTGTCCCTGCGCGACAGCCTGGCCATGCCCTTCATGCTCGACCGGGCCAAGGAGCGCGGCCTCGACCACATCGGACTGTTGCTCACCAACACGGCCTGGGGACGCAGCAACCTCGCGGCCGTCGAGGCTTACCTGGCGTCACATCGGTCACCTCGTGTCGCAGGCGTGGTCTGGTACAACTGGCAAGAACGCAGCCTGCTCGACAAATACACCAAGCTCGTCGACGCTGGCGCCAAGGCCATCCTGCTGGTAGCCAATGACGATGAAGCCGCCACGCTGGTCAACGAAATGGCCACCTTGCCTGCTACACACCGGGTGCCGGTGCTCAGCCATTGGGGTGTCACAGGAGGACGCTTCTTCCAACAGGCCGGCCCGGCCCTGAACAACGTCGACTTCACGATTGTCCAGACCTTCAGCTTCTTCAAGGCCCGCAAGGCCCAGCTCGATGCGTTCATGACCACTGCACGCAAGTTCGGCATCCAGAGCATCAACGAGATCGAAAGCCCTGTCGGTGTGGCACACACCTACGACCTCACCCACGTGCTGGCCAAAGCCATCAACCTCGCAGGCAGCACCGACCGCAGCGCGATACGCAACGCGCTCGAGAAGGTCGGCGCGCACAACGGCCTTGTCAAACGGTATGCGCCCCCCTTCACACCCACACGCCACGAAGCCCTGGGGGCGGATGAGCTGTTGATGACGCGCTTCCGGTCTGATGGCGTGATCGTGCCCGTCGAACCCTGACGATGGTGGCGTTGCGTTGGTTCCCCCGCAGCCTGGCACGGCGTTTTGCGATCGCCGCCGCAGGCCTCGCCGCCGCTGCACTGGTCACCACAACGCTCGTGTCATGGTGGCTCATTCAGCAACAGCACGATGACGCACTGCGCGAGTTGTCGGCCCGCGAGCGCCAGTACCGCGCCACGGCCGTGGGCAGCGACCTCTCCGAGCTGGCCACCCGCATGTCGGAGATTGCCAGCAGCACCATCCTGGCCACCGGCCTGGTCGACAGCGCGGGGCGAGAAACCTACCTCGGCCCCTACCTGGCCGGTATCCGGCAGATCAACGGCATCCCCATCCAGGTGATGCTCACCGACTTCCAGGGCACCGAGATCGCCAGCAACAGCGGGGCCCGCTTCACGCCGGAGCAACGCGAGTGGCTGCGCCACCAGATCGACAGCGGCCGGCCGAGTTCGCAGATCTTTCCCAACGCGACCGGCGGTGGAGAGCTGGTGGCGGTCGAGCCGATGATCTACCCACGCACCCGCTCGCCAGAAGGTGCTGTGCTCTACAAGATCCAGCTGCGCGACATCAAGCTCGGCCCCACCGTGAAACTGCAATGGGGTCCCGCCCCCCAGCCCCTGAACGGCACGATGCCACAATCGGTGCCCGTGCCCAGCCCGCCTGTCTTCGAGCCTTTGCAGTTTCGGCTGCAGGGTGAGGAGCGGGCACCTGCTGCTTACGCGCGCGCCGACATCCCCTACCAGCACGTGACGCTCATCTCGCTCGGCTTGTTTGCAGCCATCGCGGCGGCCGGCTATGTGCTCGCAAGGCTCCTCACTCGCGATCTGCACGCGTTGAACACCTTCTCGAGCACCCTCTTCGCCAGCGGGCTGCAAGCCAAGCGCGCCCCGGAGGACGGCAGCGAAGAAGTCGCGCGGCTGGCGCACTCGATCAACGACATGCTCGACCGCCTGCATCAGCAGCACTCCACGCTGCTGCAAGAGCGCGAAAAACTCACCGAACTCACCGACGCCCTGCAGGCCGCCGACCGCAACAAGGACAACTTCCTCGCCATGCTCGGCCATGAACTGCGCAACCCGCTCGCACCCATCAGTGCAGGTGCCGAACTGCTGCGCCGCATGCCCGATGCCGACCCGCGTGTCATGCGCACCAGCGACCTCATTGCGCGCCAGGTGCGCCACATGACCAAGATCGTCAACGACCTGCTCGACGTCTCACGTGTCACCCGCGGCCTCATCACGCTCGACAAGGTGGAGGTCGATGTGTCCGACATCGTCACCGCCGGCGTGGAGCAGGTGCGCCCCCTGATCGAATCGCGCCGCCACACGCTGGCGGTGTCGGTGCCGCCCGAACGCGGCGTCATGCTGGCCGACCGGGCGCGCATGGTGCAGGTGGTCAGCAACCTGCTGACCAACGCGGCCAAGTACACGCCCGAAGGCGGACACATCGTCATCAGCGTCGACCTGCTCGACGATCAGATCGAGATCGAGGTTCATGACAACGGCGTGGGCATTTCACCTGAGCTGATGCCGCAGATCTTCGAGCTGTTCACGCAGGGCGCGCGTGCGGTCGACCGCCATCAGGGCGGTCTGGGGCTCGGCCTGGCACTGGTGAAGAACCTGGTCGCGCTGCATGGTGGCACGGTCGATGCCCGCAGCGATGGCGAAGGCCAAGGCACCTCGTTCTGTGTGCGCATGCCACGCGTCGTGCCCACCGCCGCGGTCTCTCCCGACGGCCTGCCGGCCCCGGCCCGCCGCGCGGCCCGCTCGCTGCAAATCATGGTGGTCGACGACAACGTGGATGCGGCGCTGGCGCTGTGCCAGCTGCTCACACTCGACGGCCATCGCGTGGCCGTCGCCCATGATGGCCCGTCGGCACTGGCAGAGGTCGAACAGGTTCGCGCGGATGTCTACATCCTCGACATCGGCCTGCCCGGCATGGACGGCACCGAGTTGGCTCGGCGTTTGCGCACCATGCCGGAGGCTTCTGGTGCGATGTTGATTGCGCTGACGGGGTATGGGCAGGTGGCGGACCGGGAGCGGTCGGCGGCGGCGCGGTTCGATCACCATCTGGTGAAACCGGCGGATTCGGATTTGTTGCGGGGGTTGTTGGCTGCGCGGGTGCCGCGCAGGCGGGAGAGTGATTTCGCGCTTTAGGATTTTGTTGTTCGCGGTTCGCTAGGTGCTCCACGTGACGCACACAATCCTCGGTCATCCCGGCGAAGGCCGGGACCCACAGGCCCGATGTAAAGCCGCTTGTGCTTCGACGCACCTTCATCGGTTCTTTGGGGCTGAACGCAAACCGGTTGGGTCATGGCACTGCCGCGCCGGGATTTCGCCCCGGCAGGCGAGTCACCTTTGGCGTCCCAAAGGTAACCGAAAGGACTGCGGCCTGTGAGCGTCGCCCCTGCGGGGAAGCTGAGTCGCTCAATGGCCGCGGACACCAGCCAGAGCAACACCAACAACACCAGCGGCCCTCGCTTCGCATCGGTCTGAATGTTCCGGATGGTGCAGCGCTTGCATGTGGTTGAAACGTTGGCCGCCGCGCTTCAGACCTCCTGAGGCTCCTGCGCGACTTGCCTCAGCGCCTGCTCGAACACCTCGACCGGTTGGCCGCCTTGAATCAGGTGGCGGCCGTTGAGGATGACGGCGGGGACGGCGTTGATGCCGTGTTGTTGGTAGAACTGTTCGCGCTCTCGCACGTCGAGTGCGTAGTCGTCCGAGGCGAGCACGGCGCGTGCTTGGGTGCCGTCGAGGCCCACCTTCTCGGCCACTTCGGCCAGCAAGGCGTGGTCTTCGGGGTTCTTGCCCTCGCCGAAGTAGGCTTCGAGCAGCGCGTGTTTCAAGGCCTGCTGGCGGCCCTCAAGGCCGGCCCAGTGCAGCAGGCGATGTGCGTCGAAGGTGTTGTAGATGCGGCCACGTTTGTCCATGGCAAACGTGAAGCCGACCTCGGCGCCTCGGGCGCGGATGGCCTCGCGGTTGCGGGCCGAGGCTTCAGGGGTGGCACCGTACTTCTCGGCCAGGTGTTCATCGATGTCCTGACCACCGGCTGGCATGCGCGGATTGAGCTCGAAAGGCTGGAAGTGCAGCTCGGCCGAGACCGTGTCCTTCACACGCTCGAGCGCCTGCTCCAGCGCGGACAGGCCGATGGCGCACCAAGGACAGGAGATGTCGGAGACGAAGTCGATCTGGATT
Source organism: Pseudomonadota bacterium (assembly GCA_041179165.1). Classification (GTDB taxonomy): domain Bacteria; phylum Pseudomonadota; class Gammaproteobacteria; order Burkholderiales; family Burkholderiaceae_C; genus Rhizobacter. The sequence goes on along the minus strand of JBEGTX010000040.1, from coordinate 979 downwards.
TTTGCGGTCATGGCGAGCCCTGGGGAAACACGGTTCCGCATTTTCTCGCCAATCGAACAAACGCGCTGGATGCGGGGTCTCAGCTGCATCCAGCGTGACGCGCTCAGACCGGCGGCGCGTCCAGGCTCAGGCCTTCTGCCGCCATCCACTCGCCTGCCGCGCGGAACGCCGCCACCGACGCCGGCACGCCGGCATAAGGCGCCACATGCAGCAGCACCTCGCGCAATTCATGCAGCGTGGCGCCGTTGTTGAGCGCGCCGCGAAGGTGGCCCTTGAGTTCATTGGTGTGGCCCAGCGCCGCCAGCATGGCAACCGTGCACAGGCTGCGCTGCTTGAGGTCGATGCCCTCACGCAACCAGGTGGAGCCCCAGGCATGGTTGTTCACCATGTCCTGCAGGGGCTGGGTGAAGGTGTTGGCCGCGGCCAATGCGCGGTCGACAAAGGCGTCGCCCATCACCTCGCGACGGCGTGACTCGCCTGGGGTGATGGAGGAAGAAGGCGCAGGGGCAGATGAATGGGTCATGGTCGAAGCTCGTGAAGAGGGCGGGCAAGGCCACGCAAGCGGCTATTTTCCATCTTCGGCGAGGTCGTTGCTGAGCGATGGCGCTCCTACCCCAAGGAGCGCGCACGTGTCGACCGGCAAATCCGGCTCCCGCGTAGTTGCTTGATCAACGCTGCGCTATTCGGTCCGAGGCACAGCAAGGTCATCCAGCACGAGGCGAAGCAAGGCCCGGCTGATGTTGCGGTGGCTGGTGTTGCTCTGGCTGGTGTTCGCGGCCATTGAGCGTCGGCTGAGGCGCCCGGTCTTGGAAGGGGCGCGGAGCGCTTCAACAACATACTTCGTGTGGCTGTCTGAGTGCAGTGACCGAAGGGAACGTAGCGAGTTCCACACGACCCTTCCAAGACCGGGCGACTCAGCTTCCCCGAAGGGGCGACGCTCACAGGCCGCTGTCCTTTTGGTGACTTTTGGGACCAGCCA
>JBEGTX010000039.1:0-6681 GCA_041179165.1 Pseudomonadota bacterium | reverse complement strand
TTGGTGTCCAGCGAAGCAGCGTGCGTGTGCATGACCAGGACGGGTCGCCTCTAACGCTTGGTAGACACGGGAACACCATCTCCGACGATGCAGGCGCGGGCCGACGCCGCAACCACCCCTTGACGTTCAAGGCCCAGGCCGTTGCGGCTTGCACACCATCGGGCGTGTCGACTGTTGGTGCACGACGGGCTCGGGGCCTGGTGTGCGGCGCGACGGCTGAACGCTGGCTCTTCGAATGGCCGCGCAGCGCCCCGCCCGACGCAATGGCCCGTGCACTGGGCGACGTGGGCAGGAGGTCAAAAGCCGCGGCTTGGCAAGATTCGATCGCCCGGGCCGGCGCAGCCAGTTCCGCGGCTAAAAGCCTATCGGACTTGGAACGTCGAAAGCGAAAATCGGCCCCAGCGAGGACAGTTTTTGCCGGATTTGCAGGCCCATAGCCCCGCTATGGGACAAAAAGACGGCGAAAATGGACCCCTGCGGTCGATTTGCAGCCGACGCTTTCCAAGTCCGACAGGCTCCTAGAGCAGCAGGAACGCCGCCGCCGCCAGCCCTGTCGGGCCAAGGGCCCCCAGGAGCAAGCCACCCGCCCCGATCGACTCATCCTGGAAGCCGCGCTTGAGCAAGGCCACACCGGCGGGGTTGGGTGCATTGGCAATCACCGTCAAGCCGCCGCCGGCTACAGCGCCAGCCACCAGCATGTATTTGGACTCGTCGGAGATGCCGTCGATGAGCGAGCCGAGATAAGTCAGCGCCGCGTTGTCGGTGATGGCGGTCAAGCCAAGCGCACCGAAGAACAAGGCCAGCGGCTCTAGGCTCGACACGATGGGCTGCAGCCACCAGCCTTGCAGCCCGCCGAGCACCACCAGGCCCGCCAAGAAGAACGCCACCAGCAGGGCTTCCCTGAGGATGAGCGGGCTCTGGTGGCGCTCGTAGGCCTGCGTGAAGCCAAGGAACATCAGGAACAGGCCGAGGAAGGCAACCGGGTGGTGGGCAAATAGCACGACGCCAGCCAGCAACGCGAGGTGAACCAGCACGACCATGAGGGGCACGGCAGCTTCCGGCGCCATGCCATGGGTTGACGGGGCCTGGAGATGCTTGCGAAGCATGAACGTGGCGACGGTTGCGTTTGTCACGACCGCAATGGCCGCCTTCCAGCCGAAGTGCGAAAACATGAAGGCGCTGTCCCACTTCCAGGTGGTCGCGACCATCAGCACGGGCGGCGCAGCGTAGGAGGTGAGCGTGCCCCCGATGGACACATTGACGAACAGCACGCCCAAGGCCAGGTACTTCAGCCGCTCCGGCACTTGAGGCCGGAAAATCTGCGGCGCAAGCATCAGGGCGGCGATGGTCATCGCCGCCGGCTCGGTGATGAGCGAGCCCAGCAGCGGCACCGCCGCGAGACCCATCCACGCGCTGACCACAGGTGTGGGCAACGGCACTGAACGCGAGAATCTGTCTACGGCCCACATCACGGTGCGTAGCACGGGCCGCGAAGCCGCCACCACCATGACCACGAAGACGAACAGCGGTTCGGTGTAGTTTCGCGACTCCGCATAGGTGAGCGCCTGCTCGCCGCCCTGCATCAAGCCCATCGTCAAAATCAGGACGATGGCCCAGAATCCAAATACGACCTCGACCTCGCCCAGGAGATGGAACAGCCCGGCGTGCCTCGGGAGCCGATGAGAAAGACGTTCGAGGTGCCTGGTGGCGAAAGTATGAATCAGCGCCAACACGAAGATGGCGAGGGCGATGTATTGAATGGTGGTGTCGGACGCTGGGTGCACGGGCGTGTTTGCTCAGCGTGGCGGCCCGACCAGCGCAAACAACCTGCTGCGCCGCCAATCGGTTCAGCACCCGTGGTCATTGTAGCGACGCCAGAGCCTTGAGGCGCCGGGGCCAATGCCCTGAGGTCGCTTTGGCGACAAGTCCCTTCCGCGACGCACCCTGGATCGCCGGAAACAGAAGTGGCACCCGTGTGCGCTTTGATGCAGACAGACCGACTGGCCGCGGCACTGGTGGGGGGCACCGGCTCAAGTCCTCTGGGTGAAGTCCGATAAATGAAAGGTCATCCTGCGAATCACCCTGTCATGCCCTGCCCTGCCCTCACACCGCTGCGCCCCGCCTTCACGGAGACCGTGCGGTGAGAATCGACCGCGAGTTCGAGAAGTCGTCGGCCTTGGTGATCGACGGCAACCCGACGTCGCGAAGCCTGCTCTCGGCCCAGCTGCGCGAGTTCGGTGTGGGCCAGGTGGTGCAGTGCAGCCGCATTCACGATGCGCGCAAGCAGCTCGAATACCGCACCTTCGACGTGGTGCTGTGCGAGCACGAATTCGGTTCGGAAGGCTATACCGGGCAGAACCTGCTCGACGACCTGCGGCGCAACAACCTGCTGCCGCTGTCGACCGTGTTCATCATCGTCACCGGATCGTCGTCGTACACCATGGTGGCCGATGCGGCCGAATCGGCGCTGGACAGCTACCTGATCAAGCCCCACACCGCCGCCTCGCTCGGCGAGCGACTCAAGCAGGCCCGCCAGCGCAAGAAATCCCTGGCCGACATTTTCACGGCCATTGAGGCGCTTGATTTCACCGCCGCCGCCGCACTTTGTGTCACCCGCTTCAATGCCCGTGGGCCGTACTGGATGTATGCGGCCCGCATCGGCTCCGAGCTGCTGCTTCGCCAAGGCGATCATGAGGCCGGCAAGAAGCTGTATGAGGCCGTGCTCGAAACCGGCGCCCTGCCTTGGGCCAAGCTCGGCATCGCGCGTGCGCAGGTGGAGGCCAATCAGCCCACGCAGGCGCTTCGCACCCTGGAAAGCCTGATCGGCGAGCAGCCCACGTATGTCGATGCCTACGATGTCATGGGCCGGCTGCACGTGGAACAAGGCGACCTGAGCAAGGCGCTCGAAACCTACCGCAAGGCCAGCGAGCTGACGCCGGGGTCGATCACACGTTTGCAGAAGCACGGCATGCTGGCGTTCTACCAGGGCGATCTCGACGAAGCGGCCAAGATGCTCGACCGGGCCGCCTTGATCGGTATCAGCTCGAAAATGTTCGACTACCAGTCGCTCGTGTTGCTGGCCATGTGCCGCTTCCACCAGCGCGACACCAAGGGCTTGCAGCGCTGCCTCGACAACCTGCTGCATGCGCTTGAGAAAGCCCCGTTGAGCAAGCGGCTGCAGCGCTTCACGTCGGTGGTGAAGGTGTTCAGCCTGATGCTGCACAAGCAGGTGGGTGCGGCCGTGGCCGAGGTCAAGGAGATGACGAGCGACCTGCAAGACCCCTCGCTGGACACAGAGTCCGCGTGCAACATCCTGGCCATGCTCGGGCAGTTGACCGGCGCCGAACTCAAACTCGACGGCGCCGAGACCTGGGTCGACACGCTCGCATTGCGCTTTGCCAGCTCCAAGGGCCTGACCGAACTGCTGTCCTGCACGGCCAGAGGACACCCGCCCTTTGCCGAGCGGGTGCACGAGGCCCACCAGCGCATCAGCGCCATGGCCGAAGAGGCCGTGACCTTCACGGTGAAAGGCCAGCACCGCCAAGCGGTAGAACAACTCATCCAGCACAGCACGACCACCCGCAACGGCAAGCTGCTCGACATGGCGCGCATGACGCTGCAGCGTCACCGCGCCAAGATCGAAGGGGCGGACCTGCTGCTGGAACAGGTGGAAGCACTTCGGACGAAATACGGCGGCAGCGGCGGTCTGCCGCAGTTGGGGCAAGCCGGTGGGCGGCAGGCTGGGGGGTTGACGCTGCGTGAAGGGAGCAAGCCGGCAACGAGTCCCGCCGCTCCACCAGCGTCGGACGCAAGTCCACCTGACTCCATGGCAGCCTGACGGTATGTCGCTTGGCTGGCTCGTGCGAGTCTGCCAAGACCATGGCCCCCGATCTGTGGTGCGGCGCAGTTTGCTACAAGAACAGGCCGCTGCAGTTCAGTCGGTCAATTCACGTCGTGCACCATCAAAGCCATCGATGATGGCGCCCCGCGAACACCTCCAAGCACATCCAGCCTCTTCGACATGCGCAGCGCCGTGGGTGTCGAGAAGTGAAGTTTCCCCTTTCCGTCTACCGTGACGACGACGGTTCCACCGTCAGCGCCATAGTGTGTTGCGCCAGTGGTGACGGCGACTCCGACAGTCACTTCGACCACGATGGTTTGTTTCGCCATGGTCGACAGCAACTGAGCTTGCCGGGAAGGGACTACCGTGTATGTTCCGGGAGACTTGTTCAACATCAAGAACGACAGCGTACTGCCCGAGTAGGCCCCATTGGCAGTGTCGCCTCCCTGCTCGGCCTGCGTGCTGGCGAGTGCGAGGGTCAACATGGTGCCACTCCCCAAAGCCACTTGGTCTTCTGACGACAAACCCCGGTGGTAGCGATGACCGTCCATCGTCCAGTAGCTGGTTGAACGGGCGCTCTGCCCGACCTGGTCATCACCCCCACCTCCCCCACATCCGGCAAACAGCAACGGGACACACAGCACAGCAATCTTGAACAAGGCTTTCATGGCACAGGAGGTGTTGGCAGAGGAGCCTCCAGTGTTGAGGCGGCGCCAGATCGCACGCGGTCGAAAACCAGCGGCATATGTCCGCGCGGATGAAGGCTTGGCAACGACACCCTTCACGGATGCAGCGCGCTTCACTGGCGATTCCCGGCCTTGCCAGGCCCACCACGCCGTCGGCGACAATCACCGCCCCGGGTCGGCTTGACCATGCGCAGACATGCCAGCACTGCCCCCGGTTCCCCGAGACAGCACGGACCCTTCATGAACCGTACGACGACGACGAGCGACGACCGCCCTTCTCCGTGGAACCCGCTCTCAGTGGCCTGGCTCACTGCGCTGTGGATTGCGGTGTTTGCCAACTGGCCGCTATGGCACGCGCTCGACGAGTTGCCCGAGATGAGCGGCTTGCGCGGCCGCCTCTTCATGCTCGCTTTTTGCGGCATGGTGGCAGGCCTCACGGCGCTGTGCCTCACCCTGGCGGCTTGGCGCTGGACCTTCAAACCGGTGGCCACGGTGTTCCTGCTGGCGGCGGCGTTCGGGGCCTACTTCATGGGCACCTATGGCATCGTGATCGACCCGTCGATGATGCTCAACGTGCTGCAGACCGATGTGCGCGAAACCCGCGATCTGCTCAGCCTGCGCATGGCGGGGCTCGTGCTGGTGATCGGCATCATCCCCGCCGTGCTGCTGTGGCGTGCAGACATCCAGGCGTTGCCTGCATGGCGTCAGATCAAACGCAACCTGCTGGGGGTGCTCGGTGCCCTGGTGCTCTCCGTCGGGCTGCTGATGCTGTTCTTTGCCGACATGTCGGGGACCATGCGCACCCACAAATCACTGCGCTACCTGATCAACCCGCTCAACTCGTTCTACGCCGTCGGGCGCCTGGTCTCTGGTGCCGATGCCCCGCCCAGCGGCCCGGTGCTGCCCGTGGGTACCGATGCGCAGCTGCTGCCCCGCGCGCCGAACAGCAAGCCGCCGCTGCTGGTGCTCATGGTGGGTGAGACCGCCCGCTCGGCCAACTTCTCGCTCAATGGCTACGGCCGGCTCACCAACCCTGAACTCATGCGGCTCGATGTGCTGAGCTTCCGCCAGGTCAGCTCGTGCGGCACCAACACGGCCGCGTCGCTGCCCTGCATGTTTTCCTCACTGGGCAAACAGGCTTACGAAGACGATGACCAGCGGCGCGAGAACCTGCTCGACGTGGTGCAGCGCGCCGGCATGGCCGTGCTGTGGGTCGACAACCAGGCCGGCTGCAAGGGCGTGTGCGACCGCGTGGCCCATGCCCACACGAACGAGCCCATTCCCGGTGCAACGCCACTGGCTGCAGGGTTGTGTGATGGTGGCGAGTGCCTTGACATGGCCTTGCTGCACGGGCTCGACGAGCGGCTCGCCGCCCTGCCAGCCGAGCAGCGGGCCCGCGGCGTGCTGGTGGTGATGCATCCCATGGGCAGCCACGGCCCGGCCTACAGCAAACGCTCTCCGCCCGACCGCAAGCCCTTCACCCCGGAGTGCACGACCAACGTGCTGCAGCAGTGCGAAAAGCAAAGCCTGGTGAATGCCTACGACAACACCATCGCCTACGCCGATCACGTGATCGCCTCGACCATCGGCTGGCTGAAGCAGCGGTCCAGCGACCATGCGACGGCCATGCTCTACCTGTCGGACCACGGCGAGTCTCTCGGCGAGAACAACCTCTACCTGCACGGCATGCCGTACGCGGTGGCACCGCGCTTCCAGATCCATGTGCCGATGATCTTCTGGACGTCGGCCTCGCTGGCATTCGACAACGGGATCGACACCACCTGCCTGACCGAACGCCTCGACGCCCCGCTCAGCCACGACAACCTGTTCCACACCACGCTCGGCTTGCTGAAGGTGAAAACCACGACCTACAAGCCGGCGCTGGACGCCTTCGGCGTGTGCCGGCGGGCGCCGTGACTCTTGCCACGCGCTCTTGATCCGACTGTGAACCGCATCCCACGGTTCACATCGTCATGGCAGGCCTGCGAACCGACTCAGGCGTCCGGAATTTCAGGTTCGACCAAGTGGGCCAGTTGCTCGAGCGACTCTTGCCAGCCGAGGTAACACATCTCGACGGGAATCATCTCGGGGATGCCTTCTTGCAACACGACGATCTGGGAACCGCACAGCACGGAACTCAGCGTCACGGTGGTG
>JBEGTX010000038.1:0-39112 GCA_041179165.1 Pseudomonadota bacterium | reverse complement strand
TCGCAGGCGAAGGCCCAGGGTTCGAGCTGCGGCGATCCGCGAACCCAGTGCAGCAACCCGGCCACGTGGCGCAGAGGGCCGAGCGTGCCGTTGAGTGCGCCGGCCATGGCATCGAGCGCGTGGCGGGTGTGGGGCTCGTGGCTGCGGCGCAGCACGAGCTGGTCGCCCTCGCCATCGCTGAGCACGCCCAGCACGGCCTGGTCGTTCGGGTCATACACCACGTCGTCGACGGCGCTGGGGCTGAACACGACGAACTGGCGTGCGGCATGGCGAGCCTGCATGGCCGCCACCGGGTGAGCACGCTGGTGCTCGGCCAGCTGGGCCACGGAGTCGAAGCGCAGCGGGGCCTTGAGCAGCGACCAATCTGCCGCCTGTGGCAGCACGCTGTTCTGTGCGGTGCGGGCTTTGGCCAGCCGGAGGCTGCCGTCGGCGAGGCGGCGGGCTTGCTGGGCGAGCACCTGCCCCTGGGCGAGCTGGGTGAGCCGCACGCCGGGGGCGAGGCGCTCTGAGCTTCTCAGCGTGGCTTCGTCGCCGAGCTGGGTGTCGGCCACCTTCCACTCGTGGCTGAGGACCATCGAGGTGCCGGTGTCCATGTCGGCCATGACGAGCCGGGTGCGGCGCTGCTCGCCATCGCGTTCGGTGCGTGCGCCCAGGCACATCAGGCGCAGGCGGTCGAGTTCGGTTTCTTGCGCCTGGCCGATGCCGAGCACGGTGAGGGCCTGCCCGAGCTGCACGCCGCCCGCCAGACGCAGGGCCAGCTCGGCCAGCAGGGACACGCCGTGCTCTGGTGCATAGAGCGCGCTGCGGGCCGCATAGGCGCTGGCCCAGCCTTCCACATCGGCCAGCAGCCGGCCGATCCACACGGCGCCGGTGTGGCGTGCTGCCTCCATGGCGGTGCTGAGGGGCTGGGTGAGGGGGGCCGCGCCTTGCGACACACCATGGCGCAACACAGCCTCCATCAGCTGCACATACGGCAGTGCATCGAGCGCCAGCACGCTGCCCACGTGGCCGAGGCGCACCTGGTGCACGGGCTGCCGCGCTGCCGCGCGATCGGCCTCGCGGAAGGCCCAAACGCCGAGCGCCACGTGTTCGCAGGCCGACGCGCGCAGGCAGTCGCAGCGGGCTGCTTCGATGTGGGCCCCGGCCCAGTAACGCACCGTGGCCGAGGGCAGACGTGCGGTGTCGCAGGGCTCGGTGCTTGAACCGCGGCACACGTCGATGCTGAGGCCGCGTTCGCGCATCATGGTGGCGGCTTGCAGCAGCGAGGCGGGAATGGTGCGGGACAGGTCCTCGTCGCTTGCCTCGCCGGGCGAGCGTACCGGCGCGGCGCCTTCGACAGGCACGGTCTCTCGGTAGGCGAGTGCGGCAATGATGCGGTGGCGGCACACGGTGGCGGCACCACATGTGCAGCGGGCGTGCTGGATGGAGGTGGCCGGGGGCCAGGAGCAGACCAGGCCGTCAGAGAACCGAGCCGTCAGGCCGCCGTCCTCATCGACGGTCAGCGCCGGCCGGTAGCCGCCTTCCAGCTCGCGCACGGCGCGTTTCACCACGCCCACGTTCACCGTTTGCGCCAGGGCTTCGGGCGACAGGTGCAGCAGATCGCTGCGGGGTGGGCCGCTCAATGGCGCTGCGCTCATTGGAGCTTCTCCGCCAGCCACGCGGCCAGCTGGCCCGGCGTCATCGCGCCCACGTGGGCACCGGCCTCCACCAGCTTGGCACCGAGTGCGCGGTCGAAGTCGGCATCGGCCTTGTCGTTCAATGCCGCCAAGCCCAGCACGATGGTGCCTTGCGCCACCAAGGCGCGCACGTGGCTGATCAGGATGTGCTCGGGCATGCACTCGTAGAAGTCGCTCACGATCACCACGATGGCGCGCTTGGGCACCTCGATGCGGTCGGCCGCGTAGCCCACGGCCTTGCCGATCGAGGTGCCGCCGCCGAGCTGCACGTTCATCAGCAGTTCAACCGGGTCCTGCACGCTGTCGGTGAGGTCGACGATCTCGGTGTCGAAGGCAATGAGGTGGGTCTTGATGCCGGGCAGGCCCCACAAGCACGAAGCCGTCACCGCCGAGTGGATGACCGAGCTCACCATGCTGCCGCTCTGGTCCACCAGCAGAAAGACCTGCCAGGGCTCCAGCGTGCGGCGGTGGTGCGTGTAGAAAACCGGCCGGTCGATGACGAGCTTGCGGCGCACGGGGTCGTAGTGGCGCAGGTTGCGGCGCAGGGTTTCGCGCGCGGCGAACTGGCTCATCGAGCCTTGCAGGCTCAGGCGCTGGCGCCGCCGCGTGCCGCTGAACGAACGCTGAATTTCCTTGGCAAGCTTTTCGATCAGCTCGGCCACCACCTTGGCCACGAGCTTCCTGGCCATGGCCAGCACCTGCGGGTTCATCAGGTGCTTGGTGCGCATCACCGCTTCGAGCAGCGCGGGGTTGGGTGTGGCGCGCTCCAGCACGTCGAGGTTGGTGACCACCTCGTCGATGCCGTAGCGTTCGATGGCATCGCGCTCCAGGCGCTCGATGGTCTCTTTCGGAAAGAGCTCGTGGATGTCGTTGATCCACTCGGGCACGGTGAGCTGCGAGGCCTCGCTGCCGCCGTGGCGGTCCAGCCGGTCGGTGGTGTCTTGTTGTTCGTCGCGGCCGTACAGCCAGGCCAGGGCGCGGTCCATTGCCATGCCGCGGTCGCTCAAGCCCGCATTCAAGGCGGGCTGCGCGGCTTCGCCCAGCAGCAGGCGCCAGCGTTCGGTGGCCGACAGTTCCACAAGGGGCTTCATGTCGGCAACCCCCATTCAGCGGCCCAGGCCAAGGCCTGCGCTTCGATCCGCTTGGCATCGAGCAAGGTGCCCGTGCCCTGGCGCAAGTTCAGCAAACGCGACTGTTCAGACGTGGACAGGCCCAGCAACTCGGCCAACATGCCTGCGAGCACCCCTCGCTCCTTGGGCGGGAACCACCCGAAGGCGTTGCGCAGCTGCGGCAGGGCGACGAGGAAATCGGCAGTGCTCATCTCTTCAAGCGCCGCATGCACAGCCTGCACGATGAGGTCGGAGCTTGTCGCCTGCGAGCGCGCGCAGGCGAAAAGGCCGTAGAGGAAGTCGCCCAGCTCGTCGCGTGGCGGCACGGCACGTGTGATGGCCACGATCTGCGCAGTGGCGTCAGGGCCCAGGGCCTCGTGCATGCAGGCCACACCGAGTGCTGCGCCGCGCACGCCGGGCGGGCGCTCGCTGCCGCGTGCGAAGCGCAGCAGTGTCTCTCGGATGAACAAGGTGTCGGTGGAGGGGTGTTGGCGCAGCAGCACGTCGAACACGCGCACGGCGTCCACGTCGCCGGTCAATTGGTCGGGGGTGCGGCCGGTGTGGGTTTCGAGCAGCCACAGGATGCGCTCGGCCAGCAGCAGCTGGGTTTGATTCAGCAACGCTTGGGTTGCAGTGCCCCAGAAACCTGCGTGGCCGATGTCGAACAACAGGTGGGCCGCGCGGGCCAGCGCCGCGTGGTCGTGCGAATGGGGCAGCGTGTGCTGCAGCGCTTGCGCCATGGCCTCGCCCATGTCGGTGAGTCCGGCGCGCAGGGCGTGCAGCAGGCATTCGGTGGAGGCAGCCGGGTCGCCGTCAGCGCCTTCTACTTGGGTGAGCAGGGCCTGCCGCGCCGCGCCTTCGAGCGTGGCACCGTGCACCGCCGCTTCGATGAGGTTGGGGTACCAGCTGTCGTCTTGCAGCAGCGCCCAGTGTTCTTCGAAGCGCAGTTCGGCACGCAGCTGGCGCGAGGCGTGGGGCGCGCGGGTTTCTTTGAGCGTGGCGCCGCGCACGCCGATCACCTTCAGTTGCCACAGGGCGTGGGCGCGTCGGTTGTCGGCCTCGATGCGCCGGTCCAGCACAAGCGTTTGTGGCGTGCGTTGCACCTGCAGGCCGCAGTCGGCCAGCCGTCGTGTCACGTCGTGAAGCAGCGGGGGCAGCGGTGTGTTGGCGTGCAGGCGGCCCACGCCGTCGCCGGTCAGCACCAGCAAGGCCTCGCGCAGGGCGGGGTGGTCGTTGGTGCCGATGGAAAACTGGTTCACCCATGGCGGGGGCCGGTCCAGCGCTTCCTTCACGACGGTGGACTGCAGCGCGTCGAGGATGTCGTGCCGCAGCGGTGTGGCGTGTCCTCGCAGGCGGCTCAGGGCGCCCAGCGTCTGCTCGAAGGCGAACAGGTCGGCGGTGGACAGCGGGAGCTTGCGTCGCCGCAGGCGCGAGACGATCTGCGCCATGGCACGCGTGCCGGCTTCGGCGAGGCCGTGCGCCCATGCCCATTGGTAGAACAGCGGCGACTGCATGCCCGAGCGGTAGCCGCCGAGCGCGTCGACCTGGCGGAACTCGTAGGGCACCAGGTAGCTGCCTGCGGCGCGGTCGCTGGCTGGCGCCGGGTTGAGCGGTTCGGAGCGGCCGTCGAGCGTGGGCCACAGCGTGTCGATGGCAAGCTTGTGCCATCCACCGCAGACCACGAGCACCAGGCCGTCTTGCCCCTCTGCCACGGCACTTGCTTGCGCCCAGGCCACCCAGCTGGCCATGGTCTGTTCGCGGGCGATGTCTTGTTCGGTGCCGGGGTCGTCGCCGCGGAGTTCGTTGAAGTAGAGGTCCAGCCGCTGGTGGAGATCGTCTGCAGGCGCATCGGCCGGCAGCGACTCGAAGAGGTGGTCCCACAGCGCGTTGTCGCCATCGCAGCCGAAGCGCTCGCACAAGGCCTGCACGACCTGGCCGTAGCGCTGCCGTTGTTGTGCGGGCCGCGCGGCAAGCGGGTCGTGCTGCGCCTTGTGGGCATCGGGAATGGCGCGGTACTGCCAGTGGGGCAGGTCGATGAAGCGCACCAGTGCGCCCGCATCCTGGCCCAGACGCTGCGCCACCCACTCGGGTGAGTAGTCGAGGAAGGGGAACCAGCATTGTGCTGCTGCGCTGCCCTCTTCGTTGGCGTAGCTGTAGAGGGCCACGGGCAGGGTGTGGTCGAGGCGGAGCTCTTCAAGGCGATCGTTGAAGTCGCTAGGCCCCTCGATCAGCACGGCAAAAGGCTTGTGCTGCGCGATGAGCTGTGCCACCAGCCGCGCGCAGGCAGGGCTGTGGTGGCGAACACCGAGCACGCGGACGGTCATGGGAGATCAGGACGGGAGAAGGTGGCGTGCGGCGTGGAAGGCTTTCCAGTGCTCGCCTTTGCGCTTGGCGGCGCGGTGCTCGATGTAGCGGCGGATTTTCACCAGGTCGTCGGGGTTGTCCTTGGCCGCGGCACCGGCGAGGGCTTCGACGATGTCGGCCGGCGAGCCCGCGCCACCGCGCAGATAGTGCCCGCGCAGCGCCACCGCATGCGCCACGCTCACAGCCTCGGCCGTGCTGACGACGGTGGACAAGCGCTCGCTCGCACCGCCCGCCTTGTCCACCCCTTGGCGCAGCTCGCGGAAGGTTGTCACCAGCACCTCGAGCACGTCGTCGGATGGCGGTGTGCTGATCTGGTCGTGGGCCAGAAGGCGGGCGACCTCGCTGCGCACGAGGGCGAGTTCCTGGTCGTAGTCGGCGATGGGGAACACCGTTTCGAAGGCGAAGCGGCGTTTCAACGCGGCCGACATCTCGTTCACACCGCGGTCGCGCGTGTTGGCCGTGGCGATGAGGTTGAAGCCGGGGGCCGCGAACACGGCGTTGTCGGTGGCCAGCTCCGGCACCATCACCAGGCGCTCGGAGAGGATGGACAGAAGGCCGTCTTGCACCTCGGGCGGGCAGCGCGTGATTTCTTCGAAGCGCACGAGCTTGCCCTCCTGCATGGCGCGGTACAGCGGCGAGGGCACGAGCGCGCGGGGCGATGGGCCTTCGTTCAGCAGCAGCGCGTAGTTCCAGCCGTACTTGATCTGGTCTTCGGTGGTGGCCGCGCTGCCCTGGATGGTCAGCGTGCTGGTGCCGCTGATGGCTGCAGCCAGCAGCTCCGACAGCAGGCTCTTGGCGGTGCCCGGCTCACCCACCAGCAGCAGCGCGCGGTTGGAGGCCAGCGTCACCATCGCGCGTTCGATCTGGCTCGGCGCGCACACCATCTTCTGTCTGATGCCCTCGCCGCCCATGATGAAACGCAGCACCGCCGGCATCGACAACTGCCAGCCTGGTGGCACCGGGCCGGTGTCGGACTTCTTGAGTGCTGCCAGTTCGTCCGCATACAGCAGCTCGGCTGGCGGTCGCTGGGTCTTGGCGCGTGGGATGGTCATGGGGTGTCTTTCAAAGGCGCGAGCAAATCGATGTCGCGCAGCATCTCGCTGGCGGCGATGGGGCTGAGCTGAGAGAAAGGTCGGAGACCCTCGTCATCCCATGTTCCAGGTTGTCGCAGTGTGATGCGAGCGAACTTCTGCCTCGGGTGCGAGGTGGTGTCACCGAGCGGTGTACCGGGGTCGAGGTCGGCATTCAGTTGCAGCCCGCCATCAGCGGGTTTGGTCAATTGCGTGATCCACCCGCCGTCCTCGTTGCGGTTGCGTTCCCAGCTGCGCTGGGCCAGCCCCAGCACGCTGCCCACGGCCACGGCCTTGTCCTTGAAGCGTGTGATCTCCTTGGCAGAACGTTCTGCTTCGGTCAGGGCGTAGGTTTCGCGACCGAGTTGTTTGAAGGGCTGGAGGATCTCGTAGTCGGCGAACACCTGGCCGAAGGCGGCTTGCAGGGGATCGGCCATCTCCAGCATGTGCACCAGGCCCAGAGTGGCGCTGTCCGCCAGTGCGAAGTGGCTGTCGTTCTGGTCGGCGAGGGTCCAGTCTTCGGCCACGCGGAAGGCGTGGACGAGGTCGCCCTCGGCATACACGCCCCACACGAGGCGGGCGGCCAAGTGACGCATCAAGGGGTGTTCGAGAAAGAACATCCGGAACTCGGCCTCGGTCCAGCGCCGTTGCGTCACCATGGCCGACTCCAGGCGGTCGAGCTGAAGTTTGGCAAGCGCCTTCGCATCTTTCTTGAGTTGCTTGAAGCGCAGGGCGGCGGCCTCGGCAAGCGCCTCGTCATCGCTCTTGATCGGCTTGGGCAGGTCTTTCTGCCGTGTGCCTTGGGCATCCTTGACGACCGGCTTCAGGTCGTGGTCGAAGCCCACGGTGAACTGACGCGGGCCGAAATCGAGGTTGAGGCTGCCATGTTCGTCGAGGCCGAGGTCGGGCACCAGGCGGTCTGCCAGCTGGGCCGCGTCGAGGCCACGGGCGTCTGCAATGGCCTCGATTTTCTCCTGGGCCTTGTCCTGCAGCGGCTTCGACTTCACCTTGTGGGCGATGCCGTTCAAGTGCATCAGCGCCACGTCGCTGCCGATGGCTTCGAGGAGGCCGAGGGCCGTGATCGCGCGCTGGTGCAAGCCTTCGCTCGGCCACGCGCGCATCAGTGGCGCCAGCCGGTGAGCGGTGTTGTCGTCACCCAGGAAGCCGAGTGCCTGGAAGGCCCAACTGTCCTTGGCGGGCGCACCATCGATCAGCCACGCCTCGTAAAGGTCCCAGGCGAAAGTGGCAAGCGAAGCGCGGGTGCACACCTCGCGCAGCAGGGCGAGGCCCGCATAGGGTGCATCGGCACTGCTCATGGCGAGCATGGTGCCGATGTGCTCCACCGCCGTGACGGGCAGCGCGTCTCCTGCGTTGAGCACAGGTCGGCGCAGTGCGGAGGCGACGAAAAACGAGGGCAGCTTGGGAACACGCGAGGGCATGATCAGCAGGGGATCGGCCCGGCGCAGTGCTTCCAGCGCCTCACTCATGGCGGGGCCTTGAAGCGCTGCAGCTTCGCTCAGCGCAACGTCATGGCCTTGTGCGATGAGCCAGCGCAGAGCGTGTTGCCCGTCGTCGCGTGCGGGCTTGTCCTTGCCGAAGGCGAGGCTCAGCGCCACCGGCAGGGTGGTGGCCAGGTGGGCGCGGATCCACGCGACAGCATGGGGCTTGGCCTTCTTCAACTTGCGCAGGGCATGCAGCGCTGTGGGCACGATGACGGGTGAGTCCACTTCAGCCATCAGGCTCAAGCCCGACTCCGGGAAGGCCTGCAGGAAAGCGCCCAAGCCCGGCAGCGCCGCGGCGCCATGGACGACGAGCAGATGCATGGCGATGTACGACAGATCCCAGTTGGACCAATGCCGAATGGGATAGCTGTTCCACAGGGCCAGCGCCAATGCGGGCTCGGCCACCGCCAGCACATCGGCTTCTGCGCCATTGAATGAAGGGGGCGGCACCACGTCTTCCGGACGAAGCCATTCGCCTGCAAGCAGGCGCCCGTGCGCCTCGGGGCGAATGGCGAGCCTGTTCAGGGCATAGTCTCGCGCGGCTTCGGGCGTGGCCACGCGCTGCTGGAAGTACGGGCGTGCCCGCCATTGGGCGCACGACGCCTGCTGCGACGGGGGAAATTCGATTCGCAGCGTCGGTGCAGGCATCGGGCTGTCGATGGTGGGAAGCGCTTGGGCGCGCTCCTTTTTCAGCCAGGGCGGGCTGCGAAGGAACGCGGGCAGATCGCCTGGTTCGGCGTCTGTCTGACGCAGGGACGCCATGAGTTCACCGAAACGCTGCCGGTCGCGTTCGCTCAAATGGAGCAGGGCCGATTCAAGCACCAGCGCATCGCTGAACGCCAGCTTGAGCGTCCAGCGTTCCACAATGGTCGACTTGCTGGACAGTGTGTGTTCAATGGCCGTTTTCAGCACAGCCACCGGGTGTCGGCGGTACTCGTTTTCCAGGGCCGACCGGACTTCACGGTCCTCGGCCCTGGTCATCAGAATGGGGATGAGTTCGGGCACCTGCATGAGCCGAATGAGTCCGAGTGCATGGTCCAGGAATAACCGCTCGGTGACGCGCTGGAAGTCGAGCGCCAGCACGGCAATGGCTTCGTTGCCATGCAGCTTGACTTGCAGGGCCACGGCATTCTTGAAGAAAAAACGCGCGTTGCCTCGGCGCTTGAGCTGCTGCAGTAGCACCTGCATAGGCAGGGCGCTTTGCTCGATCTGCCACTCGGGATCGTCGACGTGGAGCCCCGCACACTCAACGGCCCAGTCGGTGAGGTGAGGAAAGAGGGCGGTGCAAACCACCATCAGGTCGGGGTGCCGTGTGCGCACAGCGGCGGCAATGGCTTGTGCTTCGAGTGCCGCCTCATCCGACGCAGACGCAATCGCTTGCCGCAACAGCTTCAGCGTGGGGTTGATGTTCAGGGGATTGTCGCGGACCAATTCACGCAGCGCGAGCACGGCGTTCAGCATGAACGGCAGCCCATGAAGCGACAAGCCGACCTTGGCAAACCACAGGGCCTGGCTGCCGCGGTGCGGCAGCACGTTGACTTGCCCAAGCAGCTCGAGCCAGAAGTCCGGGTCTGCTCTGCTGAGCTTGTCTCGTGTGAGGTGTTGCTCGCTGTCGGCCGCCTGCCAAGGGGTCCAATGTCGGTGGGAAGACGCGACCACCTTGTCGAACAGGCCGGTAGACGACGCAGGCACATCGGCCAGGCGCGGGATGCTGGACAGCATGTCCAAGGCAGACGGAATGGGTGGGGCCTTGATGCCGCGCATCACAGGCAAGAGCTCGTCCCACAGCGGCGTCCATTGAAAACCTTCGTTGGGCCAAGTGAGCGGGAGCAGGTCGGTTGATGCCGCGGGAGCAGGAGCGGGAGCATTGAGGGGCAATGCGGAGGCTTGCAGGACCGGCGGTGTGGTGGCGGCGTTGCGCTGCGAGGCGGCCGGTGTGGAAGCGGGTGGCGCGGGGACCGAGATCGGCTTGGCGGCGGCGACCGCGGGCAATCCAGCGGTCACGCCTGCAGGGACATAGCCTTTCGCTTGCTTCTCCTTGACGAGCTTACTGCGTTCCTTCTCTGCGGCGGCGCCGTCTGCCAGAGTCTTGGTCTTGGTCTGACCGTCCGTGCCGATGCGGCCGAAGCGCACAACGAGGTCAGCGCCGACAACGTTGACTTCCCAGAATTTGCTGGACGATGTGTCGGTCAGTTCAAAGCGCTGCATGGTGGAAGGTCAGATACATGTCTTGAACAATGGCCGTGTGCGCCGAGCCGTTCGGACTCGTGGGTTCGAACGCACACGCGGAAAATGAAATTCATGGGGCCTCAACGAGCGGCGCCAGCAAGTCGATGTCGCGCAGCATCTCGCTTGCGGCAATGGCGCTCAGGTGGCTGAAGGCGCGCAGGCCGTCGGCGTCCCAGGTGCCGGGTTGGCGCAGGGTGATGGAGGGGAGCCTCTGCTTGGGTTCGTACGACAGATCGCCGATGACGGTGCCTGGGTCGAGTTGCAGGTCGATCTGCAGTCCCCCGCCGGCGGCGCGGTGGAACTCATGCACCCAGCCGCCGTCTTCGGCGCGGCCCCGCTCCCAGCCGCGGTTCACCAGCCCCATCACGCTGCCGATGGACACGACCTTGTCTTTGAAGCGAGTGATTTCTTTGCCGGTGCGTTCGTCGTCCGTGAGCGCATGGGTCTCGCGACCGAGCTGCTTGAAGGGCTGCAGGATTTCATAGTCGGCAAACACCTGGCCGAAGGCTGCCTGGGCCGAGGGGGGCATCTCCAGCACGTGGGCGATGCCGACCACAGCGTCGCCGGGCAGGTCGAAGTGCGTGTCGTGTTCGTCGGCCAGCGACCAGTCTTCGGCCACGCGGAAACCTTGCGTGAAGGCCTGGTCTGCATACACGCCCCAGACCACGCGGGCCGCGAGGTGGCGCATCAAGGGATGGTCGAGGAAGAACAGCCGGAAGTCGGTGGCCGACCAGCGGCGCTGCGACACCATGCCGAGTTCAAGGCGAACGAGCTGCAAGCTGCCGAGCGCCTTGGCGTCTTTCTTGAGTTGCTTGAAGCGTTCGGTGGCGGCCTCGGCGAGCGCGGCGTCGTCGCTCTTGATCGGCTTGGGAAGGTCTTTGAGGCGCGAGCCTTGCAGGTCTTTCACAAAGGGCTTGAGCGACTCGTCGAAGCCCACCACGAACTGGCGAGGCCCGAAGTCGAGCTGCAGCAAGCCGTTGTCGTCGAGACCGAGGTCGGGCACCAAGCGGTCGGCGAGTTCGTCCGAGGTGAGGCCGCGCGTTTCGGCGATGGCTGCGATCTTCTCCTGCGCCTTCTCTTGCAGGCCCTTGAACTTCACCTTGCTGGCAATGCCGTTCAAGTGCATCAGCGCGACGTCGGTGCCGATGGCCTCGAGCAGGCTCAGGCCCGTGACCGCGCGCTGGTGTGCTGCTTCTCCCGGCCACTCGCGGATGAGAGGCGACAGGCGGCGTGCGGTGTCGTCGTTGCCGAGAAGCCCGAGGGCGATGAACGCCCAGTTCTCCTTGGCCGGCCCGCCCACGGCCAGCCAGGCGTCGAAGAGGTCCCAGGCGAAATCGGCCAGGGAGTTCGGGGTGCACAGGTCCCGCAGCAGGGTGACACCGGCGTAAGGTGCATCCAGCGTGCTCAGCGCCAGCATCGTCGCCACATGGTCCATGACAGTGATGGGCAGCGCGCCGCCAGTGCGCAGCTCAGGCCGGCGCAGCGCAGGGCCCACGAAGAACGAGGGCAGTTTTGGAATGCGGGCCGGCAGCACGAGCAGGGGGTCGGCGCTGAGCAAGGTGTTCAAGGCCTCGGTCATCGGGGAACTCTGAGCGGCGGCCGCCGCTTGCAACGCAGCGTCGTGGCCTTGCGCGGCCAGCCAGCGCAACGCGTGCTGCCCATCCTCGCGGGCGGACTTGTCTTTGCCGAAGGCGAAGGCCAGGGCGACCGGCAGCGTGCTGGCCAGGTGGTTGCGGATCCAGGCGATGGCATTCGGCTTGGCGCGCTTCATCTTGCGCAGCGCGTGGAGTGCCGTGGGCACGATGACGCTGGAGTCGACCTGACTCACGAGTTCGAGCGCGTTCTCCGGGTAGGCCTGCAGGTAGTTCTTCAAGCCGGGCAACGCGGCTTCACCATACAAGGCGAGGAAGTGCTGCACCAGCGAGAACAGGTCCCATGAGTGCCAGTGGCGCATCGGGTAGCTGTTCCACACGGCCAAGGCCACAGCCGGTTCGAGTGGCAGCAGGTGGTCGGGGTCGCAGCCGTAGAACGAGGCCGGCACCACCACGTCTTCAGGCTGCAGCGGCCCGCCCGCGAGCACACGTTCGTGGGCCGAGGCGACGATGTGCATCTTGGCCAGGCAGTAGGTTCGTGCATCGCTCCGGGTTGCGAGGACCTGTGTGAGGCGGCCGTGCGGACGGGGCTTCGCATGTTGGGTGATCTGGGCTTCGGACCATTCGAGGCGCAAGGTCTCGGCGGGCAAGGCGATGTCGAGCGTGGGCAGCGCCTGGGCGCGGGCCTTCTGAAGCCAGGGCGGGCTGCGCAGGAACGCGGGCAGTTCCTCCACACTGGCGTCGGCGCGTTGCAGCGAGGCCAGCAGTTGCTCGAACCGTGAGCGATCGCCGTCGCTCAGGTGGGTGAGTGCGGCGGCAAGCACAGCGGCGTCGCGAAGCGCCAGCCGCACGGTCCAGCTTTCGACCGTGTGCGAACGCAAGACCAGGGACCGTTCGATGGCCGACTTCAACACCGCCACGGGATGGTGGACCGACAACGCCTCGAGCGCGGTGCGAACCTCGCGTTCTTCGACACGAGACAACAGCGTGGGAACCAGCGCGGGCAGGTGCATGTGCTGCAACTGCTCAAGGGCGTTCACGAGGTTGTAGCGGTCGCGGGAACGTTGGAAGTCCAAGGCGAGCAAGTCCATGGCAGCGTCGCCATGCAGCTTGACCTGCAGGGCGATGGTGGCCTTGAACTGGTAGTGGTTGATGCCGACGCGGGTCAGGTGTTTCGCCAGCACCTCAGTGGGCAGTGCGGTGAGGTCGAGCAGGCAGGAAGGATCGGGCACTTGCGCTTCCACGCACTCCAGCGCCCATGCCGTCAGGTGAGGGAAGAGGTTGCAGCACTGCAAGGCCATCTCGGGGTTTCGCAGCCGAGCCTGTTCGGCCAGGGCGAGCGCTTCGGCGTAGACATCGTCCGGGGCGCAGGCAATGGCGCGGCGCATGAGCCGCATGGCATCGAGAAGGCCGTGCGGCTTGTCCCGCATCAGGTCGCACAGCTCGAGCATGGCCTTGAGCATGAACGGCAGCCCGTGCACCGCGAGGCCCACCTTGAGCGCCCAGTGGGCCTGCGTGTCGCGCTGGCGGATCAGGTGCGTCTGTGCCAGCAGCTCCAGCCAGAAGTCGTCATCGCGCTTCATCAGGTTCGGTCGCGTGAGGTGCTGTTTGGCATCGTGCGATTGCCACACCGTCCACGGGCGTCCAGAGGCGGCAACGACGGACTCGAAGTCCTGCACGTAGTAGCCCAAGTCGGTGTTCTTGAGGCCGGGGATGTTGGACAGCAGGCTGAGCGAAGGCTCGACCGGCGGGGCATTCACGCCACGCATCGTCGGGAGCAGCTTGTGCCACTCCGGGTTCCATTGAAAGCCGCCACTGGGCCAGGTCAGGGGCAGTGGGGCTGTGTCGGGGGACGGTGCCGAAGCCGGAGACGAAGCAGCAGCCGTTCGCACGGATGCGGACGGCGCTGCGGCTTCAATCACGGGGGAGGCGTTTCTCGCGCTCGCTGTCGGCTCTGCGTTGGGCGCGGCCTTGGGTGGCGTTGGGGCCGCTGCTGCAGCAGGTGCAGGTGCAGGTGCCAGCACCGTCCCTTCAGCCACACCCACCGCGCCATATCCCTTTCCGGTCTTCTCTTTGACGAGCTTGTCGCGTTCCTTCGTGGCTGCTGCGGCGTCGGCAAACGACTTGGTCTTGGTCTGGCCATCGGTGCCGATGCGGCCGAATCGAACGGTGAGGTCGGTGCCGGCGACATCAACTTCCCAGAACTTGCTGGACGCCCCTTCGATCAGTTCGAAACGCTGCATGGGTGAGATTCCCCGTGTGGTGATCGCTGAACTATACGGGCGGGTGGGGGCTGCTTCGGGCCCCTCTTTGAGGGGGAGCGAGGCCGGCGCCGCGGGCCATGAAGAAGGGGCGGCAGTGCTTGCGCACAGCCGCCCCATGACGCGTTGAGTGAGGGGTCAGGCGTGCGCGCTGAGCCTGAACTTGCTGACCACACCAGCGAGCGCCACAGCCTGGCGCTTCAGACTCTCGGCTGCGGCGGCTGACTCCTCGACAAGCGCCGCGTTCTGCTGCGTCACCTGGTCGAGTTGCGACACCGCATTGCCGACCTGGTCGATGCCCTGGCTTTGCTCGACGCTGGCCGAGCTGATTTCGCCGATGAGGTCGTTCACGCGGCCGACCTGCTGCACGATCTGGTTCATCGTCTTGCCGGCGGTGTCGACGAGGGCGCTGCCTGCCTCCACACGATCGACCGATGAATTGATGAGCACCTTGATTTCCTTGGCGGCCTGCGCGCTGCGCTGAGCCAGCGTGCGCACTTCACCAGCCACCACGGCAAAGCCGCGGCCTTGCTCGCCGGCACGTGCCGCTTCCACGGCCGCATTGAGGGCGAGGATGTTGGTTTGAAAAGCGATGCCGTCGATGACGGAGATGATGTCGCCGATCTTGCGCGAAGCATCGGTGATCTGCGCCATCGTGGAGATGACGTTGTCGACCACTGTGCCGCCTTCAGCGGCCACGGCCGACGCACTGCTCGCGAGCTGCGTGGCCTGGCGCGCGGTGTCGGCGTTCTGGCGCACGGTGGCGGTGAGCTGCTCCATCGAGGCGGCCGTCTGTTGCAGGTTGCTGGCCTGCTCTTCGGTGCGCTGGCTCAGGTCGGCGTTGCCAGTCGCGATCTGCGCTGAACCCGTGGCAATGGAGTCGCTGCCGTCGCGCACTTCATTCACGATGCCCACGAGGTTGGCGTTCATGTTGCGCAGCGCGGTCAGCAGGCGGGCGGTTTCGTCACGGCCCTCGGACACGATGGTGCCGCTCAGGTCGCCGGAAGCCACACGTTCTGCAGCATCGACCGCACGGTCGATGGGGCGGAGGATGGACAAGATCAGGCGCCACGCCAGCACGCCTGTGATGACCAGCACCAAGCTCGTGATGAGCAGGTTTCGCCAGAACACGTTGGTGTAGGTTTCCTGGCTCGATGCATACAGCGACTCGGACACCTCGATCTGCACCTGAACCAGCGCATCGAGGGCGTTGTCGAGGGGATCGATCGCGGCGTAGAGGTCTTTGTCGGCGAACTCGCGCATGCCCGCCACGTCGCCCGCCTTGAACAGGGCTGCCAGCCGGTCGGCTGCCGTGTCGGCGTTTTTCAGCAAGGGCAAGGTGGCGTCGAGCAGCTTCTGTTCCTTCGCTGTCATCTCGGTGCTGGCATATGCCTTCCATTCGTCCGTGGCGATCTTGCGGTGCTTGTCCAGCTCCGCGAGGGCGGCGTCTGCCTTGAGCAGCCCGGCGGCGGCTTTGTGCGTGGTGTCGATCAGCGCGTTGTTGTAGTGGTCGGCCACGCTCTTGAGCTGGCGCATGGGAATCACGCGGTCGTTGTAGAGCGTCTGCAGCGTGGCATTGGCATCGCGCAGGCGCATCACCGTGCCTGACGACGAAATCACCAGCAGGATCAGCAGGCCCGTCACGAGCAGGGACAGCCGGGCCTTGATGGTCAGTTTGTTCATTGGAATTTCCTCAGAGGTATGGGCTGCCTCCTCTCAGCGTCGTCGATGTGCGCAGGACGGGCTGTTGCCCTGTGTTCGGGCGGTGCGCCCGATGTCCGGGTTGCACCTGCAGTTTCGGCATGCCGATTCGAAACATGAGTACCTTGAGGGGAAATCGGCAAAAGCACCATTCAGGTGCGGGTGGCCCGTTATTGCTGCGCCGCGTCACACACCGGGCCCATGATCCCGGCTCGCCCTACAATTTGCGCTATTCGATTTTTTGGGAAAGCCCCTGTCATGACCCACGAGCCCCCCGCTGCCCCCAAGGCCCCTCCTGCTGCGGGCCAAGCGCCCGACCTGTCGCACATCTCTCCGCGCGACAAGGCCGAGATCCTGGCCGAGGCACTGCCCTACATCCGCAAGTTCCACGGCAAGACCATCGTCATCAAGTACGGCGGCAACGCCATGACCGACCCCGCGCTGCAGCAAGACTTTGCCGAAGACGTGGTGCTGCTCAAGCTGGTGGGGATGAACCCGGTGGTGGTGCACGGTGGCGGTCCGCAGATCGAAGACGCGCTCGCCAAGATCGGCAAGAAGGGCACCTTCATTCAAGGCATGCGGGTCACCGACGAAGAAACCATGGAAGTGGTGGAGTGGGTGCTGGCCGGGCAAGTGCAGCAAGACATCGTGGGCCTCATCAATGTGGCTGGCGGCAAGGCCGTGGGCCTCACGGGTCGTGACGGTGGGCTCATCCGCGCGCGCAAGCTGCGCATGGTCGACCACAAGGATCCGACCAAGGTGCACGACGTCGGCCAAGTGGGCGAGATCGAATCCATCGACCCGTCGGTGGTGAAGGCCTTGCAAGACGACCAGTTCATTCCCGTGATCTCGCCGCTGGGCTTCGGTGACAACAACGAGAACTACAACATCAACGCCGATGTGGTGGCGGGCAAGCTGGCCGAGGTGCTCAAGGCCGAGAAGCTGATGATGCTGACCAACATCCCTGGTGTGTTGAACAAGCAAGGCGAGCTGCTGACCGACCTGTCGGCCCGTGAGATCGATGAGCTGTTTGCCGACGGCACCATCAGCGGCGGCATGCTGCCCAAAATTGCCTCGGCGCTCGAGGCGGCCAAGAACGGCGTGAACACCGTGCACATCATCGATGGGCGCGTGCCGCACGCGATGTTGCTCGAAATTCTCTCCGAGCAAGCCTACGGCACCATGATCAGATCTCATTGAGTGGATGAGGCCCCCCAGTCGCTTCGCTCCTGCCCCCAAGGGGCGCCGCCTGGCGGCCTGGCAGAGCCAGATCCGCGGGCGTTGGGCAATGCGCTTCGCTCTAGACTGCGCCCTGCCTGCGATGTGCCGTCAGCTTGGGTTCGAACGAATTAGCGATTGCTGGCCGACCGGTCGGCTGAACTTCACGGGCGTTTCTGGAAAGGATGGAACCTCTTTGTTCTTTGCTTGGGCGAGTTCCGCACAGTGAAGAAACCCTCGCGAGTCTGGTTGTTCGATCTGGACAACACGCTGCATGACGCCTCGTTCGCCGCCTTCGGTGAAACCAACCAGGCGATGACCGACTACATCGTGGAGCATCTGCAGATGGACGCGCCGGCGGCCTCTGCGCTGCGCCAGCACTATTGGGACCACTACGGTGCCACGCTGCTGGGCCTGGTGCGTCACCACGGCGTGAAGGCCGATCACTTTCTGGAAGCGACCCACCGCCTGCCCGGGCTCGAAGCGCGGTTGCGCACCAGTGCCCACGACCGTGCGGTGCTGCGGCGCCTCAAGGGGCGCAAGTTCATTCTGACCAATGCCCCACGGGCCTACGCGCTGCGGGTGCTCAACACCTTGAAGCTCGCTGATCTGTTTGATGGGGTCATCAGCATCGAAGACATGAAGATGTTCGGGCATTCGCGTCCCAAGCCGGATGTGCGAATGTTCCGCCATGTTGCAGCTCGCCTGAAAGTGAAGCCCAGCCGCTGCGTGCTGGTCGAGGACACGCTCGCGCATCAACGTGCGGCCCACAGCATTGGAATGCGGACCGTCTGGATGCAGAGGTACCTCAAAGGCGCGAAATCCGGCACAGAAGTCGGTGTTCACCTGGGCTGCAGGCCCCCCTATGTCTATGCCAGAATTCAATCGCTGAAGTTGCTTCAGATGTTGTGACCCACTTGATCGACCCTGCAATGACCGACTCTACACATCTCCCCGAAGAATCGGTTACCGGCACGGCCGGCACTGCAGAACCCACGGTGCGCAAGCGTCCGAAACCGGGCGAACGGCGCATCCAGATCCTGGAAACGCTGGCCTCCATGCTGCAGCAACCCGGTGCCGAGCGCATCACTACAGCGGCCTTGGCCGGCAAGCTCGAGGTCTCGGAAGCCGCTCTTTATCGGCATTTCGCCAGCAAGGCGCAAATGTTCGAAGGGCTCATCGACTTCATCGAACAAAGCGTGTTCACCCTCGTGAACCAGATCTCCGAACGCGAAACCTCCGGCAAGGTGCAGGCCCAGAAGGTCCTGACGGTGCTGCTTCAGTTCGGTGAAAAGAACCCGGGCATGACCCGCGTGATGGTGGGCGATGCACTGGTGTTCGAGAACGAACGCCTGATGTCGCGCATGAACCAGTTCTTCGACCGCATCGAGTCGCAGCTGCGTCAAAGCCTGCGCTTGGCGGCAGACTCGGGCCATTCGCAAACCCCCACGGTTGACGCCAACGCGCAAGCCTCGGTGCTCACCGGCTTTGCAGTGGGCCGCCTGCAGCGCTACGCGCGCTCTGGCTTCAAACGCGTGCCCACCGAACACCTCGACGCCTCTTTGCGCTTGTTGATCGGGGTCTGAGGCCCCGTGTTCGTCACGGTGGGGTAAGTAGCTTCACATCGGCCTGCTCGCGCATGGCCTTCAGCTGCGCCTCCACACGCGCCACACGCAGCGACGCTAGAAGCTGCTCTCTCACCGACTCGAAGCTCGGCTTGGGCAAAGGTGCCTTCGATGTCAGCCGGATCACATGCCAGCCGAACTCGGTTTTCACCGGCTGCTGGGTGAACTCGCCGGGGCGCAATGCGATGGCCGCTTGTGCAAATTCCGGCACAAGGCCAGAGGCTGCCATCGTGCCCAAGGATCCGCCACGCTGTGCGCTGCCTGGATCCATGGACAGGCGTTTGGCCAACGTGGCAAAGGACATGCCGCGCTTCAGTTGTGAGATCACCTCGCGCGCTCCCGCCTCGTCGGCCACCAGCACATGGGACACCACGAGTCGTGCGTCTGTGCCCAGCTCTCGGTAGGCTGCACGGAGGTCGTCTTCACTCACCCGCGCGTCTCGCACGAACTGCAAGGTCAGCCGGTCGGCCAGCAAGCGCTTGTGTTGCACCTCGAGGTCGGCCGCTGTCGCAGCTTGGCGATCGATGCCTTGCGACACGGCGCGCTGGCGCAGCAGCGTCATGGAGATCAGGTCATCGAGCGCCTGGCGGCGTTCGTCAGCGGACGCCGCGCGCGGGGCTGCACCTGGCTCCTCTTTCTGGGCGAGGCGGGATTGCAGCAAGGCTTCGAGCATGCTCTGAGGCACGGCCTCGCCATTGACGATCACGGCCACGCCCGGGGGGAGTGGCGTGCGCGTGTCGGTGGCGTGGGCCGCAGCGCATGCCAGGTTCAAAGTCAAGGCGAGGGCTACCACGACGGCGCTCTGCAGCATGCGGGCAGCGCGGTGGTTCGAGAAGTCAGTGTCCATGGCGCATCCGGTCGTAAGCACGGGCTGCCGGCAATTCATCGGCGTTGTAGTGCTGCTGCAGCAGGGCATCGAGGGCCGCAGGGGTGACCGCTTGCGAGGTGTCTGCGAGCAAGGCTTTCTTCTGCTCGGCGTAGGTTGCGTAGCGCGTCTCCCATTGCTGACGCTCAGACTCCATCTCGGCCAGCGCCGCGGCGCCTTCGACGCCCACGTACTGCTGGCGAAGCTGAAGGATCTGCGCTTCGGTGGCGCCTCCGCGGCGCAGCACCTCGATCTTCTCGTTCATCTCTTTGAGGCCGGGCGAGGGGGTGGGGTCGAGTGCGGCCACCTCGGGCGAGCGCGCCTGGAGCAAGGCCTGCAGGCGGCGCTCCTTGTCGGCCGGGCTGAGCTTTGTATCGGCCTCGAGCATCTGCAGGTCGACGAGGTAACGCGTGTGGGCATCGGCCACGCCGAAGATGCCGCTGTCGGCCGCGGGGTCGAAGTACTTCTGGCGCAGCGTGCGGTTGCGTTCGATGAGGGCGTTCATGTCCGCCAGCGTGGCCGGGGCCGGATGGATCGTCGCGTCGGCCCGTGAGGCGGTGTTGAACTCGATGGTGCTGTGCACCAGCGCGAGTGCATGGGTGGCGGCATCGCGCGGCAAGCCGGCACGCAACGAGCGCTCCAGGCGCTGCCAGGCTTCGGGCGATGGGTTGTCGCCCAGCTCGGCCAGCACCAGGTCGAGTGCGGTCTTGGTGCGGGCATCCAGCACCAGGTCGCCCGCCATTCCGAGCTCGAACAAGCGTGCTGCGTCTTCGATGTGGCCGCCCAGCGATGCGATGTTGCGGACGGAAGCGGCCGAGGCGGCGCGCGGCAGGGTGGCCAGGGTTTGCGAGGAAGACGGGAGTGTGGTCGCATCCATGGTGCCGCTCTGCTGCCATGCCCAGCCCACGGCGATGAGCACCGCCACCGCGCCCGCGGTCAGCGCGATGCGCGCGCGGTTCATCGGGCACTCCCGGCAGGGGCGCTCTGCTCGGGCAACCGGATGTCGGCCTCCGCCCGCCACTGCGCCAGTTGCACCTGGACCTTCTGGCTCAGCACGAATGGATGCAGCCAGGCGCGCGCTGTGGCCAGGTCAGGGCGTTCGAACGGGCGGGTGGCAAGAAGCTTGACCACGTGCCACCCGCGGTCGCTGCGGGCCGGCTGGGCCGCGAGTTCGCCTGCGGCGAGGCGTCGAACGCGCGCGGCCATGTCAGGGGCCATCTGGTTGTTGTGCAGCCAGCCGATGGCGCCTTGGCTGCTGCGGGTGTCCTTGTCGAGGGAGTGGCGGCGGGCCAGGGCCCCGAAGGCTTCGCCTCGTTGCAGGCGCGTGATGAGGGCGATGGCTTGGGCTTCGTCGGCCACCAGGATGTGCGCCACCCGAAATTCAACGGCGGGCACGCGGTCTTCGTAAGCCGCCGTCAACTCGGCGTCGGTGACCTGCAGGCTGCCGATCAGTCCGCGAACGGCCGCTTGGCTGAGCAGGGTGTCGCGTTGCAGCCGGCTCTCCAGCTGGAACGAGGGCGCGGTGTCGAGCCCGCGTTGGCGGGCGGCCTGGGCGAGGACCTCAGTCAACAGCCATTCTTCTGCCAGCGCGAGTCGGTCGGCGGCCGGTACCGCTGGCGCCGGCTCGTTCACGTCATACGGGTTGCGTACACCAGAGCGCTGCAGGACCCACTGCTCGAACACGGCGCGTTGTACCGGTTCACCATTCACCGTGGCAAAAGGCGCGGCTGCTTCGGCTGCGCGAACTCCCGACACGCACACCGTCAGCGCCAGGCACACGGCGAGGACTTGAAGGGTCGAGCGAGTTCGACGGGATGATGACGTGGACAAGGTCATGGGTGATGAAGGTGCAGTCAGCCTGCTGAAACCAAGGCCAATGGACAACGCGAAGCGCCTGGGCTGGTGGGCCTGCAGGCACTTCGCGCGGTACCGGCACCCTGGCCGGTGCCGGCTGTCGTCAGCCGATATGCGACGAACTGCGGGACGAACCCGAGACCTTCAACGCAGTGCGGTACGCAGGCTGCTGTACACGCTGGCGTTGGTCAGGAGCGACAAATGGCCCACGCTGGCCACTTGCGTGCTCGAGCCGCAGCGGGCGCTGCTGGCGGGCAGGATCACGCCGTCGACGGCCGACCACAAGGAACGGTCGCAACCGCGCCCGGCCAGACCGATCAGGAACAGCGAGCCGGCACGCATGTCGAAGCAGGCCGGGCTCACGCAGCCCCAAGCCGAGGTGGTGCCGCTGTGGGGCGAGCCCAGGCTGACGAAGCGGCGGGTGGCCGCCTGGCCGCCTTCCTTGACCAGGAACGAGCGTGTCACCAGACCGCCGTTGGAGTGGGCCACGATGGCGACTTTGGCGTTGCCGTTGTTGCGGCGCACGCTCGACACGTAGCTGGCCAGTTCACGCCCGCTGGCGGTGTCGCTCACCAGGAGCGAGTTGTAGTTGAACCCGTACAGCTTGTTTGACGGGTAGCCGCTGGCGCGGAAGCGCGAAATGATGGAGTCGAAGTTGCCCGAGTTGCCCGAGTAGCCGTGAACGAACACGATGGGTTCGCTCTGGGCCGAGGCGGCACCCGAGGTCAGCAGGCCAGTGAGTGCCAGGGCGGCGGCGGCAAGGAAGCGTTTCATGTCTGTCTCCTAGGTTTATGAACTTCCGTTCACTTTTCGAGAAAAGTGAACGTCCAGATGCCCGCATCGCATTCGGCCTTCCCCCTTGCGGGTGTTGTTTTGAATGGGCTTGAACTGGGTGCGGTGATGAAATTATGGATGAGCGTGCACAACTTGGTCCATGGGGAACTTTCCCTAGGGAGGGGGAACCCTGGCCGTCAGCTTTTCAAGCTGTTTCCGTGTTTTTGTGTTGCAAAATGTTTGCGATTCATCAGCCTGTCGCCGGAGGCTCATTCACCGCAAACAGCAGGTACTGAGGCAGTTCCGCTTCGCTGAGTTCACGCACCGAGGCGAAGGGCAGGGTGGCGAACACGCGTCGCCAGAAGCGCTCGGCGTCTTTGTCGTCGGTGAACACGGCCACGACCCAGGGGGTGGGCGGGTCCACCATCAGCTGACGCACCACTTCCCTGCCCACGCCGCGTCCGCGGTATTTCTTCAAAATGAAGAAATCGGCGAACTCCGGCAGGCGCACGCTCTGGGTGGGGCTGGGCTCGGTGATCACGAAACCGGCCAGTTGGTCGTCGACCCACAGCAGCAGGGCCGTCTTGTCGGGGTCATGGATGTAGCGGGCCACGAACTCGGGCGAGGCGTCGAACAGGCCGTCGGCCTCGACATCGTTGCTCTCCCAGTCGGAGCACTCGTACAGATAGAACTGGTAGAGGTGAAAAAGCGTGCGCGCATCGGCGGGGCTCGCGGGCTGCAGGCGGAGGACACGCTCGGGGGGAGCAGCGGACATGGGTCGGGCACCAGGGTGATGAGGGCATGCAAGCGCATGCCCGTTGCCGAATGATCCTACGTCCGCGCCGCTAAACTGAACGTTTTGCCCCCGAGCTGTCCACCATGCCTGAACCGATGTCCCCGCTGCTGCAGCTCATTCAACGCGCGGAGTCGCTGCTGACCCGGCTCGAGGTCGTGCTGCCCCACCCGTTGCAGGCACCCGATTGGTCGGCGTCCACGGCCTTCAGGTACCGCAAGCGGGGCGGCGGCTCGGGCCTCATCGAGCCGGTGCGCCATGTGGCCCACATCCGCCTCGACAGCCTGCTGGAGGTCGACACCCAGAAAGAGCGCCTGCTGCGCAACACCCGCCAGTTCGTCACCGGGCACCGTGCCAACAACGTGCTGCTCACGGGTGCGCGGGGCACGGGCAAGAGCTCGCTCATCAAGGCCTGCCTGAACGAATTTGCCGACCAGGGGTTGCGGCTGATCGAAGTCGACAAGGCCGACTTGGTGGACCTGCCCGAGATCGTGGACCTGGTTGCCGAGCGCCCTGAGCGTTTCATCGTGTTTTGTGATGACCTGAGCTTCGATGATGGCGAGCCCGGCTACAAGGCACTCAAATCCATTCTGGACGGCACCGTGTCACAAGCGGGCGATAACGTGCTGATCTACGCCACCAGCAACCGCCGCCACCTGCTGCCCGAAAGCATGAAAGAGAACCTGACCTACAAACACACCGAAGACGGGGAGGTTCACCCTGGCGAAGCCATCGAAGAGAAGATCTCGCTCAGCGAGCGCTTCGGCCTGTGGTTGAGTTTTTACCCCTTCAGCCAGGACGAGTACCTGGCCATCGTCGGCCAATGGCTGCGCGGGTTTGGCGCGACCGACGCGCAGGTGACGGCCTCGCGCGCCGAGAGCCTGGTGTGGGCCCTGGAGCGCGGCTCGCGCTCAGGCCGCGTGGCCTTCCAGTTCGCCAGCGATTTCACCGGGCGCCAGGCGTGAACGCCAGCTCGCAGGGCGGGGAGCGCACCCCGGTGGATGTGGCTGTGGGCGTGCTGATCGATGTCGACGGCCGCTTCCTGCTGACCTCTCGCCCCGAAGGCAAGGTCTATGCGGGCTACTGGGAATTCCCCGGCGGCAAGCTGGAGGCCGGCGAGTCTGTCGAAGACGCGCTGCGGCGCGAGCTGATCGAGGAACTCGGCATCACCATCGGCGCGGTGCACCCGTGGAAGGTCGATCTGATGGACTACCCGCATGCGCGCGTGCGCCTGCATTTCTGCAAGGTCTACGACTGGACGGGCGAGTTCGAGATGCGCGAGCAGCAGGCCATGAGCTGGCAGCAATTGCCTGTCGGCGTGGCACCCGTGCTGCCCGGCACCATTCCTGTGTTGCAGTGGTTTGCACAAGAGCGCCAATTTGAAGGGGCGACGCATGGCGATTGACGGCAGCGGCACGGTTTCCACGGATGGCACCACAGGGCCCGATGGTTACACTCGACCCATGGATTGGCTTGAAGAAATCAAATGGGATGCGCAGGGCCTCGTGCCCGTCATTGCCCAGGAAGTCGGCAGCAACGACGTGCTCATGTTCGCCTTCATGAACCGCGAATCGCTGGCCCTCACGGTGGAGCGCGGTGAAGCCGTGTACTGGAGCCGCTCGCGCGGCCGCCTGTGGCACAAAGGAGAGGAGTCCGGCCACATCCAGGCCGTGCACGAGATCCGCCTCGATTGCGACAACGACGTCGTCCTCCTCAAGGTCACCCAGCGCGGCCACGAGCCCGGCATTGCCTGCCACACGGGTCGCCACAGCTGCTTTTTCCAACTTTACAAAGACGGCGCCTGGCAGCCGGTCGACCCCATACTCAAAGACCCTGAGCACATCTACAAATGAGCACGAGCAACGACACGCTGGCGCGCCTCGCTGAAGTCATCGAGTCCCGCAAAGCCGGAGACCCTGACAAGAGCTATGTCGCGCGCCTCTTCAGCAAAGGCACCGATGCCATCCTGAAGAAGATTGGCGAAGAGGCCACTGAAACGGTGATGGCAGCCAAAGATGGCGATCCGAAGAAGATCGTGTATGAAGTGGCAGACCTCTGGTTCCACTCCATGCTCGCGCTCAGCGCCTTTGGCCTGGGCCCGGCCGACGTGCTGGCCGAACTCGAGCGGCGCGAAGGCCTGTCGGGGCTGGAAGAATTTGCGGCTCGCAAGCTGCAGCAGCGCGAGGCCGGCGGCACATGAGCCGGGCCGACGAATCCGGCGTGCCGGCCCAGGGCCTGGCCGTGATCGGGCACATCAGCTACCTGCTGCATGCCATCGTGGCGGTGGCGGCGGTCGTGCCCGGCCTTCAGGCCAGTGTGGTCTTGCTCCTCGTGGCGGTGATTCTCGACCTCGTGAAGAAGTCGGACGCCCAAGGCACCTGGCAGGCTTCACACTTCCGCTGGCGCATTGGGTCGGTGTTGTGGGTCGGTGTGCTGTACGCTGTGACATCGCCTCTGTTTTTGCTGCTCTATGTTCCCGGGGCAATCGCCTGGGCCATCGTGTCGATCTGGTTCCTGTACCGCATCGTTCGCGGCTGGATGAACCTGAACGCCGGCCGGGCCATGCCCGACTGACCCTCTTTTTGCATTGCAGCCTCCATTGCCATGAAAACCGATCCCTCCTGCATTTTCTGCAAGATCGTCGCGGGCCAGATTCCCAGCCGCAAGGTCTATGAAGACGAGGAATTCCTCGCTTTCCACGACATCGCCCCCTGGGCGCCCGTGCATTTCCTGATCATCCCCAAGACCCACATCGATTCGCTGGCCGAGACCTCGCTCGCCACCGACCAACCCCTGCTGGGCAAGCTGCTGGCGCTGGCGCCCCACCTGGCGCTGGAGCAGGGCATCACCAACGGATTCCGCACCATCGTCAACACCGGGGTCGATGGCGGGCAGGAAGTACCGCACCTTCATGTGCACGTCATCGGGGGCCCCCGCCCCTGGGCCAAGGGTTGATTTCCTCCTTGCCTTAAAATTCACCATTCCTTCAAGGAGAAAGATCATGGGTTCATTCGGAATCATTCACTGGGTCGTCGTGCTGCTGGTCGTCGTGCTGGTCTTCGGCACCAAGAAGCTGAAGAACATCGGCGGCGATCTGGGCGGCGCCATCAAGGGCTTCAAAGAGGGCATGAAAGACGGCACCGCGTCTGAAGCCAAGACCGCTGAAGACGTGGCCGCTGCCCGTGAGCAGCAGATCATCGCCAACAAGGCCGCCGATCCCAACACCATCGACGTGGAAGCGAAAACCAAATCGTGAGCTGCGTTGCGCTGCGGGTTGAGCGGGCCGTCGCATGATTGACTTCGGCTTCGACAAGATCGCCCTCATCGGGGCGGTGGCGCTCATCGTCATCGGCCCTGAAAAACTGCCGCGTGTCGCCCGCACGGTAGGGCACCTGATCGGCAAGGCCCAGCGCTATGTGGCCGACGTCAAAGCCGAAGTGAACCGCTCCATCGAACTCGAAGATCTCAAGAAGATGAAGACCGAGTTCGAAGACGCGCAGAACAAGGTGATGTCCACGGTTCAGAACGAGATCCACCAGACCACCTCGTCGTTCGAGACGGGTTGGAACACCGATGCCGATCCACCACCGTTCGGTGGCGGATACCACGACGGCCCCACGCCGGTGCCCAGCTACCGCCACCCGCGCAAGCGCTGGCGCCTGCGCCGCTCGGCCATGCCCAACTGGTACAAGCAGCGCCAGGGTGTGCGCACCAGAGCCCAGTCGGGCGCGGCACGCGTGGCGCGTTTTCGTCCGCCGCGGTCCACGGGCTGATCCACCGCCATGGATTCGAATGCTCTTCCGGCCCCGAGCCGGGCAGTCGCCCTGCGGGCGACCTCTCTCCTTAGAAGGCACTCATGAGTGACGAGCTCG
The DNA here is from genome assembly GCA_041179165.1 of Pseudomonadota bacterium. GTDB lineage: Bacteria > Pseudomonadota > Gammaproteobacteria > Burkholderiales > Burkholderiaceae_C > Rhizobacter. The sequence goes on along the minus strand of JBEGTX010000038.1, from coordinate 12,607 downwards.
AAGGCACCGAACAACCGTTCGTGGCCCACCTGGTTGAACTGCGCAACCGGCTGATGAAGGCGGTCATTGCAGTGGCCGTCTGCTTTGGCGCATTGGCCGCTTGGCCCAGCCCGTCGGTGCTGTTCGATGTGCTGGCCCATCCACTCGTGGCTGAACTCCCCACCAATGGGACCCTCATCGCGACCAGTGTGCTGTCGCCGTTCATGGTGCCGCTCAAGGTCACCCTGCTGGCTGCCTTCTTGCTGGCCCTGCCCGTCGTGCTGTATCAGGTGTGGGCCTTCGTGGCCCCGGGCCTTTACATGCACGAGAAGAAACTCGTGCTGCCGCTGGTGGTCTCGAGCACGCTGCTCTTTTTCATCGGCGTGGCGTTCTGCTACTTCGTGGTGTTCAAGCAGGTGTTTTCGTTCATCCAGAGCTTTGCGCCGAAATCCATTTCGGCCATGCCCGACGTAGAGGCCTACCTGAGCTTCGTCATGAGCATGTTCATTGCCTTCGGTGCGGCCTTCGAGGTGCCGGTGGTGGTGGTGGTGCTGGCCCGCATGGGTCTCGTCACCATCGAAAAGCTCAAGGCCTTCCGCGGCTACTTCATCGTGGTCGCGTTCATCATCGCCGCCGTCATCACGCCCCCTGACGTGGTGTCGCAGCTGGCGCTCGCCATCCCGATGTGCATCCTCTACGAAGTGGGCATCATCGCTGCCAAGGTGTTCATCAAGCACACGCAGGCGCCGGGTGAACCGGGTGAAGAGAAGGCCGCATCGGGCAGTTGAGGTCGTCCCATGGGCTTTCGGTACATCACCGTGCCGGTCACGGCGTTTCAGCAAAACTGCTCCATCGTCTGGTGTGACGAGACCCAGCGTGCTGCCGTCATCGACCCGGGCGGTGAGCTTCCCCGCCTGCAGGCCGTCGTGAAGGCGCAAGGGCTGGTGCTGGAGCAGATCTGGCTCACGCACGCCCACATCGACCACGCAGGCGGCACCGGCCAATTGGCCCGTGAACTCGGGCTGCCCATCATCGGCCCGCACCCCGGCGACCAGTTCTGGATCGACGGCCTTGCGCAGCAAAGCCGCATCTTCGGCTTTCCCCCGGCCGAGCCCTTCACACCCGACCGTTGGCTGAAGGATGGCGACGAAGTCACCATCGGCCATTGCACGCTGCAGGTCCGGCACTGCCCCGGCCACACACCCGGCCACGTGGTCTTCTTCGAGCCCACCAGTCGGCGCGCCTTCGTGGGCGATGTGCTGTTCGCAGGCGGCATCGGCCGCACCGACTTCCCCGAAGGCGACTTCGATCAACTGATCGACTCCATCACCACCCGGCTCTGGCCCATGGGCGACGACGTGACCTTCATCCCCGGGCATGGCGAGGAGAGCACCTTCGGCGACGAGCGGCGGCACAACCCGTACGTGCGGGGCACGTAAACCTGCGCTGGGCGCCTGGTCCTTGCACTGTTTCGGCCGCTGCATAATCTGAGCCAGTGAATGACATCTGCGTCTTGCCCGCACGGTGCCCACTGCAGCGTACAAGGATTTGAGCATGACCAGCTGCTGCGGTGGCGCGGCCATCGACTCGGCCCGAGCAGGCGCGCGGCGGGACACACCACCACCAGGGCCTGCCTCACGCAGGCGGGCCTGGCAGCTTCATTGACAAACGCCACAGGAGTTGGAATTCATGGCATTGGCTATTCGAGAAGCCGCGATCCAAGTTCGAAACAGCATTCGGACGGCCACCAGCGGTCTCATTGGTCGCGAGCAACTTGCCGAGTTGATCGTGCTGAGTGCTGTTGCACAGGAGCATCTGTTGGTCATCGGCCCACCGGGCACGGCCAAGAGCGCGGTCGTTCGCCGCGTGGCGCAGGCCATGGGCGGGCGCTACTTCGAATACCTGCTGGGACGTTTCACCGAGCCTTCTGAGTTGTTCGGACCCGTCGACCTGAAGAAGCTGCGCGAGGGGTCTGTCGAAACCGATGTGACTGGCATGTTGCCCGAAGCGGAGGTTGCCTTTCTTGACGAAGTTTTCCTCGGTTCCACGGCCATTCTCAACACCTTGCTGGGCGTGCTCAATGAACGGCGCTTTCGGCGTGGCCACACGCAGATCAATTGCCCGTTGCGCGTGTGCGTCGGGGCGGCCAATGGTCTGCCAGAAGACGAAGCCCTGGCCGCATTTGCCGACCGTTTCTTGTTGCATTTGTTCATCGAGCCCGTGCCCGACCACCAACTCGAGGCCATGCTCGCGGGAGGCTGGCAATCGGACCGGCGAGTGATCGAAGCGCAGGCCGGCATGACGCACCTCGATGTGTTGTGCCAAGCCGTGCCACATACTCAACTGGCCGGCGTTCAACCCGCGCTGGCCAATGCCATTCGCCAACTGCGCCAAGCGGGCATTCAACTGTCCGATCGCCGCATCGTGAAATCGCAGCGACTGATCGCGGCGGCCGCGGTGCTGGCGGGCCGGGACCATGCCACCGAGGCCGACATCTGGCCGCTGCTGTACGTTCTGCCGACCAAAGAGTCGCAACACAGTGCACGTGAAGTCCTGCGCGATGTGCTGGCCCACTCCACACACCCCAACCTGTTGAGTGCCGTCGAGTTGGCCGCCATGCAGCCGATGTCGCGCGTCGGGCGTCTGATGGCGTCCGCCCAGTCGTGTGCCGCACGCACCGATGACGGACGCAAGGCCGAAGCTGAGGCTCTGCTGCGCGAGATCGATGCGAACTTCAGCGACCAGACCTTGCCCGCAGAACTCGCAGCAGGGCGCGCAGCGCTGGCTGAACTCGTGCTCGCGGCAGCGTGAACGTCGCTGCGGCGATCGAATGGCGTTGGCAGGCTCGCGCCGAGCCTGCTGCACCGCGTGCCGTCGTGGCCTGGGGAGGGGTGGCGCAACGGCTGCACGCGCGCCTGGGCGAGTGGCCTGAGGCCCAGCGCGCCCGTCTCCTCGCCACAGCGAGTCGCGACGTTCTTGTCGTGAGCGGCGAGGCCGCCGATCTTCCGTGGGTCGATGGTGTGGCGTACGCAGCGCCTTGCCAGCACGCGCCCGCCCTCTGGCTACCTACCGTTCATGAGCCCAGCGTGCCAGCAGAACTGCTGGTGCGTGCCTTGCTGAAGCGGCATCCACGCGGCCCGTTGTTGCTGTGGCCCACACCCTCCGCCATCGTTCCGATGGACCGGCAGATGCCGCTCTCGGCAGACCTCCTGCACCACATCGCGTCCCAGTGGAAGGGCGGGGAATGAGCGTCCAGTCTCTCCCTGCCGCCCTGCAAGCCTGGCACCCCTGGCTCAGCTGGTTTTCTCCTGAGCTGGCAGCTGCTGTGGGCGATGTGCTGCGGCGCATGCATCCCCTGCTTGGCCGCTTTCAGGGGCGGCAACAAGGCGGCTCGGACGAACCGGATGGCGTGGAGGACTTGCAGCGCAAAGGCTCATACGAGCGGCTCTTGTCAAGTGAATGGCTGCTGGCCAGTGAGTTGCCGGATGAATTCTTGCGCCGTGCCGCCAGTGCCGAGCACCTGTTTCTGGCGCCGCGTCCTCGCGCGCTTCAGGCGGACCGCCTGATTGTTGCCGTCTTCGATGCAGGACCTTGGCAACTGGGCGCCCCACGTCTGGCGCATCTGGCGCTCTGGATCCTGTTGGCCCGCCGTGCGCAGGAGGCCGGTGGCGAGCTGCGCTGGGGTGTGCTCCACCAGCCCGGCCGATGGCATGAGGCCAACACGCCCGAGCAACTCAAGAAGCTGCTGCAGGCGCGCACCTTCGACGTGGCCGGCGAGGCACAGTGGACCGAGTGGACGCATTGGCTGGGAGCGCAGAACACCGGGTTCGGCGAGGTCTGGCGGATCGGACATGCCAAGCCCGGTGCTCCCTCGCTGCAGCGCATGCCATCGCACACGGTGTGCCTGCGTTCCGGCTTGGACGGCACCGCGCTGGACGTCTCATTGCGAACACCCACAGCCGTGCGTTCCATGATCATGCCGCTGCCTGCGCCGAAGCCTGCCGCTGACCTGTTGCGCGGCCAGTTCTCGACCGTGGTGTCGTCGCGGGCCCATGAACAGCATGGTGAGCGGCTGTCGCTGAAGATGGCCCCGGTGATTTCGGCGGACGGCCTGCACGTGGCTGTCCCGCTGTTGGAGGGCCATGGGGCAATGGTCTTTCGGGTGCCGCGGCCCACCGACCGCAAACGCAACAAGCACCGTCGCCAGCAATGGAACCAGCACGGCACTCCCTTGTGTGCCACGTTTCACGACAAGTCGTTCTGCGCATTGCTGAACCTCTCGAACTTCCTGGAGTTCTGGCACGTGCCAGGGATGGGCTCATGTCCTCGGCCGGACAAGAAGGTCTTCGATGCGCCCCCCGGCCGGGGCTCCTTGCTCCCCTGCCTGGTGTTGCGGGAGCCGCAGCAGTCGCGCTTCTTTGCGCTGGATGCGTCCAACCAGCTGGTGTACTGGGTGGGGGCGGGCAAAGGATCCACAGGGGGATACATGCGTGGCCCGATGCTGCTCGACCGTGAGGTTCTGGCCGTGGCAACCGTGGGCACGAGCCGGATCGTCTATGCGGTGAAAGACCAAGCGCAGATGTTCGTGCGGTTTGCGGGGTCCAACGGCCGTGAGCAAACCTTGCATCCCGTGGCGGCTTGCGACTTGGCCCAGCCCAGGGTTTTTCTTTCCGAGGGCCTGCGGTGGGGCGCCGGGCACGGCTGCTGTGCCCTGCAGCTCACCGGCCCGGATCAGCCGGAACTGTGGCGCGTTCTCGAAGGGGTGGCCAAGCTCAATGGGCAGCCTGATGCCTGGCAGGTCCAGTTGGCGCCGGGTGCACAGGTCGTGGGGCTGGTTCACCTGGAACGATCGGCAGGCCATGCCCTGGTGGTGCTGGCCGGTAACCGGGTCGATCTGTCGCTCCATTCCATGTCGGGATCGGAGCCGCTGGCGACCTTGCTGACACCCATCAAACGGGTCAGCGTGTGCGCCAGCAGTGGTCTGGTTGCAGCGCTCACCAGTGACCGTGCCTTGCATGTCTGCGACACCGCCAACAAGACCATGCGTTTGATCGTGCACAGCGGCGCGCACGAGAGCGACTGACACGATGACACGCCCGATCACATCCATGTTCCCGACCTCATCGGTCACGCTTCAACGGCCCTTGCTCAAGGGACGCCAGAAGGTGGCCGCGCTGTGGTTCCCCAACGACTGGTTCGATGAAGCCGAGTGCGCTCGCCGGGTGCTTGCGCATTGGCGCACGGGCGGCACGGTCTTGCGGTTTGCGCAAGGGGTTCTGCTGCGGTACGTCGCGCCCGAAGACCAGCTTTGCGAAGCGCTGGGGGGCTGGCCGCTCGCGTGTGTGGGACACGCGCTGTGCACCGCACCGCTCTCGGGGGCCGAAGCGGCGGCGATGCCGGCGGCCGATGTGTGGCTGGTGCTTGGCGCGCAAGTGACTGCACTGAATTTTGCCGATGCCACTTCGCTCGATCCGTCGGCCTGGTTGGCCGTCGACGGCCTGGTGCTGCACGACACCTTCGATTGCCGCCTCACCCTCGCACCGGCAACCGAGCTTGCGCCCATGGTGTCTCGCGACCTGCGTGAGGTGTTGGAGGGTCGTGTTCCTGCTGCGAGCAAGGAGCAACAGGAGTTCGTCCGCGAGTTGAAGAACCGGCGTGAGTCGAGTGAGCCGCGCCCCTCCGTTGCCGGCGTGGCTCGCCGGGGATCGACCCATTCGGCCATCCCGTGGCTCAAGGGCCTTGCCGTGTTTGCGGCGATTGCCGCCTTGATGGCGATGGCCAGCCAAGCCGACGCTTCGCTGGGCACCTTGTGGATGCTTGGCCTGATCGCGGCCTGCCTGCTCCTGTTGAAAATGTGGGGTGGTTCGTGGGCCACCTCCGCGGTTGCAGCAAAGCCGGTGGCCCCTTCTCCACCGCCGCTTCCTTCATCTGCACCTCCTGCACCTGCGCGTCCTGGACCCGCGCTGCCTGAACGCAGGCAAGCCAAGGCCAAACCACAGGCCTGGCGGCGGTGGCTCGCACGCTTGGCCATCACCTCGCAGGTGTCTCGGCTGCTGGGCCGGCGGCAGGCTGCCTACGTGCGCAAGATGATGGCTCTCTTCGAGTCGGGCCAGCTCGATGAAGCGCTGCGCCATGCCATTCCATTGGGTGGTGACCTCAACGCTTTGGGGCAGGCTTTTGGGGTTCCCAATGCGCGCGACGACCTGTCGCTGAGCCATCAGCCGGGGGCCTCGCTGGGCATCCAGCTGGGTGAAGATCTGGACGCACACCTGCGCCGCCTTTACCGCAGCACCTTTGAGAAGCTCGACCGCGAAGGGCGCGTCGACGAGGCCTGTTTCGTGCTCGCCGAGCTGCTGAAATCGCACATGGAGGCGCTCGATTACCTCGAGAAGAAGCAGCGCTACAGGCAGGCGGCCGAACTGGCCTTGGCCTGGGACAGTGCGCCTGACGTGATCGTTCGCTTGCACTGCCTGGCGGGGAACTGGCAGCACGCCGTGGCGGTCGCACGTCGAGACAACGCATTCGCCAACGCCGTGCTTCAGCTCGAGAAGCGATGGCCTGACGCCGCCGCACGCTTGCGCGAAGAATGGGCACGGTCGCTGGCGGTGCGTGGCGATTGGCTGGGTGCTGTGGAAGTGATCTGGCCCTTGGTGCCCCTGCGAGCATTGGCGGTGGATTGGCTCGTGAATGCGGAGTCTGCAGGCGGCCGGCTTGGCGCGCGCGCCTTGGTCAAGCGGGCCGTGTTGTTGCCGGAGACCTGGGTCGACTGCGCGGATCGGCTGGAGGCCTTGCGCGATGACCCGCAGTGCGTTGGTGAACGCGCGGCCGTTGCCGAAGCACTGCTGGCCCTGAAAGACCGCTCGCCGCGGGCCCAGCAGTTCGCGCGCATCGTACTGCCCGGTGTCTTGGCGGACCAGCGGGGGCCCGACGCGCGATTGACCCGGACCGATCTGCAAAGCCTTGTTGCGCTGGCGGCAAGTCCGTTGCTGAGGTCTGATTTGCCAGCGACCGCATTGCCGGCCCGCTCATCGCAGGAGCTGCGCCAGAATCGCCGTCCTCTGACCGTGCAGGTGCCCGAGGCGGGCGGCCTGGCCTTGCTCGATGCCGTCGCGCTGGACGATGGGCGGCATCTGATTGCGTTGGGCGAACCGGGAGCCGCCATCGTGGACGCGCGCGGAAAGATCGTCGCGCGGTTCGTGGTGCCCACCGAGCACATCGTGATTGCCAAGGGCAGGCAGGTCGCTTTGGCTGTGGCACAGCGAGACCGTGTCTCCCGAGTGAGCCGCCTCGACCTTGTCCAGCGCCGATCGACCGACCTGGGCCTGGCCGAACTCGCGCATGTCAACTCCGAATTCGATGGCATCGCCTGGACCGTTGGCCAGGGGACCCGTCTGCGCGTGCTGGACACGCAAAGCTCGTTGCAAGACGTCCTCTGGCAAGTGGCCGATCTGCCCGGCCAGGTGCGTGGCCTGTCGGTCAACGACAGCGTGGAGCAGATCGTCATCGAGGGAGATGGTGGAGCCTTGGAGCTGTGGCGCTACGCGCTGCCTCTGCGCCGGCTGATGGCACGAGGCGAAGCCTTGCCTGATCCGCTGGCGCACGACTGCTTGCGCTTGCTCAACCCCAGCGGCGGCGTGATCGACATCGCGTCTCAGCGGGATGATCAGGGCGGCATGTCCGTGTCCTGTCGATTGCAAACCCGGACATTTCTGGTGGCCTCCGGCTTGATGGTGGACGAGCCCTCCGTCACCATGACGGCCGAAGTGCGTGATGGGTGGTTGTTCGTGTCGCTCAGAGGCAAAGAGAGAACCCGCTTTCTCATCGTGTCGTTGGGCGACGGGCAAATGCACGCCAGCTTCGACTGGCCGACGGCGTCACAACCGCGGATGCGAATCGCCTGTGGGCACTGCACCGTGTTTGACACTCAGGGACGTCTGTGGTCCTTGGACACCATGACGAGTGTCATGCGGGAGTTTTCGATTTTTTGAGCGTAGTCGTTGGCCCTGCGCGTCGGCTCCCAAAATTCGGGCGCACTCGGTGTTCGGTGTTGCCTCACGCCGCATGGGCTCGACACGCGTGAGCCTGTCTCCCGCGGAACATCTTCGACGGTACGGCCGATGCAAAATGGAGTGAGGGGCTGAGCCCTTCGCCCCACCTGTCCATTCGCCCTGTGCGCCGCCCTGACCTTTTCCCGGAGAACCAATGAACAACAACGACGAACGCGTGCGTGTCTCGGTCAATGACCAGGGCGTGGCCGAGGTGGTGCTGGTGCGTGGCGACAAAATGAATGCCATTGATGCCGCGATGTTCCTGGCGATCAACGCGGCCATCGACCAGCTGCGTGCGCAGCCCGGTGTGCGTGCCGTGGTGCTGCATGGCGAGGGCCGTGCCTTTTGCGCCGGGCTCGACATGGGGCGTTTTCAGCAGATGGGTGAGGGCAAAACCAGCGGCACGCTGGGTGCCGATCTGCTTGACCGCACGCATGGGCTGGCCAATGCGGCGCAGCAGGTGGGCTGGGGCTGGCGTGAGCTGCCGGTGCCGGTGATTGCTGCCGTGCATGGCGTGGCGTTTGGTGGCGGCCTGCAGATCGCCTTGGGGGCCGACATCCGCATCGTCCATCCAGAAGCCAAGCTCTCGGTGATGGAGATCAAGTGGGGCCTCGTGCCGGACATGTCGGGCTGCGTGTTCCTGACGGAGCTGGTGCGGGCCGATGTGCTGCGTGAGTTGACGTTCACGGGCCGCATCGTGTCGGGCACCGAGGCTGCGGCCATCGGGCTGGCCACGCGTGTGGCGGATGATCCTGTGGCCGAGGCGCGTTTGCTCGCGGCACAGATCGCCGCATCGAGCCCGGACGCGATCCGTGCGGCCAAGCGCCTGCTGAACGGGGCTTCGCCGGTGCGGGCGGCTGAGGTGCTCGTGGCTGAAGCGGCTGAGCAGAAGGCCTTGATCGGCAGCCCCAATCAGCGCGAGGCTGCGTTGGCCGGACTGGAGAAGCGGGTGCCGGTGTTTCGCTGAAGCGACTCGTGTCGTCCTGCTCGTTGCTGCGCTGAGCTGCCAGCCAAGCCGCGCCGGGTAGACACCCCGGCGGGCGGGCAATGCTTGGCGCCGCAGCCGTCAGCGCTTCGGCCGCTGCCCCACCACCACCGTGACTTCAATCGCCTTGTCACCCCGACGGATGTTGATCACCGCAGGCTCCTTGGGCTTGAGTGCGGCCACGGCGGTCAGCAGCTGAGAGGTGTTGACGACCGGCGTGTTGGCGATCTTCACGACCACGTCACCTGGGCGCACGCCGCCCGCGCTGGCGGGGCCGTTCTGCAGCACGCCGGTGATGAGCACGCCTTCGGTGATGGGCAGGTTCAGGTTCTCGGCGATCTCGGCGGTGAGGTCGCGGGGCTCGACGCCGATCCAGCCGCGGGTGACCTGACCGTCGCGGATGAGGCCCTCCATCACCTGGCGTGCGGTGGTCACGGGGATGGCGAAGCCGATGCCCATGCTGCCGCCGCTGCGTGAGTAGATGGCCGTGTTGATGCCGAGCAGGTTGCCGCGTGCGTCGATGAGCGCGCCGCCGGAGTTGCCCGGATTGATGGCCGCGTCGGTCTGGATGAAGTTCTCGAAGGTGTTGATGCCGAGCTGGTTGCGGCCGAGCGCGCTCACGATGCCCGAGGTCACCGTCTGGCCTACGCCGAAGGGGTTGCCGATGGCGAGCACCACGTCGCCCACCTGGATGGTGTCGGCGCTGCCGAAGGTGATGGCGGGCAGTTTGTCGAGCGTGATCTTGAGCACGGCCACGTCGGTTTCGGGGTCGGTGCCCACGACCTCTGCCTTGGCGCGGCGGCCGTCGGTCAGCAGCACCTCGATGTCGTCTGCGCCTTCGATGACGTGGTTGTTGGTGAGCAGGTAGCCTTCGGGGGAGACGATCACGCCCGAGCCCAAGCCCACCTGCGGCTGGCTGGTGCCGCCGCCGCCATCGGGCCGTTCGCCGAAGAAGAACTTGAACCAGGGGTCGTTCTTCTGCGCGTTCTTGGCCGGGGCCTTGCTGGCCGTGATGCTCACCACCGCCGGTGTGGCGCGTTTGGCGGCAGCCGCATAGCTGTTGACGACTTCACCGGTGCCGGTGACAAAGGCACCAGGCGACGCCGGCGCCTGGTTGATCGACACGATGCTCGGCAGCATGGGCATGTCGCCCCCTTGCCTGAGCCAATCGGGCTTCAGGGTGGCCACCACGAACAACACCGCCACCGCCACGGTGACGGCTTGGGAGAAAATGAGCCACGTCTTGCGCATCGAGGAATTCCGTTTCATGACCCCACGCACCGAACTCGAGTCCTGTCTGAACACGCTGTTGGAGGTGGGGCGGTACCACGATTATGGTCCGAACGGCCTTCAGGTCGAGGGCGGTGCCGAGGTTCGCAAGATCGTCTCGGGCGTCACGGCCAGCCTGGCCTTCATCGAGGCCGCCGTGGCCGCGGGCGCGGACACGCTGCTTGTGCACCACGGCCTGTTCTGGAAGGGCCACGACGGGCGCCTCACCGGGTGGCTCAAGGCGCGCGTGGCCTTGCTCATGAAACACGACATCAACCTCTTCGCCTACCACCTGCCGCTCGACGGGCACCCCGAGCTGGGCAACAACGCGCAGCTGGGCGCGCTGCTTGGCTTTGCCGCTGACGCGCGGTTCGGTGAGCAGCAGCTGGGCTTTATAGGGGACGCGGGACAGGCCTTCACGACAGACACGCTGGCCACCTGGCTGCAATCGCGCCTGGCGCGCACGCCCGTGGTGGTGGGTGGCGAGGCGGGGCGCCCGCTGCGTCGCGTGGCCTGGTGCACCGGCGGGGCGCAAAGCTATTTCGAGTCGGCCATCGCAGCAGGCGCCGATACCTTCATCACGGGCGAGATCTCGGAGCCCCAGGCCCATTTGGCGCGTGAAACCGGCGTGGCGTTTTTCGCCTGCGGCCACCACGCGACCGAGCGCTATGGCGCACCGGCGCTCGGCCGTCACGTGGCCGCGCAGTTCGGGCTCGAGCACGAGTTCATCGAAATCGACAACCCGGCCTGAACCAATGAGCACATCTCCCTCCACCCAGCCGTTGGTTCTCACCATGGGCGACGCCGCGGGCATCGGCCCGGAGATCATCGCGCGCGCGTTCGAACGCGGCGAGGCCCAGGGCACCGTGGTGCTGGGCGATGTGGATGTGATGCGCCGTGCGGGGGCTCTCATCGGCAGCGCGCTGATCGTGACACCGGTCGCCACGCTGGCCGAAGCCGCACGGCTGCCGCCGCAGGCGTTGCCCGTGCTGGTCAGCCCCGGCATGCCGGATGGGCTGGCGGCGTTACCCTATGGGCTCATCGACGCGCGGGCCGGGGCGGGTGCTGCCGCAGCGATCACGCATGCCGCGGCGCTGGTGCTGTCTGGCGAGGCGCGAGGCATCGTCACCGCACCCATCCACAAAGAGGCGCTGTCGGCTGCCGGCGTGCCATTCCCGGGGCACACCGAGATGCTGCAATCACTTGCGGCCACGCCAGGCGGGCCGATGCCGCCGGTGCGCATGATGCTCGCCAACGAGGAGCTGCGCACGGTGCTGGTCACCATCCACATGTCGCTGCGGCGGGCCATCGACGCGGTGACCTTCGACGCCGTGCTCGAGACGCTGCGCATCGCTCACCAAGCGGCACTGCGTTTTGGCATCGCGGCGCCGCGTGTGGGCGTGGCCGGGCTCAACCCGCATGCCGGCGAGGGCGGCCTGTTTGGCGACGAGGAACTGCGCATCATCGCGCCGGCCATCGCCGCCGCACGGGCCGAAGGCATCGATGCACGCGGGCCGTTTGCACCCGACACCGTGTTCATGCGGGCGCGCCACACCGCGGTTCATCCGGGCGAGTTCGACCTGGTGGTGGCGATGACCCACGACCATGGGCTCATCCCTGTGAAGTACCTGGGCGTGGAAGAGGGCGTGAACGTGACCTTGGGGCTGCCCTTCGTGCGCACAAGCCCCGACCATGGCACGGCCTTCGACATTGCTGGCAAAGGGGGGGCCGACCCTGCGAGCCTGGTGGCTGCCTTGCGGATGGCTCGCCGTTTGACTGTTTCAGAGGGGCCGCCGCGCCAGGGGTGAGCCTCAATCGACGGGCATGAATGTCCCGATGAGCATGAGGACCAACAGACCTCCACCCACCACGACCCCGAACCAGTTCCATCCTGTAAAGCGTCTGTTCGGATCATGCTCTGGCGCCACTGCTGTGTTGATCTGGTTCACGTACGTCTGAACCGGGACCACCCACAGCACCGATGCGAAGCCCAGCAGCCAAAAGGGGTCCGGGAGCTTCCAGACGAAGGTCGTCAGGATCCAGGCGACCGCAAGCACCCCTGCAGGCAGAGCAGGCGTGACACCTGTTTTCAGGCCATATTTCCGGATGTGCGAAAAGCATGAATAGCAGAAGATCACCCCGAAGAATGCCCGAGGGAAAGACCAGATGCCTGGCTGGTCACGCAAGCGAATGTGCTCCCAGTTCTTGTAGAACCAGTAGACCTGGTACATGCCCATGGTGCACATGGACAGAACCACGAGTTTGGCCACGGACACCGCGAAGAACGCAGGGGTCGTCGCATTTTGCGTTGGGGTGGGCGCGATGT
>JBEGTX010000037.1:0-4118 GCA_041179165.1 Pseudomonadota bacterium | reverse complement strand
TCTTCAGCAGCTTGGCCACGAGCTTGTCGGCCAGGCTGTCGGTGTCCTCGGGTTCGGCGCACACGAAGACCAGCAAGCCTTGGCCGATGGCACCATTCACCACGCCGCCGATCTCCACGCGGGCCTCGGCCACGCGTTGAATGAGCGCGAGCATTTCAGCGCGCGATCACGACAACGTCACGCGGGCGAACTTGCGCTTGCCCACCTGCACCACGTAGCTGCCGGCTTCGAGCTTCAGCCCCTTGTCGCTGACCACGCCGCCATCGACGCGAACGCCTCCACCTTCGATGAGCCGCATGCCTTCGCTGCCTGACGCGGTGAGGTTCGCCTGCTTGAGCACGGACCCGATGCCCAGCGGCGCGCCGGTCATCGCGACCTCCGGGATCTCGTCGGGAATACCACCCTTCGACCGGTTGTTGAAGTCGACCTCGGCGGCATCGGCCGCCGCCGCGCTGTGGAAGCGCGCGGTGATCTCCTTGGCCAGCAGCACCTTCACGTCCTTCGGATTGCGCCCGCCGGCGATTTCGGCCTGCAGCCGGGCGATGTCGGCCTCGGGCAAGAAGCTCAGCAGCGTGAAGTAGCGCCACATCAGCGTGTCGCTGATCGACAGCAGTTTGGCAAACATGGTGTTGGCCGGCTCGGTGATGCCGATGTAGTTGCCCTTGCTCTTGGACATCTTCTCGACGCCATCGAGCCCTTCGAGCAGCGGCATGGTCAGGATGCACTGCGGCTCCTGGCCGTATTCGCTCTGCAAGGCCCGGCCCACCAGCAGGTTGAACTTCTGGTCGGTGCCGCCGAGCTCCAGGTCGCTCTTCAACGCCACGGAGTCGTAGCCCTGCATCAGCGGGTACAGGAACTCGTGCACGCTGATCGGTGTGCCGGACTTGAAGCGCTTGGTGAAGTCGTCGCGCTCCATCATGCGAGCCACGGTGTAGCGCGAGGCGAGCTGGATCATGCCGCGGGCGCCCAGCGGGTCGCTCCACTCGGAGTTGTAGCGGACCTCGGTCTTGCTCGGGTCCAGCACCATGCTGGCCTGCGTGTAGTAGGTCTTGGCGTTGGCGTCGATCTGCTCGCGGGTGAGCGGCGGCCGGGTGGTGTTGCGCCCGGACGGGTCGCCGATCATCGACGTGAAATCGCCGATGAGAAAAATCACCGTGTGCCCCAGATTCTGCAGCTGACGCATCTTGTTCAACACCACGGTGTGCCCAAGATGGATGTCTGGTGCCGTGGGGTCGAGCCCGAGCTTGATTCTCAATGGCACGCCCGTTGCTTCAGACTTGGCAAGCTTGGTGAGCCACTCGGATTCCGGCAACAGCTCGTCCACCCCGCGCCGAGACACGGACAAGGCCTCTTGGACCTTGTCGGTCACGGGATACTTGGGTGCTGAAGCCGGCACGTTGGAGGCAGCTGGGGGATTTTGAGGCTGTGACATCAATAGAAGCTCAGAAGCAAGGGGAATTTCCGGAAGGTGGGACTGGGGGTCGCTATACTGCGCGGCAACCATCGGCCCCATCAAGACAAGAGGGCTCCGCCCGGCGACCATGATTCTAGTGGACGCCCTTGGCGGTCGGACAATCCAGAGTGTCGCGCCAGCGCGATGCTTGCAGACAGGGCCCTCGGGCCCCGCACCAAATTGAGTTCGTTGGACAACCTTGACCGCACGGTGGCCTCAGCCGCTTCGCGCACACGCCAATTCATCCACAAGCACCCTCGCAGTCTCATGACTGCCGTGGTGGTCTCGCTCATGGGTTTTGGCGTCACCGCCTTCGGCATTGCGCCGATGGCGCCCGACGCATCCGACCTCCCGCGGCGCTTGGTGACGGAAATCGTCACCCACGACAGCCCTGAATCGCAACTTGAAGCGCTCGCCAACCACGCGATGCAGCTGTATCGGAGCGAGCTCACCCGCAATGCCGACACGGTCGACAGCCTGTTTGCCCGCCTCAGCGTGGGCGATCCAGCCGCCGCGGCGTTCGTGCGCAGCAACGCCTCTGCCCGCAAGCTCCTCGAAGGGCGCGCCGGCAAGATGGTGCAGGTGCGCACCGACGAAAGCGGCCACCTCGAAGAACTCGTGGCCCGCTACCCGGCCGACGCCGCCGAGCTGGCACTCACCCATTTCTCGCGCCTGCGCATCACCCGGGTCGACGGCCTGCTGACGGCTGACATTCAAAGTGTTCCCCTCGTGGCGCAAGTGCGCGTGGGCAGCGGGACCATCCGCAGCTCGCTGTTCGCCGCCACCGACGAAGCCCGGATCCCCGACCCCATCGCCACGCAAGTGGCCGAGATGTTCTCGACCGAGATTGATTTTCACCGCGAGCTGCGCCGTGGCGACTCCTTCAACGTCGTCTACGAGGCCCTCACGGCCGACGGCGAGCCCATCACCTGGAACCAGGCAGCAGGCAAGGTGCTGGCAGCCGAGTTCATCAACAAAGGCCGCACGCACTCGGCCGTGTGGTTCAAGGAAGCCGGCGGCAAGGGCGGCTACTTCGGCTTCGACGGCCAGAGCAAGCGCCGCGCGTTTCTCGCGAGCCCCATGGAGTTTTCGCGGGTGACCTCCGGGTTCTCCATGCGCTTCCACCCCATCCTTCAAACCTGGCGCGCCCACTTGGGCGTGGACTACGGCGCCCCCACCGGCACCGCAGTCCGCACCGTGGGTGAAGGCGTGGTCGAATTCGCCGGCGTGCAAAACGGCTACGGCAATGTCATCAAGATCGCACACAGCAACGACCGCTCCACCCTGTACGGCCACTTGAGCCGCATCGACGTGCGCGCGGGTCAGCGCGTTGAACAGGGCAGCGTCATTGGCGCCGTCGGCGCAACGGGTTGGGCCACTGGCCCTCACCTGCACTTCGAGTTCCGCGTGAAGGGCCAGCACCAGGATCCGCTGATCATCGCCAAGACCTCCGAGGCCATGACGCTGAGCCCTGCCGCACAAATGCAGTTCGCCTTGGTCGCCAAAGACCTGCGCCAACAGCTCACCTCCGCCCCCACCGTGGCCGGTTCCGGCTTCGTCGAGTGACCCAGCGCGTTCAGATGAACGCGAAAGTCACCCCCTAAGCCTGGGGCAAGTCGGCATCAACCGGCCTGCTCAGGGCACAATTCGGCGATGACCGAATTGTTTGTGGGACTGATGTCTGGAACCTCGCTCGATGGCGTGGATGGCGTGCTGGTCGACTTCACCGGCTTTTCAGCCGAGAGTGGGGGCACCAAGCGCCATGCACCCTCCCCTGGAGGCGCCCCACTCAGCGCCATGAAGGTGCTGGCACACGCCCACCACCCCTTTCCCACGCCGCTGCGCGATGAGCTGCTGGCGCTCAACACCTCCGCGGGCCCCAATGAGCTTCACCGCTCCCAGGTGGCCGGCAACGGCCTGGCGCGTCTGTATGCCGAGGTCGTGGCCGACCTGCTGACGCAATCGCAGATGGATCCCGCCAAAGTGGCTGCCATCGGCGCCCATGGGCAAACCGTACGCCACCTGCCGCGCATCAACGGGCAGCCGGGCTACACCGTTCAGGTCAACAACCCCTCGCTTCTGGCCGAACTCACCGGCATCAGCGTGGTGGCCGATTTCCGCAGCCGCGACGTGGCCGCGGGTGGCGAAGGCGCACCCCTCGTGCCCGCCTTCCACCGCGCCCTCTTCGGCCGTGCAGGCGAGGCCACGGCGGTGCTCAACCTCGGTGGCATCAGCAACCTCACGGTGCTCCTGTCCGACGGACAGACCCGCGGCTTCGACTGCGGCCCCGCCAACGTGCTGATGGACCACTGGACTGAGCAGCACCTGGGCCGCCCTTACGACGCACAGGGCGTGTGGGCCGCCAGCGGCCAAGTACAGCCGCGCCTGCTCGACCTGTTCATGGCCGAGCCCTATTTCAGCCAGCCGCCGCCCAAGAGCACCGGACGCGACCTCTTCAACCCGACTTGGCTGGCTGCCAAGCTGGAGCAGTTCGGCAGCAACCTGCGCGCAGACGACATACAAGCCACCTTGTGCGAGCTCACGGTCCTCACGTGTGCCAATGCCGTGCTGGCCTACGCCCCGACGGCGCACAAGCTGTTGGTCTGCGGCGGCGGCGCACTCAACCGCCACCTGCTGCAGCGCCTGGCCCAGCACCTGCCCCGCG
>JBEGTX010000036.1:0-46415 GCA_041179165.1 Pseudomonadota bacterium | reverse complement strand
GCTATGGGACAAAAAGACGGTGAAAAATGGACCGCTGCGGTCGATTTGCCGCCGACGCTTTCCAAGTCCGACAGGCTTCTAGAAACAAAGATGTTTTCTCGCTCCGCCCCTGCGGCCTGTGGGTGATGTCACGAAAAGACACGAGAATCGGGGCATGAGCCTTTCGCGACTTTCTTCCATCGACACCGCCTCACGCTGGCCCGACCACCTTGCCGCCATCGACATCGGCTCCAACAGCTTCCGCCTTGAAATCGGGGCGCTGTCCCCGGGGCGCTACAAGCGAGTCGACTACCTCAAAGAAACCGTGCGCCTCGGCGCGGGCCTCGACGAAAACGGCCTGCTGACCGAAGAGGCCATCCAGCGCGGCCTGGCCTGCCTCGCGCGCTTCGCCCAACGCCTGACAGGCTACTCGCGCCTTCAGGTGCGCGCCGTGGCCACGCAGACCCTGCGAGAAGCCCGCAACCGCGATGTCTTCATTGCACGCGCCCAGCCTGTTCTCGGCCACCAGATCGAAATCGTGTCGGGCCGCGAAGAAGCTCGGCTCATCTATGCCGGTGTGGCGAGGTTGCAGCCCTCCGAGGCGCGCCGGCTCGTCATCGACATCGGCGGCCGCTCGACCGAGATGATCCTCGGCCAGGGCCGCACGCCGCTGCGCGCCGAGTCATTCCGCGTGGGCAGCGTGAGCTTGTCGATGCGATTCTTTCCGGACGGCCGCTTCACCGAAGCCTCGTTCCGCGCGGCGCAGGTGGCAGCAGGCGCCGAACTTGAAGAAGCGCTCGTGCCATTCGCCCCCAAACACTGGACCGAGGCGCTGGGCTCTTCCGGCACAGCGGGTGCCGTGTCGCAGCTGCTCGCCGCCAGCGGCATCACCGATGGCGCCATCACACCTGAAGCCCTGCGCTGGTGCATCGGCCAGTGCCTGAAGGCCGGCCGCATCGACCGTCTTGATCTGCCCGGTCTCAAAGAAGACCGCCGCGCCGTGATCGGCGGCGGCGTGGCCATCCTGTACACACTGGCCACGCACTTCGGCATCGACCTGCTGCAGCCCGCACGCGGCGCGCTGCGCCAAGGCGTGATCTTCGACCTCGACGAGCGGCTCAATGCCTCGTCGCCGTCGAAGGACGGCAAAGACAACGGGCGCAGCAACCCCGACATGCGCGACGCCTCGGTGCGCGAACTTCAGCGCCGCTTCGAGGTGGACACCGAACACGCCAAGCGTGTCAGCGAGGTCGCGGCCACGCTGCACACCGCGCTGCAGACCTCAGACGACCCGTTGCCTGCACGCGAGCTGGCGTGGGCGTGCGCACTGCACGAAATCGGCATGATGGTCTCGCACCACGACCACCATCGCCACAGCGCCTACCTGCTGAGCCATGTCGACGCGGCCGGTTTTTCGCAATCGCAGCAACGCCGCCTGGCCGACCTCGTGCTCGCGCAACGCGGCGGCCTGCGCAAGGTCGAGCCTCAATTCGAAGAAGAAGCCTTTGCCTGGCAGGTGCTCAGCCTGCGCCTGGCCATCATCAACTGCCACGCCCGCGTCGAGAGCGACGAGCCCGCGCTGGAACTTCATCGCAAGGGCAACGAGGCGGTGCTGACCGTGTCAGAAGAATGGGCGGAGCAGAACCCGCGTACGTGGTTCTTGCTCACCGAAGAAACAGCGGTGTGGGAACGCAGCGGGAAGTTCCGGCTGAAGCTCACGGCGGCGACCGTGCACTGAGCGCCCGTCAGCGCGCAGTCGCGCGCTGAGCGCGAGGCTCAACCTGCCACAGGCGGCTGCTGCCCTGGCTCCTGAGGCCGGATCAACCCCTCCTGCGCCACCGACACCACCATCAGCCCTTCCTGCGTGAAGAAGCTGCCGCGGCAGAAGCCACGCGCACCGGAGGCCGCAGGCGACTGCGTGCTGTAGAGCAGCCAGTCGTCCATGCGGAAGGGATGGTGGAACCACATCGCGTGGTCCAGGCTCATGGCCTGCACATCGCCCTTCACGTAGCTCAGCCCGTGGGGCATCAGCGACGACCGAAGCAGACCGAAGTCGGACGCATAGGCCAGCATGGCTTGGTGCAGCAGCGGGTCGTCAGGCAAGCGGTCATCGGCACGCATCCACGAATGGTTGATGGGCGGGCTCGGCTTGGGATCGAACGGATCGAGCGGGTTCACCTGCCGGATGTCGATCGGCATCGCCGCCGTCATCTTGGCCCGCACCGACTCGGGCAACTTGTGCGCAATGCTGGCACGCAGCTCGGCATCGGACATCAACCCCTCGGGTCCGGGGACCTCCGGCATGGGGTCCTGGTGCAAGGCACCGTCTTCCTGCACATGGAACGACACCGCGCAGGTGAAGATGGGCCGCCCATGCTGGATGGCCACCACCCGGCGCGTGGCAAAGCTGCCGCCATCGCGGATGCGGTCGACGTCATAGACGATCTTGGCGTCCTTGTCGCCCGGGCGCAGAAAGTAGGCATGCAGGGAATGCGCACGGCGCGTGCTTTCCACCGTCAACGCAGCCGCCATCAGCGACTGCCCCAGCACCTGCCCACCAAACACCCGACCGCTGCCGATGTCGGCACTGACGCCCCGGAAAAGATTCTTCTCAAGCTGCTCGACCTGCAGCATGTCGACCAAATTCTGTACATGCGGTTTCATGCCCACATGATAGAGCGCGGCGTCGGTCTTCGTGGGCCAGTTAGAGGCGTCGCACTACAAAGACCAGCATCGGCGCACGATTGAACAGGACAAACGCAGCGACACATCGGACGAATGGCCCCCGGCCTTCGCCGACGCGACCACGGGACAACAACTCAGAGCGAATCCGGCCCCATCACCGCATGCAAAACCACCTGAGAAACCCCTTCACGTTCGCGCTGCCGCAACCACCAAACCGCCCCCTTCTTGATCACCCAAGGCTGGGGCGCCTCAGCCAACAGCAACGCAGCGAGCTGACCCAAGGTAGGCTGATGACCGATCACGAGCACCGGCCCCGGCGCATCAGGCCACCGCGCCGCACTCAGCAAGGCCACAGGCGAAGCCTCGGGCGACAACGCCGCCACCGTCTTGAACTGACGATCGAGCGCCTTGGCCGTCTGCTGGGTGCGCACCGCCGGGCTCACAAGGATGCGTGTGGAATGGGCCATGCGCTGGTTCAGCCACTCGCCCATGCGCTGAGCCTGACGCTCGCCTTTGGGGGTGAGCACCCGGGCGAGGTCGTTTTGCCCTTCACGGATGACGTGGGCTTCGGCGTGTCGCCAGAGGATCAGGTCCATGCCACGGCTCCCTTCATCGTCGTTGTCAGGCTGAGCCGGCATGGCGTTGCAGCAAGGCCTGTTGGGCGCAAGGTCCGGACTCGCCGACCCGCGCGTAGGTGCCGTCGCTGCTCAGCGTCCAGGCGTCCCGCACGTCATGCAGATACGGGACCAGACACTCGTCGATCACCCTCTGGCGCTGCGCGGCATCACGCACCGGCCAAGCCACCTCGATGCGGCGGAACATGTTGCGGCTCATCCAGTCGGCGCTCGACAGATACAGCGCTTCGTCTTCTGCGGTTTCGCCCCAGCGGAAGTACAGGATGCGCGAGTGCTCGAGCAGCCGGCCCACAACCGAGCGCACGCGGATGCGGTCGGTGAGGCCCGGGATGCCCGGTGGCAACATGCAGGCGCCACGCACGATGAGGTCAATCTCGGCACCGTCCTGGCTTGCAGCGACCAAGGCCTCGATGAGTGGCACGTCGGTGAGTGCGTTCACCTTGGCGACGATGCGCGCCGGCTGGCCTTCGCGGGCTGCTTGCGCCACCCGCTGGATGAGCCGCACCGACTGCTTGTGCAGCGTGAACGGCGCCTGCAGCAACTGGCGCAGCGGGCGCGTCTTGCCCAGGCTGGCGAGCTGCTGGAACACGGCGTCCACGTCGGACGTCATGTCGGCATCGGCGGTGAGGCAACCCACGTCGGTGTAGAGGCGCGCGGTCTTGGCGTTGTAGTTGCCGGTGGACATGTGCGCATAGCGGCGCATGCGGCCGTTCTCGCGCCGCGTGACGAGCAGCATCTTGGCGTGGGTCTTCAAGCCCACGATGCCGTACACCACCTGCGCGCCGACTGCCTCGAGACGCTCGGCCCAGTTGATGTTGGCCTCTTCATCGAATCGGGCCTTGAGCTCCACCACGGCCATCACTTCCTTGCCCCTGCGCGCGGCCTCGATGAGCAGGTCCATCAGCGCCGACTCGCTGCCAGCGCGGTAGATGGTCTGCTTGATGGCCAGCACGTCGGGGTCGTTCACAGCCTCGCGAAGAAACTCGACCACCGGGTCGAAGGACTCGTAGGGGTGGTGCATGAACACGTCGCCCTGGCGCAGCCGCTCGAAGAACGAGGTGTCGGCACGCAAGCCCTTGGGCCACTTGGCATGGTGGTCGGGAAAGCGCAGCTGGGGTGCATCGGCGCCATCGATCAACGCATTGAGGCGCACCAGGTTCACCGGCCCGTTCACGTGGTACAGGGCCGCAGGCGGCAGCGCGAACTGCTCGAGCAGGAACTGCGACAACTCGGGCGGGCAGGTGTTGACCACCTCGAGCCGGATGGCCTGGCCGAAGTGGCGCGAGGTGAGGCCGGAGCGCAGCGCCTGGCGCAGGTTGATCACGTCTTCTTCGTCCACCGCCAGGTCGGAGTCACGGGTCAGGCGGAACTGAGAGAAGGCCTCGACCTCGCGGCCAGGGAACAGCTCGTCGAGGTGGGCTCGGATGACACTCGTCAACAGCACGAAGGCCTGGCCGCCATCGGCCAACTCATCAGGCAACCGGATCACCCGCGGCAGCACCCGCGGCACCTTGACGATGGCGATGGTGTTCTCTCGGCCGAAGGCATCCTTGCCGCCAAGGCGCACGATGAAGTTGAGCGACTTGTTGGCGACCTGCGGGAACGGGTGCGAGGGGTCGAGCCCCACCGGCACCAGCAGCGGGCGCACCTGGCGCTTGAAGAACTGATCGACCCACAGCCGCTCCGGTTCGCTGCGTTCGCCGTGGTTCAGGATGTGAATGCCCTCGTTCTTCAGCGCAGGCATGACCTCGTCGTTGAAGACGCGGTACTGCTCATCGACCAGCGCATGGGCCGCAGCCGCCACCGATTCGAGGTCGCGGTGGGTGACCCCGCCGCCGGGCAGGCGCGCGATCTCCATGTAATCGGCGAAGCGCACTTCGAAGAACTCGTCCATGTTGGACGACACGATGCAGATGTAGCGCAGCCGTTCGAGCAAGGGCACGTCGGGGCGCATCGCCTGGGCGAGGACACGGCGATTGAACTCAAGAATGGACCGTTCACGGTTCAGCAACACGAGTTGAGGAGGTACTGCAGCAGTCATCAATTGAGTTTATGAAGCTTTTGCGACGGTTTCATGACAGTCCGTGACGATCTCGTGACAGCCTGTGGGATGGACACGGGGCGATAATGCTGCATGCATTTGATGATCCCGTTCGCCTCGGCCGTTTCGGATGCCAGCCGGCTCGCGCTGCGCGAGCTCAGCCTGCCCCATCTCTCGAAGTTGCTGGCCAGGCTGGCAGCCACGCGGGCGGTCGGCACCGACGAGTACACGCTCAACACACCGTTCGAGCGCGCACTGGCTGACGAATACGCGTGGACAGGTGACGACGGCTGCTTGCCCTGGGCAGCCCATGCGGCCTCGCAAGACGGCGTGGCCACGGCCGCCCTCGCCTGGGGCCAGCTCACCCCGGTGCACTGGCATGTGGCCGCCGACCATGTGGCCTTGGCCGATCCGCAAAGCCTGCACTTGAGCGCCCAGGCCTCACGCACCTTGTTCGAGGCCATTCTTCCGCTGTTCCAGGGTGAAGGCTGGTCGCTCGCCTGGGGATCGCCCACACGGTGGTACGCCTCGCACGACAGCCTGAACCACCTGCCCAGCGCCTCCATCGACCGCGTCATCGGCCGCAACATCGACCTGTGGTTGCCCAACCACCCGCAAGCCCGGCTGGTTCGCCGCATGCAGAACGAGGTGCAGATGCTGCTGTACCAGCACCCGCTCAATGATGAACGGGTGGGCTTGGGCGCCCTGCCCGTCAACTCGTTCTGGCTCAGCGGTTGCGGACGCGCCCAGCCCACCCGACCCACCCCCGGCCTGCACATCGACAATCGTCTGCGAGCGCCGCAGTTGGCGGGCGACGTGGCGGCCTGGGCCGACGCCTGGCGGGCGCTCGATGCCGAGGTGCTGGGCGACCTGCTCGCCCAGGCCCGCAAAGGCAAGCCCGTGACACTCACCTTGTGTGGCGAACGCCGCGCACAGCGCTTCGACAGCCGGCAGCAAGGGATGCTGTCCAACCTGCGCCAGGCCTTGTCGGTGCCGCCGGCCGCCCCCATGCTGGCTTCGCTCTGATGACCGCGCCGACGCTGCGCCGACGCGATGTTCCCCCTCGTTCGGCGTGGGCGCTGGAGCAATCCGGCGTTCACCCGCTGCTGGCGCGGCTGTTCGCCTCACGCGGCGTCCGCGAGGCCGACGAACTCGCCGATGGACTGGCACTGTTGTTGCCACCTTCGGGCCTGCTCGGATCCCAGCAGGCTGCGCGTTTTCTGGCAGACGCCTTGACCACGAACCAGCGCATCTGCGTGGTGGCCGACTACGACTGCGATGGCGCAACCGCTTGCGCCGTGGCCCTGCGCGGTCTCGCGCTGCTGGGTGCCAAGCCGGGCACGCTGTGCCACATCGTGCCCGACCGCGCCGTGCACGGCTACGGCCTCACCCCTGCCATCGTCGACCTGGCGCTGGCACTCCAGCCCCAGGTGCTGCTCACGGTCGACAACGGCATCGCGAGCCTGGCCGGTGTGGCCCATGCCCGCCGTGCCGGCCTCGATGTGGTGGTGACCGACCACCACCTGCCGGCCAAGGAGAACGACGAGGTCGTGCTGCCCGAGGCCACGGTGATCGTGAACCCCAACCAGCCCGCCTGCACCTTCACCAGCAAACACCTGGCCGGTGTGGGCGTGATGTTCTATGTGCTGCTGGCCCTGCGCACCGAACTGCGCGAGCGCGGTGTCTACAGCGCCGAGACCCAGCCGCGACTCGACGGACTGCTCGACCTCGTGGCGCTCGGCACCGTGGCCGACGTCGTGAAACTCGATGCCAACAACCGGCGTCTCGTGGCACAAGGCTTGAAGCGCATCCGCCAGGGAAAGATGCAGCCCGGCGTGGCCGCGCTGTTCACCGCCGCCGGCCGTGATGCACGGCGAGCCAGCAGCAGCGATTTCGGCTTCGCGCTCGGGCCGCGCATCAATGCGGCAGGCCGGCTGTCCGACATGTCGCTCGGCATCGAGTGCCTGCTGACCGACGACCGCGACCGGGCCACCGAACTGGCCCAGATGCTCGACGCCATCAACCGCGAGCGTCGCGACGTGGAGTCGGGCATGCGCGAGCAGGCCGAAGACATGCTCGACCAGTTGATGCCCGAAGGCACGCCACCCGCCGCCCTGTGCCTGTACGGCCCCGAGTTCCACGAGGGCGTGGTGGGCATCGTGGCATCGCGCCTGAAAGACCGCGTGCACCGGCCGACCTTCGTGTTTGCCATGGGCCAGGACGGCCTGCTCAAAGGCTCGGGCCGCTCGATCGCGGGCTTTCACCTGCGGGATGCGCTCGACCTCGTGACCAAGCGCCATCCCGGGGTGCTGAAGAAGTTCGGCGGCCACGCGATGGCCGCAGGCTGCACCCTGGCCGAGGCCGACTTTCCCACCTTCGACCAAGCCCTGCAGCAAGTGGCCGGCGAGTGGCTCGATGCCGCCACGCTGTCGCGCACGCTGCTCACCGACGGCCCGTTGCAGGCCGAGTACTTCAACACCGAGACCGTGCGCTCGCTCGATGCGCAGGTGTGGGGGCAATCCTTCGAAGCACCCGTGTTCAGCGACGAGGTCGAGATCGTGTCGCAGCGCCTGGTGGGTGAGCGCCACCTGAAGCTCAGCGTGCGACTGGGCGGCACGCTGCGCGACGCCATCTGGTTCGGCCGCATCGAGCCGCTCGAGGCGCGGGTGACGCTGGCCTACCAATTGCGTGTGGACGAATACAACGGCCGCGAACGCGTGCAGATGATCGTCGAGGGATTGGGCACATGAAGATGCAATGGCGCTCGCTCGTGATGGGAATGTGTCTTGCCGCTCTGGCCGCGTGCTCGCGCGCCGACGTGGCCCCCACGCCACCTGATGCGCAAGGCTTGCGCTTGCGCACCGTGGCCAGCGGCCTGGCGAATCCCTGGGGCCTGGCCTTCCTGCCCGACGGCCGCATGCTGGTCACGGAACGGTCAGGACAACTGCGCCTCATCGGCCGCGACGGCCAGCCCAGCCAGCCCATCGACGGTGTGCCCGAGGTGGATGCCAAAGGCCAGGGTGGGCTGCTCGATGTGGCGGTCGACCCCCAGTTCACCGAGAACGGGTTCGTGTACCTCAGCTACGCCGAGAAAGGCGATCCCTCCCACACCCCGCCCAGCAGCGCCGAGGTGAACGGCACGGCCGTCGCCCGAGGCAAGCTGGTGGGCAACCGGCTCGAGTCGACCACCGTCATCTTCCGCCAGCAGCCCAAGGTGAGAGGCTCGGCGCATTTCGGCTCGCGCCTCGTGTTCGCGCGCGACGGCCGGCTGTTCATCACGCTGGGCGACCGCTTTGCACACCGCGACCAGGCGCAGAACCTGGAGAATCACTTCGGCAAGGTCATCCGCATCGAGTCCGACGGCCGGGTGCCCAAGGACAACCCCTTTGTCAGCACACCGAGCGCCCGTCCCGAGATCTGGAGCTACGGCCACCGCAACATGCAGGGCGCAGCGCTGCACCCCGGCACCGGCGAGCTGTGGACCAACGAGCACGGCCCCCAAGGCGGCGACGAGATCAACCTCGACCTGCCCGGCCGCAACTACGGCTGGCCCGTCATCACCTATGGCGCCGAGTACGGCAGCGGCAAGGCCATCGGCGAAAGCACGGCCAAGACAGGCATGGAGCAACCGCAGCACCACTGGGTGCCATCGATCGCCACCAGCGGCATGGCGTTCCTGACCAGCGAGCGCTACCCCGGCTGGAAGGGCGACGTCTTCGTCGGCGGCCTGGCGGGCAAGACGCTTGTGCGGCTCAGCCTCGACGGGAACAAGGTCACTGGCGAACAGCGCCTGCTCAGCGACCTGAAGGAACGCATCCGCGCCGTCGTGCAGGGCCCGGACGGCTGGCTCTACGTGCTGACCGACCACCCCAAGGGCCGCGTGCTGCGGGTGGAACGCTGAGAATCCCCACGCCCCTCGTTCGCGCGCTGCGTGCCTACAATCGGGGCGTGAATCCCCCGAACGCCGACCTGCACTGCCACTCTGTCGTCTCCGACGGCACACTGACGCCCGAGGTCCTGGCCGCCCGCGCCAAGGCCAACGGGGTGGAACTCTGGGCGCTCACCGACCACGATGAAATCGGCGGTCAGCACCGTGCCCGCGCTGCCGCGGCTGCGCTCGGGCTCGACTACCTCACCGGCGTTGAAATCTCGGTCACCTTTGCCGGGGTGACCGTGCACATCGTCGGCCTGGGCTTCGATGCCGACGACGAAGCCATGGTCACGGGCCTCGCAGCGACCCGTGGCGGCCGCGAAGAACGTGCGCGCGAAATGGCCGCCGGGCTCGATGCGGTCGGTATTCACGGCGCCTACGAAGGCGCGCTCAGGTACGTGGGCAACCCCGAACTCATCTCGCGCACCCATTTCGCCCGCCACCTGGTCGACAGCGGCGTGTGCGGCGACACGTCGGAGGTGTTCCGCCGCTTTCTGGTGGAGGGCCGGCCGGGCTTCGTGCCGCACCGCTGGGCCACGCTCGGCAACGCGGTGAAGTGGATCACCGAGGCGGGCGGTATGGCCGTCATCGCGCACCCGGGCCGCTACAAGTTCACGCCCAACGAAGAGTACGCGCTGTTCACCGAATTCATCGCACACGGCGGGCGCGGCGTCGAGGTCGTCACCGGCAGCCACACCACGGCCGACTTCACCAAGTACGCCGACACCGCGATCGAGTTCGACCTGTTCGCCTCGCGCGGCTCCGATTTCCACAGCCCGACCGAGAGCCACATCGACCTCGGCCGCCTGCCCCCCTTGCCCGCACGCCTCAACCCCGTGTGGGAGCAACTCGCGTCGCGCGTTCTGCGTCCTTCGTGACCAAGTTAGTGACCAAAAATCGGCCTCAGCTGGGCATTGCCCTCATCGTGCTGATGGCGGCGTGTTTCGCCACCATGGACACCAGCGCCAAGTACCTGGGCGCGTTCGTGCCGGTGCTGGCCATGATGTGGTTCCGCTACCTCACGCAGGCCGTGATCATGTCGGTGTGGCTGGCCCGCTCGGCCAGCTCTGGTTTTCGGGCGCGGCATCCGCGCTTCCAGGTGCTCCGTGGTTGCCTGCTGCTGGCCACGAGCAGCGCGAGCTTCTACGGCGTGCAGTACCTGCCTGTCGCCGAGTTCACGGCCATCAACATGCTCACACCCGTGGTGGTCACCTTGCTGGCCGGGTGGGTGCTGCACGAACACGTGTCGGGCCTGCGGTGGATGCTGGTGGGGGGCGGCTTTCTGGGCGCACTCATCGTGATCCGGCCCGGCAGCGGACTCTTCGGATGGGCGGTGCTGTTTCCACTGCTGGGCGCCCTCAGCTACGCGAGCTTCCAGGTGCTGACCAGCAAGCTCGCTGCGCTGGAGAGCCCGTTCACCACCCACTTCTACACCGGCCTCACCGGTACGCTGATCCTCACGCCCGTGCTGTTCCTGAGCCCGATCGACCTCGTGGGCCTCGTGCAAAGCACGCGGCCTGAGCACCTCGCTCTCATGCTGGGCATCGGTCTCATGGGCACCACCGGCCATCTGCTGCTCATCCTGGCGTTGGGCTATGCGCCCACGGCCACGCTGATGCCGTTCGTCTATGTGCAGATCGCGGCGGCAGCGGTTGTCAGCTGGCTGGTGTTTCGCCACGTGCCCGATGGCTGGGCCTGGGTGGGCATGGCGGTGATCGCGCTGTGTGGCGCCGCCAGCGCATGGATGAACGTGCGCCAGGCCACACCGCCCGCCTCACCGGTGAGCGCGGATACCATCGCAGGCTGAGCTTTCAGCATTCCGATGCGCAACGACCCATGTCCCAGTACGTTGAAGTCCACCCCGAGAACCCGCAGCAGCGCCTGCTGAAGCAGGCGGCACAGGTGCTGCATGCGGGCGGCATTGCGGCCGTGCCCACCGATTCGAGCTACGCGCTTGTCTGCCATCTCGATGACAAATCGGCGGCCGAGCGGCTGCGCCGCATCCGCGGCGTGGACGACAAGCACCACCTCACGCTGCTGTGCCGCGACCTGTCCGAGTTGTCGAGCTATGCAAGGGTCGACAACAAGCAATACCGGTTGCTGAAACTCGGCACGCCGGGGCCGTTCACCTTCATCCTCGAGGCGACGAAGGAAGTGCCGCGGCGGGTGTCGCACCCGTCACGCCGCACGATCGGCCTGCGCGTGCCCGAGCACAAGGTGCTGCAAGAGCTGCTTACCGTGTTCGGCCAACCCCTGCTCGCCACCACGCTCATTCCTCCGGGCGAGACCGAACCGCTGAACGACCCTGAGGACATCCGCGAGCGCTTCGGCTCGCAGGTTCAGGCGGTGGTCGATGCGGGGGCCTGCCCGATGGAGCCGACCACTGTGATCGACCTCACGGGCGACACCCCGGTGATCATTCGCGAAGGCCGGGGCGACGCACGCATGCTGGGGCTGGGGCGGGCCTGAACAAACTCGAAGCCCAACGCCCGCTGACTCACTTTTCAAGGATGACTCCATGCAAAGAATCACCACTGTTTTCCTCGTCGTGGTCGGAATCATTCACTTGCTGCCACTGCCCGGGGTGCTGGGTGCCTCACGCCTCACGGCCTTGTACGGTCTCGATCTGTCGCAACCCGACCTGCTGATCCTGATGCGTCATCGGGCCGTGTTGTTCGGCCTGCTGGGCGCATTCCTCATATACGCAGCATTCAACGCGTCGCTTCATCGGCTGGCGCTGATCGCCGGGCTTGTCAGCGTGATCTCGTTCATCGTTCTGGCGATGTTGGTGGGCGGCTATAACGCTGCTGTCCACCGCGTCGTCGTCGCAGACGCCGTGGCCCTGGCGCTGCTGCTCGCAGGCGCCGTGCTGCATTTTGTGGGATCGCAGCCAAGCGATCAAGCTTCACTTCCCGGCTGACGAATGCATCTCAGGGCAAGTGCGGCGTGGCAGGAGCTCAAGCCGCAGTTGCTGAGATTCGGCGATCTAATTCAGGTCTCGGAGTAAGCCACCTTGAGCCCGAGGTGCTCCTCGAACGGCAGAAAGTCTCTATCGGAGTGCAACAGCGTCAAGCCGTTCTCGATGCAACGCGTGGCGATGAACGTGTCGATGGTCTTTCGAACGGTCAGACCTTTGCTTCGCAATGCACGGTGGTTCTTGGAGGCTTTCACGGCAATGTCGTGACCGCCAAGTTCAACCTGAGTGAATGCCTCCAGCATCTTCCTTACCTGGTTGAATTCCTTCTCGTTGGATATGCCTTGGAGAACCTCTGCAAGGATCAAATCCCCGATCGCCAGGCTCGAGCCACCAAGCAGTCCTTCAAGAACCTCCACTTGGGGCGTTTCTGTCCCCCGCAAATAGTCGATCCAGACACTGGAGTCGACAAGAATCACTTGTCTGACCTCATGGCGTCGAGATCGCCCTCCCAGGTGATTTTTCCCCGGAGTTGCCGAAACTGTTCCTGCTTCTTGAGGTTGACAAGGGTTTGCAGGCCGAGCTCCACCACTTCCCGTTTGGTCTTGACGCCCGTGGCTTTGAGCGCGTCTTTCATGAGCTTGTCGTCAATCACGATGTTGGTCCGCATGGTGTGTACTCATTCTCAAGAATTTACACATCTTACGCTCGTCGCACCATTCAGAAGATGGCCCTTTACACGCGCAATGCGGCGGTCACCACGACTTCCACACGCCATCCTGGTTTCGCCAGCTTCGCCTGCACCGTCGCCCGCGGCGGCGCATCACCCGGCGGAACCCAGTCGTCCCAGACTTCGTTCATGCCGTCGAAGTCGACCAGGTCGGCGAGGTAGATCTGCGCCATGAGGATGTGTGCGTTGTCGGTGTGGGCCTCATCGAGCAGCTTGTCGACCATGGCGAGGACCTGGCGCATCTGGCCACGGATGTCGAGGCTCGTGTCATCGGCCACTTGGCCGGCCAAGTAGACGGTGCCGTGATGGATGGCCATCTCGGACAGGCGGTCGCCCACGTGGAATCGTCGGATGGGATTGGTCATGGCTTGGCCTTGCGAGGAGATTGATCTGGGTTCTTGCCTGACTTCTTGACCACTTTCTGGCCCGGCTTTTCAGTCGGATTGGGAGCCGCCGGCGCCCCGCCCTTCTGCCCGAGCTTGCTCTCGGTCCCAGCCATGAGCTTCTGGATGTTGGCTCCATGGCGCCACACCAGCAAAGCGCCCATCACGCCAGCCACACCGGCAATCGGGCCAGCGCCCCAGCCGAGCATCTCGAAGAACGGCGCGAAGACGGCAGCCACGATGGCGGCGAGCGACGAGTAGCGAAAGAAGAAGGCGATGATGAGCCAGGTCAGCAGCGTGGCCAGCCCCAGCCAGGGGTTGATGGCGAGCAGCACACCCGCGGCCGTGGCCACGCCTTTGCCGCCCTTGAAGGAGAAGAACACCGGCCACAGGTGGCCGAGGAACGCGGCCAAGCCGACCAGCGCGGCCGTCCCGTCGAACAGACCGTAGGGCTCGCCGAAGGCACGCACCAGCAGCACCGGCACCGCGCCCTTCAGCGCATCGAACACCAGCGTGAGAATCGCGGCGAGCTTGTTGCCCGAGCGCAGCACGTTGGTGGCGCCAGGGTTGCCCGAGCCGTACTTGCGCGGGTCGTTGAGGCCCATGACGCGGCTGATGATGACGGCGAACGACAACGAGCCGAGGAGGTAGGCGCCCAAAACGGCGCCGGCGATCAGAAAAGTCTGCATGTCAATCCACGTGGCGTGAGGCCCTTATTCTGCACCCGCACACTGCACAGGCTTCGCGCCGAGTTGCGCCGTCAACACGATCGGGTCGATGCCCACCAGATAACCACGCTTGCCGCCGTTGATGTAGATGCGAGGCAAGGCCAGCACCGAGGACTCCACGAACACCGGCATCTGCTTGCGTGTGCCGAAGGGCGAGGTGCCGCCGACGAGGTAGCCGCTGTGCCGCTGCGCGACCTCGGGCTTGCACGGCGATATCTTCTTCAGGCCCACCTGCCGGGCGAGGTTCTTGGTGCTCACCTGGCGGTCGCCGTGCATCAGCACGATGAGGGGAGCGCCCTTCTCGTCTTCCATCACGAGCGTCTTCACCACATGGTGCTCGTCCACGCCCAACTGGTGCGCCGACTCGGTGGTGCCGCCATGGTCCACATAGTCGTAGACGTGTTCGGTGTAATCGATGCGCTGGGCCTTGAGCCACTGCGTGGCGGGGGTTTCTGAAACGTGGTCGCGGCGTGCCATGCGCGGCGGCTCCTGTGGATGTTTATTGCGCCGGGTCGCGGTGCTGGTGGCGCAAGGCATCAATCTCGGCCAGCAGCTCTGGCGACAGCGTCGTGCCCCAGGCATCGAGGTTGTCGTCGAGCTGCGCCGGGGTGGTGACGCCGATGATGGTGCTCGCCACACGCCACGAGGTGTAGCAGAAGGCCAGCGCCATGCGCGTGGGCGTGAGACCGTGGCGGCGGGCGAGCGCGTTGTACAGGCGAGCCACGTCGAGCGCCTCGGGACGCGCCCAGCGCTGCGCCTTCATCGAACGGAAGATGGCCATGCGGCCCGGTTTCTCTTCGGCGTAGATGCCGAGTTCGTCGTACTTGCCAGTCAGTGCACCGAAGGCCAGCGGCGAGTACGCAAGCAGCGACACGTTCTCGCGGAAGTTGGTTTCGTCGAGCCCGTTGTCGAGCGAGCGGTTGGTCAGTGCGTACGGGTTCTGCACCGACACCACCCGCGGCAGTCCGTGCTGCTCGGCCACACGAACGAACTCGTGCACACCCCAGGGCGTTTCGTTCGACAGGCCGATGTGGCGCACTTTGCCGGCCTTCACCAGGCCGTCCAACGCCATCAGCTGGTCATGGATGGACGTGGCTTCGCTCTCGCGATGGGCATCGAAATACACATCGCCGAAGCGCGGGCTGTTGCGGGTCGGCCAGTGGATCTGGTACAGGTCGATGTGATCGGTCTGGAGGCGGCGCAGGCTGTCATCGCAGGCCTGCACGATGTCGGCTGGCGTGGGATTGGTGCTGCCGTTGCGCACCCAGGGCATGCCGCGCGAAGGGCCGGCGATCTTGCTGGCCAGCACCACCTTGTCACGCTGGCCGGGGCGCGCCGCGAACCAGTTGCCGATGATGGTCTCGGTCGCGCCATAGGTTTCAGCACGGGCCGGCACCGCATACATCTCGGCCGTGTCGATGAAGTTGATGCCCCGGCCCACGGCCTGGTCAAGCAGCGTGAATGACGCAGCCTGGTCGACCTGCTCCCCGAAGGTCATGGTGCCCAGGCAGATGGGGGTGACCTGCAGGTCGCTGCGGCCGAGAGAAACGAGCGGGTAGGTGTCCATCACGCCAGTTTAGGCGGGTTCCCTGAACGCTGCTGCGCCCAGGCGACACGCCCCGCTCACCGCTCGGCCAACGCTGCCAACGCATCCCCGGTCACGCGGCAGATGCGCCAGTCGGGCATGACGGTCGCACCCATCTTCTCGTAGAAGGCAATGGCGTCGGCATTCCAGTCGAGCACGCTCCACTCGAAGCGGCCGTAGCCGCGCTCGACTGCCAGGCGGCCGAGCTTCACGAGCAAGGCCTCGCCCATGCCGCGGCCGCGGGCCGAGGGCTTCACGAACAGGTCTTCGAGGTACAGCCCGGGCTGGGCCAGGAAGGTCGAGAAGTTGGTGAAGAAGAGCGCGAACGCGGTGACTTCGCCGTCGGACTCGACGACCATGGCCTCGGCCACCGGCTTTTCGCCGAACAGGTGCGGCCGCAGCTTCTCGGGCGTGACCTGCAGCAGGTGCGTGAGTTGCTCGAACTCGGCGAGTTCGCGGATGAGGGCGACGATGGGCGCGACATCGCGCAATTCGGCCGAACGGACGGTGAAGTGAGAAATACTGCTCATTTCCCCATTGTCTGCGCAATACACGGCACCAGGGTTGTCACCATGCCGACAAACGCCGAGAAATCTCCGTCCTATCATCGTCCGCATGACGTCCTCAGCAGTTTTGTCTCCCGCGCCCACCGCCCAGGCGGCCTACCAACCTCGCCGCGAAAGCCGCAGCGAATTCATCACCGTGCGCGGTCTGAAATACCATGTGCGGCACTGGGGAGACGCGAGCCTCGAGACGCCTGAGCGCCCGCCGCTGGTGCTCATGCACGGCTGGATGGACATCGGTGCCTCGTTCCAGTTCGTGGTCGACGCGCTGGCCGAACTCGAAGGCCCTGACCGCCACATCATCGCGGCCGACTGGCGCGGCTTCGGCCTGACCGAGTCGCCCATCGCCGATGGCTACTGGTTTCCCGACTACCTGGGCGACCTCGACGCCCTGATCGACCACTGGATCGGCCCGCTCGACAACGGCCGCCAGGTCGACCTGCTCGGCCACAGCATGGGCGGCAACGTGGTCATGCTCTACGGCGGCATCCGCCCCAAGCGCATCCGAAAGCTGATCAACCTCGAAGGCTTCGGCCAGCCTGCCTCCAAGCCCACGCATGCGCCCAAGCGCTATGCCAAGTGGCTCGACGAACTCAAGGAGCCGCAGATGCTGCGCGGCTATTCGAGCGTCGAGGCCGTCGCCCACCGCCTGCAGAAGAACAACCCGCTGCTGCGCGCCGACCGCGCCGCCTGGCTGGCCGGCCACTGGGCCCGCCCTGACGACAACGGCGAATGGAAGATCCTGGGCGACCCGGCCCACAAACGCAGCAACGCCAACATCTACCGCAAGGAAGAGGCGATGGCCTGCTGGGAGCTGATCGAAGCGCCCCTGATGTGGATCGAAGGCGACCAGACCGACACCGACCGCTGGTGGGGCGGCAAGTTCACCAAGCCCGAATTCCACGAGCGCCTGTCGGTGGTGAAAGACGTGCGCAAGCACGTCCTGTCGCCAGCCGGGCACATGCTTCACCACGACCAGCCCCAGGCGCTGGCGCAGCATCTGCGCGATTTCCTGGGCTGAACCAGGTTCTGGCGTGTGAAGACCGGGCCCGTCCGCGGGTCTGGTCTCAGGTTCTTTCGTCCGCCGCGTGTCAAAATCGCGGGCTACACGAATCTGGAACCGAATCATGGACGTCGAACACATCAATGCCATTGGCAACACCCTGGCCGACCTGACGAAGCGCACGGTCGACCTCCGGGGGTATCTTTGACTACGATCGCAAAGCGCTGAGACTCAACGAAGTCAACGCCGCCCTCGAAAACCCCAAGGTCTGGGACGAACCCAAGCGCGCTCAAGAGCTCGGCAAGGAAAAGCGCACGCTCGACAACGTGGTCGAAACCATCGACCACCTGACGTCGAACCTGGCCGACAACACCGAGCTGTACGACATGGCCAAGGAAGAAGGCGACTTCTCCTCGCTGATGTCCATCGAGGGTGATGCCGCCAAGCTGACGGCCATTGTCGACGGGCTCGAATTCCGCCGCATGTTCAACAACCCGGCCGACCCGCTCAACTGCTTCGTCGACATCCAGGCGGGCGCTGGCGGCACAGAAGCCTGCGACTGGGCGAGCATGCTGCTGCGCCAGTACCTGAAGTACGCGGAACGCAAGGGCTTCAAGGCCACGGTCGAAGACGAAACCGCAGGCGACATCGCAGGCATCAAGAGCGCCACCATCAAGGTGGAGGGCGAGTACGCCTTCGGCCTGCTGCGCACCGAGACCGGTGTGCACCGCCTCGTGCGCAAGAGCCCGTTCGACTCCTCGGGCGGCCGGCACACGAGCTTTGCCAGCCTGTTCGTCTATCCCGAGGTCGATGACTCCATCGAGATCGAGATCAACCCGTCCGACGTGCGCACCGACACCTTCCGTGCCAGCGGCGCGGGCGGCCAGCACATCAACAAGACCGACTCGGCCGTGCGGCTCACGCACATCCCGACCGGCATCGTCGTGCAGTGCCAGGACGGCCGAAGCCAGCACAGCAACCGCGATGTCGCCTGGAAGCGCTTGCGCTCGCGCCTGTACGACCATGAAATGCGCAAGCGCATGGAAGAGCAGCAAAAGCTCGAAGACACCAAGACCGATGTGGGTTGGGGTCACCAGATCCGCTCCTATGTGCTCGATCAGAGCCGCATCAAGGACCTGCGCACCAACGTGGAAATCTCCAACACCCAGAAGGTGCTGGACGGCGACCTCGATGCGCTCATCGAAGCCAGTCTGAAGCAAGGCATCTGATGCCTTGCGCCACCCTGCGTTCACCCGAGGCCGCTTGTCGGCCGACCGGTACCGCAGGCTGGCATGTGTTCATGCCGGTCGGGGCGTTGTTGCCTCCGGTCGGCTGCCTGTTCGTTGTTCGACCGCCCGCTTAGAAGAAGGACATTCACCATGCGTGAAGGCACCGCCCCCCTGATCCGCCGCGAGGACTACACCGCACCGGCCTACTGGATCAAGAGCGTCGACCTGACGTTCGAACTCGATCCTGCCAAGACGCTGGTCATCAACCGCATGCAGATCGAACGCAATGCGGACCTCCCCGCGCAGGCGCTGAAGCTGCATGGCGAGGACCTGAACCTCACGCGCGTGCTGGTGAATGGCGAGTCGGTGTCGTTCCGCAACGAAGGCGGTCAGCTGGTCATCGACACCCTGCCCGACACGCCGTTCTCGCTCGAGATCCGCACCACCTGCGCGCCCGAAAAAAACACCTCGCTGTCGGGCCTGTACACCTCGGGTGGCGGCTTCTTCACGCAGTGCGAGGCCGAGGGCTTTCGCCGCATCACCTACTTTCTCGACCGCCCCGATGTGATGGCGGTCTACACCGTCACGCTGCGTGCGGCCAAGGCGGCCTACCCGGTGCTGCTGTCCAACGGCAACCTGGTCGAACAAGGCGAGCTGCCGCAAGGCCGCCACTTCGCGAAGTGGCACGACCCCTTCCCCAAGCCGAGCTACCTGTTTGCGCTGGTGGCCGCAGACCTCGTGGCGCGCGAGCAGCACATCCGCACGCGTGCCGGCAAGGACCACCTGCTGCAGGTCTACGTGCGCCGCGGTGACCTGGAGAAGACCGAGCACGCGATGAACTCGCTGATTGCCAGCGTGGTGTGGGACGAAGCGCGCTTCAAGCTGCCGCTCGACCTCGAGCGTTTCATGATCGTGGCCGTCGGCGACTTCAACATGGGCGCCATGGAGAACAAGGGCCTGAACATCTTCAACACGAAGTTCGTTCTGGCCACGCCCACCACCGCCACCGACGTCGACTACGCCGGCATCGAAAGCGTGGTCGGCCACGAGTACTTCCACAACTGGACCGGCAACCGCATCACCTGCCGCGACTGGTTCCAGCTGAGCCTGAAGGAAGGCCTCACCGTCTTCCGCGACCAGGAGTTCAGCATGGACATGACCGGCAGCGCCACCGCGCGGGCGGTCAAGCGCATCGAAGACGTGCGCCAGCTGCGCCAGATCCAGTTCCCCGAAGATGCAGGCTCGATGGCGCACCCCGTGCGCCCCGACAGCTACGTCGAGATCAACAACTTCTACACGGCGACCATCTATGAGAAGGGTGCCGAGGTCGTGCGCATGATGCAGACCCTCGTCGGCCGTGACGGTTTTGCCAAGGGCATGTCGCTCTACTTCGAGCGCCACGACGGCCAGGCCGTGACCTGCGACGACTTCGCGCAAGCCATTGCCGACGCCAACCCCGACAGCGAACTCTTCAAGCAGCTGCCGCAGTTCAAGCGCTGGTACAGCCAGGCCGGCACACCGCGCGTGAACGCCCGCGGCCGCTATGACGCACCGAGCCGCACCTACACGCTCAGCATCGAACAGACCAGCCTGCCCTCGCCTGGCCAGACCGACAAGTCGCCGTACGTGATTCCGGTGGCCGTGGGCCTCGTGGGACGCAACGGCGAGGCCATCCCGCTGCAGCTCGAACGCGAAGAGCAGCCGATCGGCACCGAGCGCGTGCTCGTGCTCAACGCACCACGCAACTTCTACACCTTCATCAACGTCGATGTGGAGCCCGTGCCCTCGCTGCTGCGCGGCTTCTCGTCGCCGGTCGTGCTGTCCGACCACCTGACCGATGGCGACCTGCTCACGCTGCTGCAGCACGACCCCGATCCCTTCAACCGCTGGGAAGCAGGCCAGCGCCTTGCGCTCAGCCGTCTGCTGGCCGCCGTGCAAGGTGACGCGCCCCTGCAGCTCGACGAGCCCTTCATCGAGGCCATGCGTCAGGTGCTGCGCCACCCGGCACTCGACTCCGCATTCAAAGACCTCGCCCTCACGTTGCCGAGCGAAACCTACATCGCCGAGCAGCTCAGCGTGGTCGACCCGCAGCGCATCCACACCGCGCGTGAAGCCATGAAGCTGCAACTGGCGCAGGCCTTGCATGCCGACTGGGCATGGGCCTTCGACACCAACCAGACACCCGGCGGCTACTCGCCCGATGCGGTGTCGTCCGGGCGCCGTTCGCTGGCCAACCTGTCGCTGGCCATGCTGTGCCTCGCCGCTTCCCATGGTGGCGACACCAGCTGGCATGGCAAGGCCCTGCAGCGCTTCAAGGACGCGGGCAACATGACAGAGCGCCTGGGTGCGCTGAATGCCCTCGTGGCTTCGCATTCGGATCTGGCCGACAACGCGCTCGAGCGTTTCCATGCGCTCTTCAAGGGCGATGCGCTGGTCATCGACAAATGGTTTGCGCTGCAGGCCAGCGCCCCCGAGAAAGACGGCAAAGTGTTCGCCCGCGCGAAGCAGCTGCTCAAGCACCCCGACTTCTCGCTGAAGAACCCCAACCGCGCACGCAGCCTCATCAGCGCACTGTGCACCAACAACCCCGCGGCCTTCCACCGCACCGATGCGGGCGGCTACGTGTTCTGGGCTGATCGCATCGTCGAGCTCGACAGCATCAACCCGCAACTGGCCGCCCGCATGGCCCGCGTGATGGACCGCTGGAGCTCACTCGCCGAACCCTACCGCAGCGCCGCCGCGGTCGCCCTGCAGCGTGTGGCCGCCAAGGCCGACCTGTCCAGCGACGTCCGCGAAATCATCGGCCGCGCCCTGAATCATTCTTGAGGAAAATCCATGAGCAAACGCATCAGTCTCACGCAATACCTGATCGAGCAACAGCGCCAGCACGGCAACATCCCGTCGCAGCTGCGGCTGTTGATCGAGGTCGTGGCCCGCGCCTGCAAGCGCATCAGCATCAGCGTCAACAAGGGCGCGCTCGGTGACGTGCTCGGCACGGCCGGCAGCGAAAACGTGCAAGGTGAAGTCCAGAAGAAGCTCGACATCATCGCCAACGAGGTGCTGATCGAGGCCAACGAATGGGGCGGCGCGCTCGCCGCCATGGCCAGCGAAGAAATGGAAGGCATCTATGTGGTGCCCAACCGCTACCCGCAAGGCGAATACCTGCTGCTGTTCGACCCGCTCGACGGCTCGAGCAACATCGACGTCAACGTGAGCATCGGCACCATCTTCTCGGTGCTCAAGAAGCCCGACGGTGCCGTCGGCGTGAGCGAAGGCGACTTCCTGCAAGCCGGCCACCAGCAGGCTGCGGCCGGCTACTGCGTGTACGGCCCGCAGACCACGCTCGTGCTGACCGTGGGCGACGGTGTGGCCATGTTCACGCTCGACCGCGAGCAAGGCTCCTTCGTGCTCACGCAAGACGACGTGAAGATCCCGACCGACACCAAAGAGTTCGCGATCAACATGAGCAACATGCGTCACTGGGCCCCGCCCGTGCGCCAGTACATCGACGAATGCCTCGAGGGCAAGACCGGCCCGCGCGGCAAGGACTTCAACATGCGCTGGATCGCCAGCATGGTGGCCGACGTGCACCGCATCCTGACCCGCGGCGGTGTGTTCCTCTACCCGTGGGACCAGCGTGAACCCGAGAAGCCAGGCAAGCTGCGCCTGATGTACGAAGCCAACCCGATGAGCTTTCTCATCGAGCAAGCGGGCGGCGCAGCCACCAACGGCAAGCAGCGCATTCTCGACATCGCGCCCAAGGCACTGCACGAGCGCGTGAGCGTGATACTGGGTTCGAAAAACGAAGTCGAACGTGCCACGTCGTACCACCTCGCCAAAACGCCTTGAGTTGAGTCTATAATCGCAGGCTACGCCGGTGTAGCTCAGTTGGTAGAGCAGCTCATTCGTAATGAGAAGGTCGAGGGTTCGACTCCTTTCTCCGGCACCAGAACCTTGTCCGTCCAGACATGCCAAAAAGGCCACCCACTCGGGTGGCCTTTTTGCATTGGGCCGAGGACATGGGCTGCTTGCAGGTGCATCCAATCGAATGCTGTACAAATATACAGTATCGTGAAAGAATTCTTCGGGTGATGCCCGGGGCCGCTCGGCACCGATGCATCGGTGTTGTTGCAGCCTCCATCGCAGCGTGCTCCTCGGTTCGAGCCCTGCCGCACGGCGCCACCTCGATCATTCTTCTTTGGAAACGCCCATGAGCATCACCTTGTACGGCAGCAGCCATTCGCGGTCGTTTCGCGTGTTATGGATGCTCGAGGAAATGGGGCTGCCTTACGAGCACCAGCCCATTCCCTTTCAAACCTGTGCGCAGGACCCGGCCTACGTAGCGCTCAATCCGGCGGGCAGCATCCCCTGCATCACCGACAACGGCCTGGTGCTGTCCGAATCGCTGGCCATCAACCTGTACCTGTCGGCCAAGCCTGGGGCCCTGGCGCCCCTTGCGCCCACGGACCAAGCCAAAGCCATGCAGTGGTCCTTGTGGGCCGCCACCTCCCTCGAGCCCGAGGCGATGCGCTGGTCGTTGCACAGCGTGTGGATGCCCGAGGCCTACCGCGATGCCGCGCAAGCCGCCGATGCGCTCGCCCAACTCCAGCGCCCGCTGACGAGGCTGGCTGTGGGCCTGGAACACAGCAGCCACCTGCTCGGCGACCACTTCACCGTGGCCGACCTCAATGTGGCCGTCATGCTCACCTTGCTCAGCGATGCCATTGCCCCCTCGCACCCGACGGTGCACGCGTGGCTTCAACGCTGCGTGAGCCGGCCGGCGCATGCCGAGGCGGAGTCGAAGGCATGAAGTCTGCGCCCCATGGCGTGGGCCGTCGCTGCCGAGTCCGCTCGTTCATTCAAGTCAGAAGCGCTGCACCGGCCAGAACAAAACAATGCTCGCCAATCGCAGGTTTCGAGACGCCGTCTTGAGCGTCAACTCCGAAAGACCATCTGGAGGTCCTGGCATGAAGCAAAGCAAGCTCCCTGTGGAACCCATCGAACCCACGCCGTCCGCACCGCCGTCCTTGCTTGCTGTTCTGCGTGACCTGATCCAGCAAGGTCGGCAGAAAGCTCTGCGAGCGGTGGACATGGTGCAGGTGCAAACTTGCTGGGAGATTGGGCGCCACATCGTTGAGTTCGAGCAAGGCGGCGAAACACGCGCGGCGTATGGCAAGAAGTTGCTGCCGCGGTTGGCGGAGGTCCTGACATGGGAGTTTGGCAAGGGCTTCGACGAGCGCAATTTGCGCAACATGCGGGCGTTCTATCAAGGATTTCCGATTTGGAACGCAGTGCGTACCGAATTGAGCTGGACCCACTATCGCGCCTTATTGCGAGTGACCGACGCACAGGCGCGCCAGTGGTACATGACCGAAGCCACATCGCAAAACTGGAGCGCACGTGCGCTGGATCGCCAGATCGGCACGCTGTATTTCGAGCGCCTGACTCTCAGCAACGACAAAGCCGATCGACCTCGTCTTCTACAACTACCTGCTCAAGTGCTTTGTCCTGATCGACCTGAAGACCGAGCCGTTGGCACACCAAGACATTGGCCAGATGGACATGTATGTGCGCATGTACGACGATCTGCGGCGTGGCGAAGGCGACAACCCCACCGTGGGCATCTTGTTGTGCGAACATAAAGATCAGTCGGTGGTGCGCTACTCGGTGCTGCACGAGAGCGAGCAACTGTTTGCCAGCAAGTACAGATTGATCTTGCCTTCTGAAGAAGAGCTGCGGCTGGAGATTGAGCGCGAGCGAGAGGCCATTTCGGCAAATGCTCTTCTGAATCCGGATGACAAGCGGAGCCAGGCGTGATTGCCAAGCCCGACTTATTGACCGATCCCAAGCTCCATGGGACCATGATCACCTGGGCACGTTGCCTTTGCCAAGGTGCGTCTTGTCTGCGCCCTCGCTCTGGCCTGTGACGCGCTGGTGCCTGCAACATGCCCCGCTCAAGTTCTTGGGCCTTGCCCTGGACCGCTTCTGACAGCGAAACACCGGAGGCCGAACCCCAAATCGTTGCGAATGGCCCCTCCCCGCATTCAGGGGGGGTTACATCATCGGGCGAGGCTGCGAAACTGACTTTGTGTGCTACTTCTCACATGGCTCGGAATGCAGGCATTCACAAGCAGCTCACCAGCCTGTGGCGCATCGTGGTGAAGCGGCGTCACCCGTCATGACACCCACCACATCGCGCCTCCATCGCACACCCCATCGCCTTGCCGAGTTTCAGGATCCCCGATGCCCACCAGACTGACAGCCAGCGCCCTTTCTTCAGTGATGAATCGCCTCACATCCCGGGCGTTTTCCTTGCTCCCGGCGGTGCTGTGTGCAGGCATCCTGACCGTGTCCACCGCTGCATCGGCGGCGGTGCACCAGTGGTCGTTCAGCGACGTGAGTTTCTCCGACGGCGGCAGTGCCGAAGGCTCGTTCTTCTACGACGGCGCCAATTTCTTCAACTGGGACATCACCACGTTCCGCCAGCCCAACGCCCC
Source organism: Pseudomonadota bacterium (assembly GCA_041179165.1). GTDB lineage: Bacteria > Pseudomonadota > Gammaproteobacteria > Burkholderiales > Burkholderiaceae_C > Rhizobacter. Next base: position 21,512 of record JBEGTX010000036.1, on the reverse strand, counting down.
CGGGTTTCCTGAGGTGCTGGGCTACCACTACGACAACACGACCTCATCGCTCGGCGTGGGCGGTGGCAACAGCCTCTACCTGCAGCGCAACGATGGCGGTGCGGGCAATTTCCTTCAGCTCTTTTTCGGCGCCTCGCTCGCGAGCGGCGCACCGGTGCTGGGCAGTGCCCTCGAGCGCACGCTGTCGCCCGGCGGTTCCGACAACGGCCACAGCAGCGACAGCTTCACGCTGATCAGCAGCGTGGTCAGCGAGGTGCCCGTGACCTCTCCCGTGCCTGAACCCAGCGTGCTCGTGATGGGCCTGTTTGGTCTGTCCCTGTTGGGTGCGGCCGCGTGGCGGCGTCAACAGCGCACGGCGGCCCCCCGCACTGACCCGCACTGACCCGCGGCGCCACCCCGCCCGATGCGGCCTCTCAAGGCCGCTCCGGCACATGTACGCCATGGCCCTCCGATGCGGTCGGTTGTCTGGCGCCGGCTGGCGCACCTTCATCCGAACGTGCGACCATGCTGCGGTGAGTGACCCTGCTCTTCACCGCCTATTTCGCCTCTTCGCCTTCCATGACCTCGCCCTCCCGCTTCGCTGATCAGCGAGGCCGCGTTGCCCGCAAGACCCTCTCTGCCCGTTTCTGGCAGGCCATGCTGGCGCTTCTGGTCATCGCCGTGTGCTTTCTGGCGCTCACGCCCACGCCCCCGTCCACCGTCGTCCGCCACTGGGACAAGCTCAATCACGCCGTCGCGTTCGCCGCCCTCACCTTGAGCGCCTTGCTCGGCCTGTGGCCGCACCGCACCGGCAGCTGGCGGGTGTTCATACCCATGCTGGGCTTTGGCGTGTTGATCGAAATCCTTCAGATGCTGGTGCCCGGCCGCTCCTCGGAATGGGCCGACCTGGTGGCCGATGGCGTGGGCATGGCCATCGGCGCCGCCTTGGCCTTTGCCGCCACACGCTGGGTGCGCTGGCGGCAGCGTCAACGTGCCGTGGCACGACTCTGACATCTGTTGCGCGATGATGTGCGCCAGAGTCGACACTCAACGCCGATCGGTTTCACTGCGGCATTGTCGCCACCTGATGCGGTGCACCGCGTGGGCCCCTGCGCTGACGGCCGCCCTGACCGCCGCCTTGCCGGCCGCCTTGCCCGCATTCGCACAGCCATCTCCCGCCATGCCCACGGTCACGCTCGACACCGTCGTCGTCAGCCGCTCCCGTGCGCCTGAGAGTGCATTCAACGTGCCGGCCAGTGTGTCGGTACTCCCTCGCGACACACTTCAGAACGCCGGCCTGCAGGTCAACCTGTCAGAGTCGCTTCAGCGCGTGCCGGGGGTGAGCGTGCTCAACCGGCAGAACTACGCACAAGATCTGCAGCTCTCGATCCGCGGCTTCGGCGCGCGGTCCACCTTCGGCATCCGCGGTGTGCGTCTGCTCGTGGACGGCATTCCCGCCACCATGCCCGACGGTCAGGGCCAGGCCTCGGCCATCGCACTGAGTTCCATCGGGCGCATCGAGGTGCTGCGGGGCCCGCTGGCGCAGCTCTACGGCAACGCCGCAGGCGGCGTGGTGCAGCTGTTCACCCAGGCCGATGCCTTGCAGCCCACGCTCACCGTGTCCGCCGGCATGGGCCCCAACCACCAGCTGCGCACCGGCCTCATCTACAGCACCACCACACCCGGCTACGGCCTCACGGTGGACGCATCGCGCTTCGACACCCGCGGCCAGCGCGAGCACAGCGGCGCGCAGCGCGGCCAGCTCAATGCCCGGCTGCGCAGCACCCTGGCCGACCGCACGCGCGTGAGCCTGGTGTTCAACGCGATGGACATGCCGCGCGCCGAAGACCCGCTCGGCCTGACCCGCGCGCAATGGGAGGCAGACCCCACGCAAACCGCCTCGCCCGCGTTCACGCAAGACGCCCGCAAGAGCGTGCGCCAGCAGCAGCTCGGCGCGGTGATTGATCATCCGCTGGGCGAGTTCACCGCGCTCAGCATGCGGGTGCATGCTGGCCAGCGCCAGCTCGACAATGCGCTGTCGCTGCCTGCAAGCGCACAGACCGCGCCCACGTCCAGCGGCGGCATCGTCGAGTTCAGTCGCACCTATGCGGGTTGGGGCACTCAGCTCAACCACCGCATCACCCTGGCACCAGGCAGACAGTTGCGACTGACCGGTGGGCTGGAGTTCGACCACCTCCGTGAAGACCGCCAGGGCTACCTGAACAACAGCGGCTCCGCCAGCGACCTGAAGCGAGACGAACTCAACCAAGTGCAGAACCGCGACGTGTTCGTGCAGGCCAGCCTCGACCTCCACACCGCGTGGACGCTGCTGGCCGGCGTTCGCCACAGCGAGGTCGAGTTCCGCAGCCACGACCGCTTCGTCCGCCCCGGCAACCCCGACGACAGCGGCAGCGTGAGCTACCGCGCCACCAACCCTGTGGCCGGACTCACCTGGCATGCCACGCCCGACCTCAACGTGTATGCCAACCTGGGGCGGGGCTTCGAAACGCCCACCTTCACCGAGCTGGCCTACCGGCCGACAGGCACAGGCCTCAACACCGAACTCGGCGCCTCGCGCGCACGCCACCTGGAACTGGGCGCGAAATGGCGCCCGTCCGACCCCCATCGCATTGGAGTGGCGGTGTTCGACATCCGAACCGCCGACGAGATCGTGGTCGACACCAACAACGGCGGCCGCTCCACCTTCAAGAACGCCGGCCGCACGCAGCGACGCGGCCTGGAGTTCGCCTACAACGGTGAGTTCACCGACACGCTGCGCGGCACACTGAGCCTCATGGCCATGCAGGCGCGCTTTCTCGATGGCTTCCAGAGCGGCACGGCGCCCGTCGCTGCGGGCAATCGCCTGCCAGGCACGCCAGAACGCAACGCCTTTGCCGAACTCGCCTGGTCGCCAAGCTCGGTGCCTGGCCGCTTGCAGGCCGCCGTCGAGCTGGTGCACACCGGCAGCCTGATGACCAACGACGTGAACGACGACGCCGCACCCGCCGTGACGGTGCTCAACCTGCGCGCCGGCACCTCCCAACAGTGGGAGGGCTGGACCTTGAGCCAACTTCTGCGCCTCGAAAACGCCACCGACCGTCGCTACGCCGGCTCGGTGATCGTGAACGACAGCAACCGCCGCTATTTCGAACCCGCGCCGGCGCGCCACTGGGTGCTGAGCCTGACGGCACGCCACCTGTTCTGATCCTTGACCGCGTCACAAGCGCCGCGCGTGGCGCAAAATGCGGCTCTCCCGGCCATGCCGACTGAAGGAATTCCATGAGCGAGTCGATTCAACACATCACCCTGGGCGGCGGCTGCTTCTGGTGCACCGAAGCGGTCTACGAACAGGTGCGCGGGGTCGTTGCCGTGGAGTCGGGCTACACCAACGGCCACGTCGACCAGCCCAGCTACGAGCAGGTGTGCAGCGGCACCACGGGCCACAACGAGGTGGTGAAGCTGAGCTTCGACCCGGCGCAGATCAGCCTGCACGAGATCTTCCAGATCTTTTTTGTCGTGCACGACCCGACCTCGCTCAACCGGCAAGGCGCCGATGCCGGCACGCAGTACCGCTCGGGCATCTACGTTGAATCGCCCGAGCAGGAGCGTGTGGCCAAGGAGGTGATTGCCGAACTCGTGGCCAGCGGCGTGTACCGCAGCCCCATCGTCACCGAAGTGCTCCCGCTGTCGAACTACTCGAAGGCCGAGGACTATCACCAGCACTACTTCGCCCAGCATCCGGGCCAGGGCTATTGCGCCATGGTGGTGGCCCCGAAGGTCGAGAAGTTCCGCAAGACCTTCTCGCGCCTCGTGCGCGCCGACTGACACGCCACCGCCGTGCTCCAGCTGCGCGACCTGAGCCTGCGCCACGGGCCTGCCGACCTGCTGCGCTTTCCTGACCTGAGCCTGCCCGCCGGCCAGCACCTGCTGGTGCGCGGCAAGTCGGGTGCAGGCAAGTCCACGCTGCTCGCATTGATCGCCGGGTTGCTGACACCCAGCAGCGGCTCGGTGCAGGTGGGCGATGTGGCCGTGAGCGCCTTGGCACCACGTGCGCGCGACGCGTGGCGCGGCAGCCACCTCGGCTTCATGCCGCAGCGCCTGCACCTGAGCGCCAGCCTCACGGTGGCGGGCAACCTCGCGCTGCCCTATCTGTGTGTGGGTGAGCCGGTCGACACCCCGCGCATCACGGCCTTGCTGACGCGTCTCGGCTTGGGCGCGCTCGCCCAACGGCGCCCGCATGAACTGAGTGTGGGCCAGGCACAGCGTGTGGCCCTGGCGCGCGCGCTGCTCCGCCAGCCTCAGCTCATCCTGGCCGATGAGCCCACGGCCAACCTCGATGACGACAACGCAGCAGAGGCCATGGCCTTGCTGCAGCAATCGGCCCACGACGCCGGGGCCACGCTGGTGCTCGCCACCCACGATGCACGCGTGACGGCCTGGCTCCCTGGTGCGGTCCTGCTTCAACTCGATCGGGGCACCACACCATGACGCTGGCCCGCCTCGCATGGACCTACCTGTGGGCGCGCCCACTCATCGCGTTGCTCAATCTGGTGCTGCTGTCGCTCGGGCTCGCGTCGATGTGTTTCGTCATCCTGATCGGCGAGCAGATCGAAAACGGCATGCAGCGCGACCTGGCGGGCATCGATCTGGTGGTGGGCGCGAAGGGCAGCCCCCTGCAACTCATCCTGTCGGGGGTGTTCCACCTCGACACACCGGGCGGCAACATCCCGGTGAGTGCGGTCGACACACTGGCTCGGCATCCGCTGGTCGCCCGTGTGGTGCCGGTGTCGCTGGGCGACAGCCTGCAGGGTTACCGCATCGTGGGCACCTCACCCGAGTACCTCACGCTCTACGGCACCCGTTTCGCCTCGGGGCGCGTGTGGCAAAAGCCGCTCGAGGCGGTGCTCGGCGCCGAGGTCGCACGCGAACTCAAGCTCAAGACCGGCGACCGCTTTGCCGGCTCGCATGGGTTGGGCGATGGAGGCGGCGAACACGACAGCCCCTACACCGTGGTGGGCGTGCTCAGCCCCCAACGCGGCGTGGTCGACCGCCTCGTGCTCACCAGCACCGAGTCGGTCTGGGCCGTGCACGATGAACACCATGCCGAGGTGACGCCGCCTCACGAACCGACGGCCACGAAATCGCCACACCACGACAAACAGGGCCAGCCCCACACCGCCCGAGCCGGCGATGATCACGACGACCACGCCACACACGACAAGCACCCGAGCGGGCACCCGCCCGAGCCCCCGCGCGAGGTCACGCTGCTGCTCGTCAGCTACAAATCGCCGCTCGCGGCTGTGTCGCTGCCGCGCTGGGTCAATGCCCAGCCGCAGCTGCAGGCGGCAGCCCCGGCCCTAGAGACCGCCAAGCTGCTGAAGCTGGTGGGGGCGGGCGCCGAGGTCCTGCGCGGCTTCGGTGTGGTGCTGCTGCTGGCGGCGGGGCTGTCGGTGTTCATCGGACTCATTCACGCCGTGCGCGAGCGCCAGACCGACCTCGCCATGATGCGCATGCTGGGCGCACCGCCTTCACGGGTGGCCGCACTGGTGACGCTGGAATCCTTGTGGTTGGCGCTCGGCGGGATCATCATCGGCTTGGCGCTCGGACATGGCGCGACCGAGGCACTGGGCCGTTACCTCGCGGCGGAGCGATCGCTGTCGCTCACAGGCGCTTGGTGGTCGGTGTGGGAGCTCCTGGTGCCTGCGGCGGCCGTCGGTCTGGCGCTGTTGAGCGCGGCGTTGCCGGCGCGGCAGGCGTTCCGCTTGGACGTGACCCGGCTGCTGCAGTCGCACTGAGGCCTTGCTCGGCGACAGGTGCCGCAGGGCATGATTTGACCCTCTGCACCGCACCCCAAGCAACTGGCGCAGAATGGCAGCACGATGGAATCCACTTCGTTCATGAGGCGCCGATGTCCGGCTTCTCCGCAGCACACACCATGACCACTGCCCTCAGGTTTTCGCTTCCAGCCGCATCGGCCCTGCGGGTCGGCGCCGGCCTGCTGCTGTGTGCGGGTCTCGGGTTGGGGGCCATCGCCTGGGCTCAGTCGGGCAAGCCGAGCGCCGGCACCAACGACGGCACCGGGCCGGGCTCCACCGGCAAGCTGGTCGAGCCCGGGCAGGGCGCCGGGTTTCACAGCCCGCAAAGCCGCTTCCCCCCGCTCAAGGAGCGTGAGGGCGTGGTACCCTGGCGCGTGCTGTCGGCGGTGACCACGCGGGTCGAAGGCCCGTACGTGCGGCCGGTGTATCCCAAGCCCGTGCAAGACCTGCACAACCAGGTCGTGATGATCCAGGGGTTCATGATGCCGCTCGACCCTGGCAGCACCAAACAAAAACACTTCCTGCTGTCGGCCGTGCCCACCACTTGCAACTTCTGCATCCCTGCCGGCCCCGAAGGCCTGGTAGAGGTCAAGACCAAAACGCCCGTGGCCTTCTCGCAAGATGCCATCATGGTTCAGGGCAAACTCACGGTCTTGCAAAGCGACCCCTACGGCCTCTACTATCGGCTGCTCGACGGCAAGACGGTCGACATCAAGACCTTGAAATAATCCTCTCGTGCGCCACGTCCTCACCCTGCAATCACACCGCCGCCCACGCGCATGGCTTGTCAGCCTCGCGCTGGGCATGCTCGTGCTGCTGCAGACGCTGGGGGCGATGCACGCGGTGGTCCACGCACCGGCTGCCCCTTCGGCGGTGTCCCGGTTGTCGTCGGCCGGACAAGCCGATGCCGAGCTGTTCGCCTCGCACCAGGCGCACAGCACCGACTGCCAGCTCTTCGACCAACTCGCCCATGCCGATCTGGCTTGGGCCCCCCCGGCGGTATGGACCCCTGCTGTCCACTCCACGCCCCCAAATGCGGTGCGCGGCACGCCCTCGGCCGCGGCCGAGGCGCTGGCCTTCCGCGCCCGCGCCCCACCGGCAGTCGCCTGACCGATCGACCCGCCACGGCACGCCTCTGCGCGTGTCGCGGTATCGCCTTTCCCCTGTCGATGTCTTCGGGCGCCCGGCCATGCCATGCGCCCTCCGATTGCCTGCGGCCTGGTGGCTGCGCCCTGCCCTCTGTCGCGACCGAAGCGGCCTGATCCCTTGAGGTGATCAGGCCAGCTCGAGCGATGGACCGGCCGCCGTGCGCACCCACGGGGCTCGCGCCCATTTTTCGAGTACGACCATGTCCTCCACGACGTCCTTTCGCCCCACCGCGCTCGCCTGCGCCCTCTCAGGCCTGCTCGCTTCTGGCGCCCTGGCGCAGCCGGCCCCCACGCCGCAAGCGCCCCTCCCATCCGCTTCTTTGCCCTCCCCTTCTTTGCCCTCCTCTTCTTCGCCATCCACTGCCGCCACGCCGGTCACGCTCGCCCCGGTCGTGGTGACCGGCAACCCGCTGGGCAGCAGCAACCCGGCCGCGCCGGTGAGCAGCCTGTCGGGCGACGCCCTGGTGCTGCGTCGGGGCAGCTCCTTGGGTGAGACGCTCAATGGCCTGCCAGGCGTGTCGTCCACCTACTTCGGCCCGAACGCCAGCCGACCCGTCATTCGCGGTCTCGATGGTGAGCGCGTGCGCGTGATGAACAACGCCGCGGCCTCGATGGACGCGTCCACACTGAGCTTCGACCATGCGGTGCCCATCGACCCGCTGGTGGTTGACCGCATCGAGGTGCTGCGCGGTCCTGCCACGCTGCTGTATGGCGGCAACGCCATCGGCGGTGTGGTGAACGCCCTCGACAACCGCATTCCGCGTGAGCCCTTGGACGGCATCCAGGGCTCGGCCGAAGTGCGCGCGGGTGGCGCCGAGCGCGAACGCGGCGGTGCAGCGGTCGTAGAGGCTGGCAACGGCCGCCTCGCTGTGCACGCCGACGCCTTCAGCCGCGACACCGCCGACCTTCGCGTGCCGCGCCATGTGCCCAACGACAAGGGCACGCCCTTGCCCCAAGCCACCCGCATTCGCAACTCAGCCAGCAACACCCAAGGGGGCGCGCTCGGCGGCACGGTGTTCTTCGACCAAGGCCAGTTCGGGGTCGCGGCGGACACCTACCAAAGCGGCTACGGCGTGGTGGCCGAAGAAGACGTGCGCATCCGCATGAAGCGCGACCACGTCGGTCTCGCCGGCGAACTGCGCAGCCCCGATGGCGCCGTGTGGCGCAAGCTGCGCGTGAACCTCAACGGCACCCGCTACGAACACGAAGAGGTCGAAGGCACGGGCGAGGTCGGCACGGTCTTCAAGACCCGTGGCAACGAGCTTCGGGTTGAAGCCGAGCACGCGCCGCTCGGGCCGGTGAAAGGTGTGCTTGGCGCGCAGGTGGAAGCGTTCAACTTCTCAGCCCTCGGTGAGGAAGCCTTCGTGCCCACCACCCGCACACGACGCGAGGCGTTGTTCATGCTCGAGGAGCTGCCATGGACTGGCGGCACGCTCTCGGCGGGCCTGCGTCTGGAGCATGCACGCATCGAATCCGATGGCGACACCGACCCCGCAGCCCCGAGGTTCGGCCCGCCCACCGGACGCAGCTTCACACTGCGCAGCGCGTCGCTCGGCAATGTGTTCAAGCCCGCACCGCACTGGGCACTCAGCAGCGGCCTGAGCTTCACCGAACGCGCGCCCACCTCGTTCGAACTCTTTGCCAACGGCGTGCATGCGGCCACCGGCTCGTACGAACGCGGCGACAGCAGCCTCGGCAGCGAACGCGGCACGAACCTCGATGTGGCGGCCACCTGGACCTCGGGCCCCGACAAGCTGCGCGTGGGCGCGTTTCACACCCGCTTCTCGCGCTTCATCTCGCTCGAAGCCTCAGGGGCCGACATCGTCGACGGCACCGATACCTTCCCCGAGTACGTGTTCCGCCCGGTGCGTGCCCGCCTCGTGGGGGTGGAGATCGAAGGCAAACACCGGCTGCTGAACGGGGCGTGGTCGCTCGACCTGTCGGGACGCCTGGACGTCACCCGCGCCACCAACCTCGACACCGGCGAGCCACTGCCCCGCGTCGCACCGCTGCGTGCCCAGCTGGGCCTCGACACACGCAACGGCCCCTGGAGCGCGAGCCTGGAGGTCGACCACCACGCCCGCCAATCGCGGGTGCCGGCCACCGACTCTGCCACCGACGCCTACACGCTGGTCCATGCGGCAGTCAGCCGCCGCATCATGTTCGGCGGCGAGGGCCAAAGCGGCAGCGATGCGCTGTTGTTCGTGAAGCTCAACAACGTGGGCAACACGCTGGCGTACAGCGCGAGCAGTCAGCAGCAGGTGCGGGCGTTGTCGCCTTTGCCTGGGCGATCGCTGAAGGCCGGTGTGCGGGTCAACTTCTGACGCCCACGGCTCGTGGGCGGGCCGAACATCCGCCTCAGCAAACGGGCCGGCCTCGCCTCGGCGGCATCAGGGAGCGAGCCGCTCCCTGTGCCAGCCGCCGGGTCGGCGCACGTAATGCAATCGATCATGCAGACGCGAGGGGCGGCCCTGCCAGAACTCGAAGCTGTCAGGGACCAGGCGATAGCCGCCCCAATGGGGAGGGCGCGGCGGGTTGTCACCAAAGCGTGCCGTGACTTCGGCCAGGCTTGCGTCGAGCGCCTCGCGCGAGGTGATGACTTCGCTTTGGGGTGAGGCCCATGCCGCCAGCCGCGAGCCCAACGGGCGCGACTGGAAATAGGCATCGGCCAGTTCAGCGCTCACCTTTTCGACCCGGCCTTCTGCTCGCACCACACGCTCCAGCTCCACCCAGTGGAATTGGAGCGCTGCGAAGGGGCACGCTTCGAGCTCGTGTCCCTTGCGGCTGTCGAAGTTGGTGTACCAGACGAGGCCCTGGGCATCGAACTCCTTGATGAGCACGATGCGGGTGGACGGGCGGCCTTCGGGGCCTACCGTGGCCAGCGTCATGGCGTTGGCTTCAGGCACCTGCGCATCGAGCGCCTGCTGGAACCAGAGGCCGAACTGAGCGACTGGATCGGCCAGTGCGGCGGCCTCGGTCAGTTCCGCACGTTCGTAGTTTTTTCGGAGGTCGGCAAGTGGGCTCATGGGCACAGTATAGAAAACCCTTAAGCGGACACCTTCTCTGCAGAAATTCGCATCGGGATGTAAAGAAACACTTAGGGGGAAGGCCTTACGTAAAGGTCCCATTCCCCCGCCGAGGACATCGCTCTATCCTTGCTTCAAACAGACCCGCCGATTCCGGACGGGCGAACACACACACCAAGCGAGGTGGCCGAATGAAATCGCGGCCGGTGGTCATCGTTCTAGCCGCAGGGAGGGGCACACGCTTTCAGGGGCTTCAGCACAAGCTGATGCAAGACCTGGGCGACTCCACCGTGCTCGCGGCCACCCTCACGAACGCGCTGGCCACCCGCCTGCCCATCGTGGTGGTCACCACCGAATCGCTCGCCGAGGAAGTGGCGCAGCACGTGGCCACGCGTGACATCGTTCTCATGCCCGAACTCGGCACCGAAGCCAGCCAAGGCCTGGGCATGGGCTACTCCATCGCCGCGGGCGTGGCGGCCCGCTCCGATGCGCCGGGCTGGCTCATCCTGCCGGCCGACATGCCCATGGTGCAACCGGCCACGCTGCAGGCCGTGGCCCACCAGTTGAGTGAACATCCGGTTGCCTATGCGCAGCACCTGGGCCGCCGCGGCCATCCGGTGGGCTTTGCCTCCGAGCTGTACACCGAACTCGTCATGCTCACGGGCGACCAAGGCGCACGCCGCCTCGTGGCCCGCTATCCCGCGCGCGAAGTCGAGGTCGATGACCCCGGCGTCTTGCTCGACATCGATACCGAAGCCGACCTCGACCGCGTGCGCGGTGCGTTTGCGGTCTCCCTCTTCGGTCCGCTGCACTGAGCGTTCGCGCATGCCCAAGGGAGTCTGGACCCGGCCCCCGCCCCAGCGGATGCCTTCGGAGAGGCCAGACACCGTCGTCCAACCCCACGCCATCAGGACACTAGAATCCGCCATTCACTGACGGAGACCCCCGATGAGCGACACGAACGACGGTACCGAGAAGCCAGCCTTCATCCTGCTGACCGTGCTGGTGACGGCTGTGGTAGCCGGGGTGATTGGACTCGGCGTGGCCAAGTCCCACCGCGCTGCGCCGCCCAACCCGCTGGGTGCCCAAGCGGAAATGCCTCAGCCCGTCGACCGTGTGCGTTTCGATCCCGGTCAGGACAGCATTCCCATCGACGGCCAACCCGCCCTCAACAAGATGGCCCAGTCCGCACGCTCGACCGACGGCGCGGTGATCGTGATCTCCGGCGGATTCAATGCAGGCCGCGATGCAGCTGCTCATCAGGCCCTCGCTGTGCGCCGCCTCGCGCAGATCCGTCATGCCCTCGAAGCCAATGGCGTGGCCCCGTCGCAACTGATCATGGCCGCACCGAGCCCCCTCCCGCCCAACTCCGACCCGCGCCTCTTTGACCAGATCGACATGCGCCTTCAGTGAGCCTCCCACGTCGCTGACGCTCCTGCCCTCCCAAGGAGGGCGCCTCGCATTGGGCCGGGAGACCCGTTCCTGCGCGAGTTGCTTGATGGGTCGGCCTCGCTGGCGCAACGACCTTCTTCAACGGGGGTGTCTCAAGAGTAGGATAAAACGCACAGGGCCTGTCGACACCTGCTGACAGGGTGCGCCCCAGGATGGGCCTAAGGTGGAAAAACAATTTTCACCTCCCTGGAGTCCCCGATGAAAAGCGAGCCGCAGCGCTGCGACAGCCTTCGAAAGATCGCCGACCTCGTCGCCGACATCGACGTCTGCATGCTCACCACGATGGCAGCCGATGGTCGCCTGTTGAGCCGGCCCATGGCAGCGCTCGAGATCTGCAGCCAGGGTCACTTCTGGTTCATCACGCGCGAGTCCTCCTCCAAAGCGCGTCAGCTTGAAGCGGTGAATCTGTCGTTCACCGATCCTGGCGACAGCATCTATGTGTCGGTGATCGGCCATGGCGAAATCGCCTGCGACCGCGAACGCTTGAAGGAGCTGTGGACACCTCAGGCCAAGCCCTGGTTTCCGAAAGGGCTCGATGACCCCGATCTCGCCGTCCTGATGGTCACGATGGACATGGCCGAGTATTGGGACGCCCACAGCGGCAGCACGGTGCGCACGCTCAAGCGGCTCACGGCCGCCATGACCGGCATTCCCGTCGGCCCGGGCGAACACGAGGTGCTCCACAACCCGAACGCCACCGATCCCTACGAACGCCCGCTGATGGCCGCGTCATGACGAGTTCATTCAGCCCCGTCCCACCCATCCCTGACACGCCGCCGAAGCGACGATGGCCGCGCGTGCTTGGTCTCACCGTGGCTGCCATCGTGGCGGTGCTCGGCGTGTGCGAAATCGTGGGCTGGCCGTTCCTCGCCAAGCCGGTTCAGAACGCGCTCACCCGGACCCTGCAACGCGAGGTGCTGCTGAGCGACGGCTCCGGGCAAGGTGCCACTGTGCGCTTTCTCGGCGGCCTCCAGGTCAAGGTGCCCAGCCTGCAGATCGGGGCCCCCGCCTGGAGCAAGCAGTCCTACTTCTTGCACGCCGACGATGCCGACATGCGCATCGCCTACAGCGCCCTGTGGCGCGCCCGTGAAGGCCAACCGCTCGACATCGAGAGGCTGCGCGCGCGCAAGCTCATCGTCCACGCGGAACGACAGGCCAACGGCGATGCGTCGTGGCAGTTCGGAGACCCTGCGAAAGCCAAGACACCCACCGACAAGCCCTCGCAACTCCCCAGCGTACAGGAGCTCACGGTCGAAGACGGCGAGATCACCTACGTCGACATCCCGTTGCGGGCCAACATCGCGGCCAACGTGAGCTTGCGCGAAGGCACGTTGGCCAACAACAAGGTATCGGGCCTCGTGGGTGCGGCCAAAGGCACGTTCGGCGGCTCGAACGTGAGCGCCTCGTTGACCGCAGGGGGTGCCGTGCCGCTGCTTGCGCCTACGGAAAAGGCCACGCCGACACCGGTCTCGCTGGAGCTCAAAGCCGGGCGCGCCGTGATCCATTTCAAGGGCACCGTGACCGATGTGCTCCAGCTTTCAGGCATGTCGGGTGAATTCAAGGTCAGCGGGCCATCGCTCGCTGCGGTGGGCGATCCATTGGGTGTCACCTTGCCCACCACGGGCGCGTTTTCCATCAACGGCAAGATCGTGAAGGACGGCGGCTTCTGGCGCTTCATCGCCGACAAGGCCACGGTGGGGTCGAGCCACCTCACGGCAGCCCTCACCTACGACACCCGTCCCGCCGTGCCCTTGTTGCAAGGCCGCGTGTCGGGCTCTCGCCTTCTGCTGGTCGACCTGGCACCCTCCATCGGCGCTCAGCCCGCGCCCTCCCCCGATGCCAAGCCCACGGTGCCGGGCGAGCGGGTGCTGCCCGACAAGGAGTTCGACCTTCCCTCCCTGCGCGCCATGAATGCCAATGTGCTGATGTCGTTCGACAGGGCCGAGCTCGGCAGCCTGTTTGCCTTGCCACTGCAGCCGGTGAAAACCCACCTCACACTGCGCGACGGCAAGCTGCGGCTCGATGACATCGTGGCCCGCACGGCCGACGGCAACCTCAGCGGCATGGCCTCGCTCGACGGCACCGGCAAGATTGCACTGTGGCACACCGCCCTGCGTTGGAACAACGTGGCGCTCGAGCGCTGGATCAAGCAAGAGCGTGCCAACGGCGCGCCGCCGTACATCAGCGGCCGCCTCATCGGGCGCGCCGACCTGAAGGGCGAGGGCCGCTCCACCGCGCAGATCCTCGGCAGCCTCGATGGCTCCGTGGTCACGACGCTGCGCGGCGGCAAGGTCTCGCACCTCGCCGTGGAGGCAGCAGGCATCGACATCGCCCAGGCCCTCGGCGTGCTGGTGAAGGGCGATGAGCAGCTCAGCGTGGAGTGCGCGCTGGTGGACCTGCGCGCCAACAACGGTGTGCTCAAACCCCAGGCTTTCGTGGTGGACACCGGCGACTCCAACATCTGGGTCGACGGCAGCCTGTCGCTCGCCAAAGAAACCCTGGACCTGCGCGCCATCGTCGCCCCCAAGGACTTCAGCCCGCTCACACTCCGCACACCGCTCAAGGTGCAAGGGACGTTCAGCGACCCGAAGGTGTCGATCGAAAAAGGCCCGCTGGCCCGACAGGTGGCGGGGGCTGTGATCCTCGGCCTGATCAACCCGTTCGCAGCCGTGATTCCGTTGCTCGACTTTGGCAAGGAAGACGCCGACGAGAAGGGTTGCGCCGTGCTCCTGGAGCGGGCCCGCAAAGCCGCAGGCAGCGGGCAGAAGGTCGCCGCGGCCAAGGCCCCAACCGAAGGTCAGCTTGAAGCCGGCAAGAAGGCCAACGAAGCCAAAGAGGACCAGAACGGCGAAGCGGCTGACGAAAGCGAGCCCCCGAAGAAAACTTCGAACCCTGCATCGAAGAGAGGTCCTCGTGCCACCCCGGGCCAGTGACATCGGCCACATAATCGGTGCCATTGTCTCCACCCGCTGGCACCCACGCTGAAGCGACCTGCGCATGAAACAAGTTCTGTTGGACGTCACCCACCGCATCGCGGAACGCAGCGCGCTCACGCGGGCGGCCTACCTCGACGGCGTGGCCCAGACGATCAACCGCCCCCGCGGCTCTGACCGCATGGGCTGCGCCAACGTCGCCCATGCGTTCGCTGCCTTGCCCGCCAACGACAAGCTTCGCATCGTGGCCGAGCGTGCGCCGCACCTCGGTGTGGTCACAGCCTACAACGACATGCTGTCGGCCCACCAGCCGTATGCCCTGTTCCCCGACCTGCTGCGCGACGAAGCCCATCGGCAAGGCGCCACCTTGCAGGTGGCTGGTGGTGTGCCCGCCATGTGCGATGGGGTGACCCAAGGCATGCCCGGCATGGAGCTCAGCCTGTTCTCGCGCGACACCATCGCCATGGGTACGGCGGTCGCCCTCACCCACGATGTGTTCGATGGCGCGCTGTTGCTGGGGGTGTGCGACAAGATCGTGCCGGGGCTGCTCATCGGCGCGCTGCACTTCGGCCATCTGCCGTGTGTCTTCGTGCCTGCCGGACCCATGAGCACCGGGCTGTCCAACAACGACAAATCGAAGGTGCGCGAGCAGTTCGCGCAGGGCCAGGTGGGCCGCGACGAGCTGCTGCGCGCCGAGTCTGCCGCGTACCACGGGGCAGGCACCTGCACCTTCTACGGCACCGCCAACAGCAACCAGATGCTGCTCGAGGCCATGGGCCTGCACGTGCCAGGCGCTGCGTTCATCCACCCGCATGCCGAGCTGCGCGAGCTGCTCACACGCCAGTCGGTGCGCCAGCTGCTGGGCATCACACGCGACAAGGGCGAGCGTTTCACGCCCATCGGCCGCTTGGTCGACGAGCGAGTGATCGTGAATGCCATGGTGGCCTTGCTCGCCACCGGAGGCTCGACCAACCACCTGATCCACTGGGTGGCGGTGGCGCGGGCGGCCGGCATCCTGATCGACTGGAACGATTTCTCCGAGCTCTCAGCCCATGTGCCTCTGCTGGCACGCGTGTACCCCAACGGCAGTGCCGACGTGAACCAGTTTCAGGCCGCAGGCGGACCCGGCTTCGTGATCCGCGAGCTGCTTGACGCCGGCTGCATGTTCCCCGACGTGGCCACCGTTTCCGAGCGCGGCATGAGTGCCTACGGTCAGGTGCCCGAGCGGGTGAACCACCAGATCGTGTGGAAGGACCTCCCCGTGCAGAGCCCCGACCCGACGGTGCTGCGCACCGCGGCCGACCCGTTCAGCGACACAGGCGGACTCAAGCTGCTGATCGGCAACCTCGGGCGATCGGTCATCAAGATTTCGGCCGTGCCCGCCGGGCACCACGTGGTGGAAGCCCCGGCTCGTGTGTTTGATGGGCAGGAAGAATTCCTCGCCGCCTTCAAGGCCGGCGAGCTCGAATGCGACTTCGTGGCGGTGGTGCGCTTCCAGGGTCCGCGCGCCAATGGCATGCCCGAACTGCACCGGCTCACGCCGCCACTTGGAGTGCTGCAAGGCAAAGGTTTTCATGTGGCCCTGGTCACCGACGGCCGCATGAGCGGCGCTTCGGGCAAGATTCCCGCGGCCATTCACGTGAGCCCCGAGGTGCTGGCCGACGGCCCGCTGGGCAAGGTGCGTGATGGCGACATCATCCGTCTCGATGCCGACGCCGGCACGCTGAATGCGCTGGTCGATCCGGCCGTCTGGCAAGAACGGACGGGTGCCGACTTGTCTGAAGCACATCGCCGCATCAACTCACATGGACTGGGGCGCGAGCTCTTCGGCGGCATGCGTCGCAACGTGCTCACCGCAGAAGAAGGGGCCGTCACATGGCTTTGAATCCCATCGCGTTGCCCCTGCAAGCGGGCTCGCTCGCCGAGCCGGGGCCGGTCATTCCCGTCATCGTCATTCACCGGCTTGACGACGCGGTGCCGATGGCGCGGGCCCTGGTGGATGGTGGCGTACGTGTGCTCGAAGTCACCTTGCGCACGCCCGTGGCCCTCGCGGCCATCGAGGCGATTGCACGCGACGTGCCCGAGGCCATCGTGGGCGCAGGCACCGTGCGCAACGTGGCCGATGCCCAGGCCGCACAACAGGCGGGCAGCCGCTTCGTCGTGAGCCCCGGCTACCTGAGCGACATCGGTCTCGCCTGCCGCGACCTCGGGCTGGCCTTGCTGCCCGGCGTGTCCACCGCCACCGAGGTGATGCAGGCCGCGGCCGATGGCTATCACTTCCTGAAATTCTTCCCGGCCACGGCGGCCGGCGGCATCCCCATGCTGAAGGGGCTGGCCGGGCCCTTTCCCGATGTGGCCTTCTGCCCCACCGGCGGCATCACACCCGAGACTGCACCGCAGTTTCTGGCCTTGCCCAACGTGCGCGTGTGCGGCGGCTCGTGGCTCACGCCGCCCGAGCTCATGGAAAGCCGAGACTGGGCGGCCATCACCCGGCTGGCAGAAGCGGCCCAGAGCCTGCGCGCCCCACGCTGACGCTGGCGCGCAGGGCGGGGTCTCTCAGGACTTGCGCTCGATCAGTTCCACCTTGTAGCCATCGGGATCCGTGATGAAGGCGATCACGGTGTCGCCACCCTTCACCGGACCGGCCTCGCGCGTCACCGCGCCGCCATTGCTGCGGATCTTCTCGCAGGCCGCGTAGGCATCGGGCACCTCGATGGCGATGTGGCCATAGGCCCCGCCCATCTCGTACTGCGTCACGCCGTAGTTGTAGGTGAGCTCGATCTCGGCGTGGTCCGGGTTCTTGCCATAACCCACGAACGCGAGCGAGTACTGCTGCTCCGGCCGGTCGGTGGTGCGCAACAAGGTCATGCCCATCACGCGGGTGTAGAAGTCGATCGATCGCTGCAGGTCGCCGACGCGCAGCATGGTGTGAAGAAGTCTCATGGCGATGACAGAAGGTGGATGCTCTCAGCCCGAAGCGGGCGCAAGACCGAAGCGTACCGTGTTCGGCGACGAGACGCCCGGGCGGGGAGAACGGCCGCGCGCTGCACCGCCCCACCTGCCCCTTGAACTCAGCTCGCGACATCTGCCACGGAATAATCATTGCATATGCAAGTGTTGCAGCTACACTTCAGCCATGCCAACCCGACGCACCTCCTCCGCTGCCCCCACCGCTCCGGCCGAAAACGATTCCGGTGCCGTGCCGCGCGGCTGCACGAACTTCAAGCTGCGCCAGCTCAACCGTCAGGTGAGCCGCCTGTATGACGCCCGGGTGGGCAGCAGCGGCATGAAAACCACCCAGTACTCGCTGCTGTCGCACGTGGTGTCGATGGGGCCGGTGCGCCCCTCCGACCTGGCGGCGGCCATGCATCTCGATGCATCCACCCTCACCCGCAACCTGCTGCCCCTCGTGGCGCTGGGCTGGGTGGAGCAGTTGCCCGGTGAAAACGCCCGCAGCCGGCTTGTGTCGGCCACGCCCACCGGCCGCGCCCAGCGCACGGCCGCTCAGCGCGCCTGGAAGCTCGCCCAAGCCGAACTGAACGACAAGCTCGGTCTGGCGCGTGTGGCGCAGCTGCACGCCCTGCTCGAAGAATGCTCCGCGCTGCTGGCCAGCAGCACCGATTCCTCCGCTCTGGAGTCCTCCGATGAATAGCCCTGCCCTGCCGTCTCGCCGATCTTTCGCCGTCGCCCTGGTGCTGCTGGCGGCCGCCGGCACCTTCGCCCTCACCATGGGCGCGCGCCAGTCCATGGGGCTCTTTCTGAGTGCCCTCAACACGACGACCGGCCTGGGCATTGCCAGCATCAGCCTGGCCTTCGCGTTCGGCCAGCTCTGGTGGGGCCTCACGCAGCCATTCGCCGGCATGGCCGCCGAGCGCTACGGCACCGGCCGTGTGCTGCTGGCCGGCGTGCTGCTGCTGGCCCTCGGCACCGTGCTCACGCCCTTGATGACCACCACGGCCGGCCTGATCTTCGCGATCGGCGTGCTCGCGGCGGGCGGCTCCGGCATGGCCGGCCCGGCCGTGCTGATGGCGGCCACGGCCCGGCTCATCCCGATTGAAAAACGCGGCATGGCCACCGGCATCGTGAACGCAGGCGGCTCCTTCGGGCAGTTCCTCTTCGCGCCACTCGCCCAGGCCATCACGACCGCAGGCTCCTGGGTGCTCGCGCTGCAGAGCATGGCCGCCCTCACGCTGCTGGCCTTGCCGGCGGCCTGGGTGCTGCGGGGCTCGAGCTTGCAGGCTTCAGCCGCGGCAGCGCAAGCCGGCACCCCCACAGCCCCACGCGAAACCACCGGTGAGGCCGTGAAGCGCGCCATCACCAACCCGAGCTACCTGATGCTGTGCGCCGGATTTTTCGTGTGCGGCTTTCACATCGCCTTCATCGCCACGCACTTGCCTGGCGTGGTGAGCTCGTGCGGCCTGCCGCCGAACATCGGCGCGTGGGCGCTGGGCACCATCGGCCTCTTCAACATCGTGGGCAGCATCGCCATGGGCTGGGCCGTGTCCTTCCAGGGCGGACGCTGGCGCATGAAATCGCTGCTGTCACTGGTGTACGCCAGCCGCGGCATTGCAGTGGTGATCTTCCTCATCGCACCGAAGACCGAGGTCACCTTCCTCATCTTCGCCGCGGTGATCGGCGTCACCTACCTGTCAACCGTGCCGCCCACCGTGGGCCTGGTGATGAAGCTCTTCGGCCCGGTGCATGTGGGCACGCTGTTCGGCCTCGTGATGCTGGTGCATCAGATCGGCGGCTTCCTCGGCGCCTACCTGGGCGGCAAGTCGTTCGAACTGCGCGGCGACTACACCTGGATGTGGTACGCCGACATCGTGCTCGCCGTGGCAGCCGCACTCATCCACCTGCCCATTCGCGAGGCGAAACGGGCAGAGAATTGGGCGCCGTTGGCGGCGTCGTGACGCTTGGAGCCCCTGCTGAGGGCCGCTATGGGGCACGCCCCGCATGCAGGTCCCGCCATGCGGCCAGCTCAAGCGGCCGGAGGCCGAAACGCACCGCATTGCCAGGATGCAGCGCAGTGAACTCATTCAAGACCAACTTGATGACATGCGACCTGTCGGCATCAAGCACCGTGGCCGGCAGCCTGGCGCTCACGGTGAACTCGGTTGCAGCCTGCCCGCTCCGAACAATCTCGGCGATCACCTCGCTCAAGACCAACCGATAGCGCAAGCGCAAGATGTCCGGCGGCACCAGGTTTTGTTTCACCGCGACGTACTGCTGGCAAGACCGCTCATAGGCCCAGACAAAAACATCGCGCAGCAGCTCAATCCGGTTCAGTTCGTACACACCGATCATTGCGTCCACATAGGCCTGCTGCGGAACGTCAACGAAAGACAAGGGGCACAGGTTGCGGCGAATGAAGGGGATGTTCGCTGCCAACCGTGACACACGCTTGTTCACATCCTCGAACGGCTGCAGATACGGCAAATGCACCATCAGGAAGAAGGATTGCTCGAAGGGATCGATGATGTCCGATGCCATCTGCACGACAATCCCAAACAGCTCCTCCAGGCGCTGCGGCATGGCGACAGGCAAGTACACACTGCCACCAATCTCTACCGCGCGACTGCGGAGGCGCCCGCACGCTGCCGGATCGGCCATCAGCCCATCGGACAGCAAGGCATGCAATGCGATGAGGGTGTCCGAAGTCAGCCTGGCATGTTCAGGATCGTGAACGAGGTACTCAATGGCCTGCTTGTGATTCAGGATCATCTGTGTCTCAAGCGCGTCTTTGCCTTCCGCGGCCTGCCCGTACTCGATCAGTCTCTCGGTGTCCAGGCGACTGTAGGTGTTGCCTTCCAGCTGCGAAGATGCCCAAGACAAATCAATCAACAGGCGGCTGAGAATGTTCCGGGCAAATGTCCCGGCCGGAGTCTGGTCCGCAGGAGACCGACCCAGTCCGTGAAGCTGAGCGCGCAAACCTTCCGGCAAGTATGCCGTGCGATTGGGGTGGTACTGCTCGAGAAACGCCAACTGATAGCCCAGGGGCTTGCGCAGATGGCGAGCTTGGCGAACGTGGGCCTTGATCTCTTCGCCTTCTGGCGAGATCGGGATGTAGATCTCCGCTGAAACTAGATCCTTGGCAAACGCAAGTTCACCCATGCCCACTTCGTGGGACTGCGGCGGGCAGATGTACCTCGCAGAACGCGCCTCGCCCCGCATCTGGATGCGCCCTTGCTCAACCAGCAAGGCCAAACGACGCTGCAAAGTGCGACGCTGAAAGCCAGGGCCCAGCGCCCTCAAAAGCGCCTCGCTCCCAATGCCCTCTGGAGACGAAGCAACCCGTTCGACCAAATGGTCCAGCTCTTGCGACAGGGTGATTCGCGACATGTGCATCCTTTCGCAGCGAGTATCGCGACATTTAAAATGCATCACAAGCACTATTGCGACACAAATTTGTCGCAATTTCAGCGTATCGCGACACATCAGCGCCTCGGATCACCCTCAGCCCTTGCAGCCCAGCCAGAACGCCTCAATCAAGGAAAGCCCGCCGCCGTCTTCACTGACACCACCGCAGCCGCGTTGAACTGCGGCTGCAGACCGCGAAGGTGATCGCCTGCGTACGTGTTCACGGGGACCGAAGGAAGGCTCGACAACGTGGAATGCCGAGGATCCGGGGGCAATCTCAATAGATTGGGGTGCATACAGAGTGGGGCGCCCGCTGCGGCGTGACCGCTCGGCCAGCTGAAGAGGCCGCAGCCGCAAGGCGAGAAGAGACTCGCCTTGCGGGAGGCTCTCAAGGAAAGCCAGCGGCGGTCTTCAGAGACGGCAACGCTGCCGCGTTGAACTGCGGCTGCAGGCCACGCACTTGCTCACCCGCATTGATGACAACACCCAGGCTTGGAGACTGGTTGTTGAAATACACGATGTCGAACGCGCGTCGCAGAGACGAGCTGGCACCCGCAAACAGGCCGCTCCACTTCGCATCGACGCGGAAAGCTTCTGGGTAGGTAAGGCGGTAGCTGCCGGTGGGCGCGATGGCCTCCCAGGTGCCTGTGGCCACGGGGGTCAAGCCTGTCAAGGAGCAGCTCGTGCCCGCGACCTCGTACAGCGCCACCGTGTTGTTGCTGAGCGGCATCACGCCCAACAGGTAGCCCGCGCTGCCGGTGTTCTGGCACCAGCCGCGCCCGACCAGGTTGGTCGTGC
>JBEGTX010000035.1:0-12696 GCA_041179165.1 Pseudomonadota bacterium | reverse complement strand
CCCGTTCGCCACTCGCCACCAGGATTGCTCCCGTGCTGCCGTTCGACTTGCATGTGTAAGGCATGCCGCCAGCGTTCAATCTGAGCCAGGATCAAACTCTTCAGTTCGATCTTGATAAATTACTCAAAGAATTGAAGTGAACATCACTTGCATGATCTTCATTTCTATCAGTGAGCGTTTAAGGTCCATGAGACCTTGAGTCTTGCGACTCTTGGCACTCGCCTTCAAACGCCCACACTTATCGGCTGTTAATTTTTAAAGAGCTTTGCAAGCCACTCAGATCAACCTTCCGGCTAACCCTTTACTTGCCGCTGATCACTGCGCTTTGCAGTTATCAGCTGAGAGAGCGATTATGGCATTCTTTTTTAAAGTCTGTCAACACGCTGCCTTGTTTCTTTTCTTGCTTTCTTCGCCTTGCTTCCCAGTGAACAACCTGCTTTTGCGGGTCGCTCGCTGCACTCAGCGAAGTCCATGACTGTACCATGAATTTCCTGTCCTGCAACAAATGACAAGACAAGAATGACTCAGGCCAAACGCCTAGCGTGGCGGTTCAACTGATGGACGAGCCCCGCCTGTCGAACAGCGCCAGGCTTTGCGCCTCTGGGTCGTCACTGGACAGCACCGCTGCCACGTGCGGTGCCAGCAGCCGTGTATCGGCACGAAGCACCCGCTGCTTGATGGTGGCGATGCGCGACGGGTGCATGCTGAAGCTGCGCAGCCCCATCGCCAGCAGCAGGTCGGTGAAGGCAGGGTCGCCGGCCATTTCGCCGCACACACTCACGGGCTTCCCAGCCGCGCGTGCGTCAGAAATGGCTTGCGAGACCAACTTGAGCACCGCTGGGTGCCACGGGTCATACAGATGGGCGACAGCTTCATCAGCGCGGTCGATCGCCAACGTGTACTGAATGAGGTCGTTTGTGCCGATGGAGATGAAATCGAAGTGCCTGAGCAATGTCGGCAGCATGAGTGCCGCTGCAGGCACCTCAATCATGGCGCCGACCGTCACGTCACCAAACGGGCGGCCGGCTTCGGTGAGTTGTTGCTTGGCACGGGTGATGGCCTCCATCACCAAGCGAATCTCGCTGAGGTGAGCCACCATGGGAATCAACAGGCGCACTTGACCGAATGCGCTGGCGCGCAGGATGGCCCGCAGCTGCTGGCGGAACATTCCCGGCTCTGACAAGCTCCAGCGGATGGCCCGAAGCCCCAACGCCGGGTTCAGGGCGTGCTCGTGGCGCAGCTCATTGGCCGACAGCCGATCCAGGGGCTTGTCGGCGCCTATGTCTACCGTGCGGATGGTGACCGGCAGCCCCTTCATGCCTTCGACGGCTGCCTTGTAGGCCTCGAACTGCTCCTCCTCCCCCGGCAATTCACCACCGCGGTTCATGAAAAGGAATTCGCTGCGGAAGAGCCCGATGCCCACGGCCCCAGCGTCCAATGCTCCCGCGGCATCACCCGGCAGCTCGATGTTGGCTCGCAGTTCCACCCGCTCCCCGTCCAGCGTGACAGATGGCGTGTGGCGCAAGCGCGAGAGGCGGTCTCGCTCGAGCCCACTTTGACGTTGCCGAAAGCGGTATTCCTCGAGAATGAGGGGTGACGGGTCGACGATGATGACGCCGCAGTCGCCGTCGATCACCACCCAGTCGTCTTGGCGCACCAGGTGGCTGGCCTCGCGGGCACCCACGACAGCCGGAATGTCCATGCTGCGCGCCACGATGGCGGTGTGCGATGTCTTGCCGCCCACGTCGGTCACGAAGCCGGTGAACACACTTCGCTTGAACTGGAGCATGTCGGCGGGAGCGATGTCGTTGGCCACCAGCACCAACGGGTCTTCGCCGGCGAAGTCGCGTGGCCGCACACCAGGCGCCGGCGCATAAGAGGAAGACGGCCCTCGGGCCATCGCCCGCAGCAGCCGCTCGACCACCTGCTCCAGGTCGGCCTTGCGCTCGCGCAGATAGTCATCTTCCATCTCATCGAACTGGCGAGCCAACACCTCCAGCTGAGCGGACAGTGCCCACTCCGCGTTGTAGTGCCGGTCGACGATCCACTGCTTGGTGGCATGCGTGAGGGTATCGTCGCGCAGCAGCATAAGGTGAACGTCGAGCAGCGCCGACAACTCGGCCGGGGCATCGGCGGGGAGTTCTCGCTGCAGCGTGGACAGTTCGGTCGCGACCAGATCGCGGGCACCACGCAGCCGCTCGATCTCGGCGTCGACCTCGGCATCTTCAATGAAGTAATGCGCCACATCGACACGACTGGACGCAATGAGCACGGCGCGGCCAATGGCCACACCCCGCGAAACCGGCAAACCGAAGACCTGAAAGCTCATGGACCATCCTAGCAGCGACGCGCCCCATTTCGCCTAGGTGCCCCCCCCAAGCTTGTCACCCGGTTGTCGCGTCAGCGTCACGCGGGCGTCACCGCCGGGGCCGACCATTCGGGCATGACTCAGGAGAACGACATGAGAGATCTGCCGATGCCCACCCTGCCCCTCTCCGAATTGCTCGGCGACTCCCCGCGGAGGTCACTTCACCGCCGCTCCATCGGCAGCGCCCCGTCACACTCTGAAACCGGCCTTGAAGTGGTTTGGGCTCGCGATGAATCAGATGTTCGCGAAGCGCAACAACTGAGGTATCGCGTCTTCGCCGAAGAGATGGGTGCCCGCCTGAGCGTGCCCGTCGGCAGCCCGCCCGGCCATGACATCGACGTGTTCGACAGCTTCTGCGAGCACCTGCTCATTCGCGCGCCGTCGGGGGACGACGAACCCGGCCCGGTCATCGGCACCTACCGCGTTCTGACACCTGATGCGGCCACGCGCATGGGCGGTCTGTACAGCGACACCGAGTTCGACCTGGTCCGTCTGCGCCACCTGCGTCCGAAGATGGTGGAACTCGGGCGTTCATGTGTCGACCCGGCATGGCGCTCCGGCGGTGCCATCATGGCGCTGTGGGGGGCCCTGGCTGAATTCATGGTGCGCAACCAGCTCGACACGATGATCGGCTGCGCCAGTGTCAGCATGCGAGACGGCGGCCACTTTGCGGCCAGCCTCTGGGAAAAGCTTCGCGTGAAACACCTCGCGCCGATCGAACTGCAGGTTCGCCCCCGCCTGCCCCTGCCAGTGGAAGAACTGCAGCGAGACCTCGACATCGAGGCCCCGGCGTTGATCAAAGGCTATCTGCGCTGCGGTGCGAAGGTGCTGGGGCCTCCGGCCTGGGATCCTGATTTCAATACCGCTGACTTGCCGATGCTGATGCGCATCGCCGACCTGCCGGCGCGCTACCGCAGGCACTTTCTGGGGCAGTGAACGCCCCCAGGCTCGCGGGCTCATCGCGGGCCGGTCATTCAGGTTCGCCGAATTTGTCGGAAATGAGCTTGAGCAAGGCGTCGAGCGCAACCTGCTCGTCCGGGCCGTCGACCTCGATCTCGACTTCAGCGCCGAGCCCCGCCGCCAACATCATCACACCCATGATGCTCTTGGCATTGATGCGCCGGTCTCCGCGGGACATGAACACCTCGCTGCGAAAGCTACCCGCCAGCTTGGTGAACTTGGCGGACGCCCGGGCGTGCAGGCCCAGCTTATTGCTGATGCTGATGTTGGCTTTGATCATTGGCGCCTGGTTTGAAAGCTTGATTCTGGGGTCGGGCGACTGCCACTTGCATGACGCCCTGGGTTGCCCCCGCCACCGCCCGAGTGACCAGGGCGTCGAGGGACTCGTCGGCGTAGCACAGCGAACGCCACAGCATGGGCACGTTGACGCCGGCCAGCACCTTCACGTGCACCCCGTCCGCCAGGCGCTGCGCCACGTTGCAGGGGGTGGCACCAAACACGTCGGTGAACACCAGCGCATCGGGGTTGCGCACTTGCGCCAGCAGCGCACGGGCCTGCACCTCGATGTCTTCGACGCTCATGTCGGGCAGCACGTCCAGCACCACGAGGCGGTGCGCGCAGTCGGGAAATGCATGCTCCGCCACCGCCTTGAGCGACGACGCCATGGGTGCGTGAGCAATGATGAGGAGACCGGGCATGACGTCTGATTATCGGCAGTTGAGGCGCTGGGCTGGAGAGCCTAACGCCTTGGGCGAAACAGTGCGCGCCACAAAAACCACACATGGCACCTCGGTACAACGCGACGACCGCGCCAAACGACGACATTCCGCCGATGATTTGTCAGGACGCCGACGGCTCATGAGGGCAGCTGCAGGTTGTTGAAGAAGTTGTCGGCGGCTGCCGCATCGATCCGCTCGCCCATGACCATGGCCTGAAAAATCCGCGCGCCTCGGGAGAACAGAGCCATCTCCTGGCGCACAGGCCGCCCGTCCGGAAACGAACCGCTCAACCCCACCCGCTGCGACTCCGGCCGCGGCGTCATGCCTCGCACGGAGAAGGCCCGCGCGACGGGGTCGGACGCACGCAAATTCGAACGTTGCCCCGCCAGCAGAGCGGCCAGCACCGGCCCCACACTGGCGGGATCAGCCAGTTCGGCAGATGCCACCGCCCAGGTGAGCCCCCCGGCCTGACACATTTGCATGCTCAGCGCCACCGGCGTGCCCTCCAGCGTGACTTGGCGGGTTTCGGCGGTTGGTTTACAGGGAAACAAGGCCACCAGCCCGGAGCCTTCCGGGCGCACCTGACGCCAGTTGAGCGTGGGGCTGCAGGCGGCGAGCGCCAAGACGATTGCCAGTCCGGCCACACGGCGGGACCACACGGAGAGAAGAGCCATGGCAGCATTATCGAACGAACCACTGCCCGACAATGTGACATGAGCCCCTCTCCCGACTCCCCTTCTGCCTCCGCGAACCCGAGCGCCTTGTCCGGAGTGCGCATCCTCGACTTGTCGCGTGTACTGGCGGGGCCGTGGTGCACGCAGACTCTGGCCGACCTGGGTGCCGATGTGATCAAGGTCGAGCGCCCGATGCGTGACGGGGCCGGCGGCGACGACACACGCGGCTGGGGGCCGCCGTTCCTGAAGGACCGCGAGGGCACCGATACCGCTGAGGCCGCCTATTTTCTCGGCACAAACCGCAACAAGCGCTCCATCACCGTGGACATCGCCCACCCGGACGGCCAGGCCCTCATCCGCCGGCTGGTGTTGCAGTGCGATGTGTTCATCGAAAACTTCAAGGTGGGCGACATGGCCCGCTACGGCCTGGACGCACCCGCCTTGCGCGCCCTGCACCCAGGGCTCGTCTACTGCTCGGTGACAGGTTTCGGCCAGACGGGCCCCTACCGCGAGCGAGCCGGCTACGACTATGCCATCCAGGGCATTGGCGGACTGATGAGCATCACCGGCGAACGAGACGACCTGCCCGGCGGCGGCCCTCAAAAGGTGGGCGTGGCGGTGGCCGACCTCTTCACCGGCATGTACGCCACGGTGGCGATCCTGGCGGCGCTTCGCCACCGAGACGCCACCGGCGAAGGCCAGCACATCGACATGGCCCTGCTCGACACCCAGGTCGCCATGCTGGCCAACCTGGGCGCCAACTACCTGAGCACGGGAGTTGCGCCGAAACGGGCCGGCAACGCCCATCAGAACATCGTGCCCTACCAAGTGTTCGAGGTGGCCGACGGGCACCTGATCCTGGCGGTGGGCAATGACGGCCAGTTCGTGAAGTTCTGCGAGCTGGCTGGGTGTCCGGAGTTGCCACTGGACGCTCGATTCGCCCGCAATGCCGACCGGGTGCGGCATCGCGACGCGCTCACCCCGGTGCTCTCCGAGATCTTCAAGACCCGCAGCAAGCAGGCGTGGCTGTCGGCCCTCGAAGCGGCCAAGGTGCCCTGTGGCGCCATCAACAACCTGGCCGAGGTGTTTGCCGACCCTCAAGTGAACGCGCGCGACATGACTGTGAACATGCCACATCCGCTGAGCGACGACCTGCGCCTGGTGGGCAGTCCGCTGAAAATGTCCGCCACACCAGTGCGGTACCGCCGGCCGCCTCCGCTGCTGGGGGAACACACCGACGAAGTGCTCACCGAACTCGGCCTGTCTAGCGAAGAATGCCGCCGATTGCGCGATGGCGGAGCGCTCTGACACACAAAAGGCATCGGACCTCCTTCGATTCAGGGGCGTTTGTCAAGACCTAGCACTCAGCCCCCCGAGTCCGGGGGAAGTGAGGCCCAGAGGGGTCACAAAGACGCCATCTGAGGTGACACTTACGTTGTGCAACATCTGGCAACTTCGCCGATGCGCGTGACAAGGTAGACACCATGGACATGACGGACCTGAACAGGATGCCCACCGCCCCTGTAACCGACACCGAACAAGAACCTTCTGGCGATCAGGCGCGCTGGCGTGAGGTCATTGCGGAGTTGAGCGCCGAAATGGCCGGCCCGCTCACCCTGGCACTGGAACGCGTGCAAACGCTGGCCAGCACCGGGCGCATCGACCGTGCAGGGCTGCGCTCCCTGGTTGAAGAAATCGGCCACGCCCGGCAAATCAGCATGGTGGGGCAGCAGCTGTCGCGCCTGGCCTCGGGCCGACTGCGCCAGACCCACGAACGTCTGGCACTCACCGACACCTTGAAAGACGTGCTCACGCAGCGGGCCCGCGAGATCGAGTCGCGCGGCGTTGTCGTGAAACAGGTGCTGCGCCCCGCCGAGATCATCGTTGACGCCTCGCTGCTGTTCAACCTGCTCAACACCGTGCTGGCCTGGTCGCTCGTTCACGCCAAATCGACCATTGAGCTGCGCAGCGACATCAAGACCTGGCCAGCCCACGCTCGCCTGGCCTGCCGCTTTGCCTTCCGCGCGCCCGACCAGCGCGAAGTCGACACCGACCCGACCGCACTGCTCGCCAGCCTCGACACCATGACCTGGCGCCTGCTCGAGCAAACCGCCTGGACCATGGGCCTGCCCATCGAGCGCAAGGTCGACGGCGCGCACGTCACGCTGACGCTCGAATTCCCCCGCACCGTGAACGATCAGATCGAAGGCGTGAGCGCCATCGAACTCGACAATGGTTTTTCACCCTCCATCAGCTCCAAACCGCTGTCGGGCAGCCAAGTGCTGGTTGTGGCGTCTCGGCGCGATGTGCGGGTGCAAGTGCGCGACGCCATCCGCAACATGGGCCTCATCGTCGACTTCGTGAATTCGGTGGACGAAGCCCGCGAGTTCTGCCGCGGCGGCTTGCCACATGCCATCGTGATCGAGTCGGTGCTGCGCGGTGACCGCTTCAACGACCTGCGCAATGAGGTCGATGCCAACGGAGCCGACGTCGTGTTCGTGGAGATCATCGAAGAAGGCAACACCTTCGAGATCTCGGGCTTCGGCGGCATCAACATGGCGCGCGTGGGTCGCGATGCCATCATGACCTCGCTGCCCTCGGCGCTGATGTTCGAGTTGTCCAAGACCACCTGACACCTCTTGCGCCTGCGAGCTGATTCAGGCGCACCAGTTAAAACGCCCCCGCTGGGGGCGTTTCGCTTTGCATCCCCTACCTCGAGAACACCCGCTTCAGGATAGCGCTGCCTGTGCCCACGGGGTCTTGCCGAATCTTGCGCTCCTCTTCGCCAATCATCAGGAACAAGCCGTCGAGCGCCTTGCCGGTGACATAGCTCTCGATGTTGGCATCCTGGCCGCGCAGCAGCCCCAGACCCGAGGCTTTGCTGACCACCGCGTTGTACTTGGCTGCCAGCGACACCCGCTGGGTGGCCCGGGTCACGATGGGCAGGAACTTTTGCGACAGCGGCTCGCGGGTCTTGTCGGCGAAGAACTGCGTGACCGAGTTGTCGCCGCCGGTCACCAGCCGCTTGGCATCTTCCACGCTCAGGCGTTTCACGGTCGACACCAGCAGCGTGCGCGCTTCGGGCACGGCCGCCTCGGCCGCGCGGTTCATGGCGGTTTCGAGTTCGTCGATGCGGCGGCCCTGACCAGTGGCACGCAGCAAGCGGGCGGCATCCTTCAAGACACCCGGCAGGCCGATGCGCACTTGCGGATTGCCGAGGAACCCGTCGGCCCGTCCCAACAGGCTGACGGCCGCTTCTGCGCCACGCTCCAGCGCCACGCGCACCCCGGAGGCGGCATCGGTTTCGCTGAGATCGAACGCCAACGCCCAGGGTGTGGAGAGCCCTGCGGCCGTGCTGGCCAACACCACTGACGTAAACTTTCTGCGCTGCATGAGAATTCCTTGATGAAACAGAAACGCCATCTTGCCATTGCCCTGGCCGGCCTGACCCTGGTGCTTGCAGGTGCACTCGCCGCGTGGCATCACCAAGACACCCCAGTACGCGCGCCAGACGTTGCCTTCGTGAGGCTCGACGGCACCCCGGCCCGTACGGGCGATTTCAAAGGCAAGGTGCTGCTGGTGAATTTCTGGGCCACCGATTGCACGACCTGCGTGAAAGAAATGCCGCAGCTGATCGCCACCCACGAGAAGTACAAAAGCCAAGGCTACGAGACGCTGGCCGTCGCCATGCAGCACGATGCGCCGTCGAGCGTGGCGAACTTCACCGAATCGCGCCGCCTGCCCTTCACGGTCACGGTCGACAACCTCGGCACCGTGGCCCACAGCTTCGGCGACGTGCGGCTCACCCCAACCTCGGTGCTCATCAACAAGCGGGGCGAGATCGTGAAGCGCTATGTGGGCGAACCCGACTTCGCCGCGCTCAACCAGTTGATCGAGCGGCTGCTGGCCGAAGCAGCCTGAGTCGATTCAGTTGGACGGGTGCTCGTTGTTGCCCGAGCCCAAGGCCGTCAGCCGTTGCAGCCCCGTCCCGTTGCGGCCGATCCTGAACACGCCGAACTTGCCTTCTTCGAGCGGGTCGAGCGCCATGCGGTGAAAGAACACGGTCTGACCATCAAGGCTCCAGGCCGGCTTGCTGTTGATGTTGCCGTCGTTGATCAGGTAGCTCGCATTGCTGCCATCGGCATTGGCCATGCGGATGGCCCAGGCGCCGAGGGAGATGTTACCAATCGGGAACTTGGCCGGGTCGACCAACACGAGCCAGGCGATCTTGCTCCCGTCTGGCGAGAAGTACGCGTCGTAGTCGGCCAGGCCATCGTTGGTGAGACGTGTGGCCGCAGCCCGGGGCGTGGACGCCATCACAAAGATTTCGTAGTTCGCCGGCAGGCAGGGTGACACACCGTTCGGACAGCCGTTGAACAGCAGCTTGCTGCCGTCAGGGGACCATGACACATCGGTGTTGATGCCGCCCCGTTGCGTGTACTGCACGGGGTTGCGCCCGGCTGCATCGGTGACAAAAATCTCGAGCGCCCCCGCGGCACTGCCGAACATGGCGATGCGGGTGCCGTCGGGTGACCACTCGCCGTGGCCTTGCTGCGACCAGCCATCTTGGCCCTGCGCTCGCAACTGCGTCACGCCGCTGCCATCGGCATTCATGACCCACAAGCTGGCCAGCGAATAGTTTTCGGGGCTGCCCGACGGAGACCGATAGAACAGGATCTTGCTGCGATCGGGTGAGACACGAGGCCACCAGTTCTCGTACCGGGTGTCCTGGGTCAGCCGGGTGATGGCCGTGCCGTCGGTCTTCATGGTGTAGATCTCGTGGTTGCCCGCGCGATCGGAATCAAAGACCAGCTGAGTCGGCGCCAACACGGCCGCAGAGTCCACGGTGTCGGTCTTGCCGCCACAGGCCGCGAGCATGGCCACGAGGCCCGCCACCACGAAGAAACTGCATTTGCGCATGGCGAACCTCCAGACAACAAGCCGCTATGCTCTCACACACCCCCTGGAGGGTCTCTCCCTAGGAGCCTGGGCCGCAAAGAGACCGGCCCGCGCAGACACCCATGCCTGGTCGCTTCAGCTGATTTCCACGCGGGGTCTCAAAGACGGCTGTGGCGCGGTTCAGCTCGCTCCACCAGCACCATCGGAAGCTGGTCTTCGCCCTGAACAATGCGCGCATCCACCTCGAAGCCCTCGCGCAGCACCTCCGCGCGCAGCACCGCTGCTGGCGGGCCTTCGGCGAGCAGGCCGCGTGGCCCGAGCACCACCAGCCGGTCGCAATGGCGTGCGGCCAGGTTCAAATCGTGCATGGCCAGACAGACGATGGCCCCACGGTCGCGCGCGGCTGCGCGCAAGGCATGCAGGGTTTGCATCTGCCAGCGCAGGTCGAGTGCGCTGGTGGGCTCGTCCAGCAACATCAGCGATGCACGGCGCACCAGCACCTGCGCCAGGCCAACCATCTGACGCTGGCCGCCCGAGAGCTGGTCGAGCCGGCGCATGGCCAGCGGCAGCAATTGCAGCTCGGCAAGCACCGAGTGAAATCGCTCTTCGCGCTCGGCGGCAGACAATCCAGGGCAGGTGGCGCGCAAGACACCGACGATCACTTCCAGCACCCGCAACGACGACGCCTGCGGCAAGGCTTGAGGCAGGTAGGCGACGTGGTGCAGCAGGTCTTCTCGCCGGCCCCGCAGCAAGTCGAGCGTGCCCAGGCGCAGTTCACCTTGGGCGCGTTCCATCCGTGCCACGGCCCGCAGCAGGCTCGATTTGCCAGCCCCGTTGGCACCCAGCACGCCGACCACATTGCCTGGCGGCACATCGGACAGCGTGAGTTTCGACAGCACTTGATGCGCACCATAGGCCAGATCGAGGGCCCCGATGTGTAGCGCTGCGCTGTTCATGCGATCGGCTTTCGGCGCAGCAGCAGCGCCATGAACATCGGCACTCCGATCAAGGCCGTGACGATGCCGATGGGCAACACGACGCCGGGCACAAGGCTTTTGCTCAGCACGGCCGCGCCAGACACCATCAAGCCCCCGGCCAGGGCAGAAGCCGGCAGGTAGTGGCGGTGGTCTTCGCCGACCAGCAGGCGCGCGACGTGGGGGCCGACCAAGCCGACAAACCCTATCGTGCCGACGAACGACAACGCGGTGGCCGCAAGCAGGCTGATGCGCAACAGCACCACCAGACGCAACCGCCCCACGGCAAGGCCGAGGCTGCGTGCCTGCTCTTCGCCGCCGCGCAGTGCGGTCAGCGTCCAGGCGTCACAGGCGGCCCAGAGCCCGCAGCCCAACAGCACCAGGGCCAGCATCCCCACCTTGGGCACCGTGGCGCGGCCCAGGCTGCCCATCGTCCAGAACACGATCTGCTGCAGGGCGTTGCTGTCGGCGATGTACTGGATCATCCACAGCGCCGCCTCAAAGCTGAACAACAGCGCGATGCCGAACAGCACCACGGTTTCGCTGGTGGCGCCCTGGCGCCACGCCAGCCACACGATCAGCAGCGTGGTCACGGCAGCCCCCGCAAACGCCCCGCCGGTCAGGGCGAGGTTTTCGTTCCACAGCGACCAGGTCCAACCGCTGATGACCACCAGCGAGGCGCCCACGCTGGCCCCGGCCGACACCCCCAGCGTGAACGGGCTGGCCAGCGGGTTGTTCAGCACGGTCTGCATCTCGGCACCGGCGAGACCCAGGGCGGCCCCCACCAGCGCGGCCAGCAACGCGCGCGGCAGGCGCACCTCCCACAAGATGATCTGCTGCTCGGTCGGCAGGCTGTCGGGTTGCCACAGGCCGACCCACACCTGTGACAGCGGGAACGGCGACGGACCGGTGCACAGGTCGAGCAGCACCACGCCCGCCAATGCAAGCCCCAGCAGCGCCAACACCAGCAGGCGACGGCGCTGCAACTGGCTGTACTGGGCCCGCAGGTCGGCGGGAAGTGCAAGCGAAGGCGTGGTCATGAAAGCCCTCCGGCAGCGAGTTCGAGGGCCAGCACCGCGCTGGGCAACACCAGGCTGCCGTGGTCTTCGCCGGCCAGCAGATGAAAGCCGGCCTGCAGGCCAGGCACGCCCGACAGGCTGACCACCAAGTCACGCGCCGAGCCGACTTGCCGCCGTTCCTGCTGGCGACGTTGCCGCTCAGGGTTGCTTTGAACGGTGCCGTCTTCCAGCCCACCAGCTGTCAGCTGCAACACGCGTTGCGTCTGGGTGTGATGTTCGCGGCGCAAGAACGCGTCGCGGTGGGACAGGATCACCCGGTCGCCCCACCAGATCGACGGACTGGCCGCGAGGTAGCGCCCGAACAGGGTCGGCCGCGTGAACAGTGCATACAGCACCAGCAGGCCGCCGAACGAGTGGCCGAAGAAGGTTTGCCGCGCCGGGTCCACGACAAGTTGCTGTGCGAGCCAGGGTTGCAGTTGCTGCGCCAGCATGTCCAGCAAACGATCGGCCTGGCCGCTGCCTGCCGTGAGGGGCACGGTGTAGTCGTCGGTGCGTGCGGCCTGATTGTAGGACTCGTCACCGGGCAGACCCAGGCCCACGACCACCGGCAGCGTGCCCCGCATGTCAGCGGGCCGCGCAGCTTGCTGACGTTGCAGCGCCGCCAGCAGCGGAAACAGCGTGTTGCCATCGAGTGTCCACAGCACCGGATGGCCTTGAGGGGGCACCGGCCCCTCAGGCACGGCCACGAACAGGCGGCGGACCCGGCCCGCCAGCGGGAGGTCGACTTGGTGGGTGCGCGGCAGGCTCACTGCCGGCGCGCCGAGCAAGGAGGTGGAGGCGAGCGATTCCAAAGGGTTCATCGGGGCGGCGTTCGCGTGTGCGACAGCGGGCATGGCCAGCGCAAGTCCGGTCTGCAGCAGGCGGCGGCGCTGCAAGGGGTCAGGGTTCGACACGGGTCCAATACTCCCCTTGCAATTCGATCGGCTGGAAACGGGTGTGCATCTCTTGCAGCGTCTGGCGCGGGTCGAGGTCAGCGAACAAGGTGGGGTGCAGCCACTTGGCCATGGCCTGCACGGCCACCAC
>JBEGTX010000034.1:0-21106 GCA_041179165.1 Pseudomonadota bacterium | reverse complement strand
GCGAGGCCCGAGGCGAAACTGGCGCTGGTGGTGGTCTTGCCCACCCCGCCCTTGCCGGAAGTCACAACGATGATTTTGGCCATGAAGGCGATCCTTGAAAAAGCAGCTTGAACATCAATTGAAGAAGGGTGCCGTCAGACCAGGGGCTCGAACACGAGCCGCCCGTCGTCGAGCCTGATCTGGGCCGGCTTGCCCACCACGTCGGCCGGCAGCGGGCTTTCGGTGGTCCGGTAGGTGCCGGCAATGGAGACCAGCTCGGGCTCCATGCAGGTGGAGAAGATGCGCGCGTCGCTGTTGCCCTTGACACCGGCCACGGCCTTGCCACGCAGCGGGCCGTAGACATGGATGTTGCCGTCGGCCAGCACCTCGGCGCCGAAGTTGACTGCCGCCATGACGATCAGGTCGCCACCCTTGGCGTAGACCTGCTGGCCGGAGCGCAGCGGTTTGTCGATCAGCATCGTGGGCACCGGGGTGGGCACGTTGATGATGGTCGGGGCGGGGGCGGGCTCGGCGGGGGCTGCGGTTTGGGGTTCGGCAGGCGCTGCCGCACGGGCGAGCGGCAGCGGGTCGGCGGCAGGCGCCTCACCCAGGCCGGCCTGCAGCGCAGCGGCCATCTGGGCTTCGGTGCCGCCACGCACGGCGACGGGCAGCATGCGGTAGCCGGCCAGCAGCGCCACGAGGGCGGGCACATCGAGCGGCAGGCTGTCGTCGGCCACGGCTGACAGGTCGATCACCACCGGGTCGTGGCTGAACAGGTCGGGGCTGCCGCCGAACTGGGCCGACATGGCGCCCGTCAATGCCGCGAGGTCGGTGGTGCGCAACACCAGGGCCACCACGCTGAGCGTGGCGCTTTTCAGCTCGAACGGGGCGGGCGCAACAGCTTTGGCAACGGCCATGAATCGACAGCCTCCTTAAAAGGAGGCGAGTTTACAGGGGCGTGAGTGCCACGAGGAGTCCGGCCGTACACGAATGCGGTCCTGACACGCTGAAAATCAGGTGAAACGGCTTCAACATCCGCTCAGGTCGCGCGTTCGCCGTCCATCAAGGCGTCGAGCGGTGCCAGCAGCGCCTGCAGGTCGTCGGGCCCGAACTTGAGGGATTCGCCACTGTCCTGCCCCAGCACGCCATCGGCCAGCGCCTTCTTTCGCTCGTGCAACGCCAGGATGCGCTCCTCGATGCTGCCCTTGACCACGAGGCGGATCACGAACACCGGCTTGGTCTGTCCGATGCGGTGGGCGCGTGCCGTGGCCTGCTCCTGCACGGCCGGGTTCCACCAGGGGTCGAGGTGGATGACGGTGTCGGCCGCGGTGAGGTTGAGCCCCACGCCGCCCGCCTTCAGGCTCACGAGCATCAGCGGCACCTCCTCGGCCTGGAAGGCCTGCACGACAGAGGCTCGTTGAGCCGGCGGTGTGTCGCCCGTGAGCGCGATCCAGGGCAGACCGAGGTCGGTGAGCTCGTCTTGCACCAGCGTGAGCATCTCGGTGAACTGCGAGAAGATCAGCGCGCGCCGGCCTTCGGCCACGAGGTTGGGCAGCAGGTCGCGCAGGGCCTCGATCTTGGCGCGCTCCATGCTGCGCGGTGTTTTTTGCCCCTTCACCAGGTGCGGGTCGCAGCACACCTGGCGCAGCTTGAGCAACGCATCGAGGATGGAGATCTGCGAGCCTGCAAAACCTTTGTAGAACAGCACGCGGCGCACGATCTCATCGGCCGCGACCCGCACGCTCTCGTACAGCTCACGCTGTTTGCCCTCGAGTTGCACCCACTGGATGATGTCGGTGCGCGGCGGCAGTTCTGTGGCCACGTCGTCCTTGCGCCGGCGCATCACGAAGGGCCGCACGCGCTGGGCCAGCAGCTGGGCACGCAGGCTCTCGCCGTTCACCTCGATGGGTTTGCGCCACTGGCGCGTGAAGCTGCGCGCATCACCCAGAAAGCCCGGCATCAGGAAATCGAACTGCGCCCACAGCTCGCCCAGGTGGTTCTCGAGCGGCGTGCCGGTGAGGCACAGCCGGTGGCTCGCTTGCAGCCGGCGCACGGCCGATGCCGTGCGGCCCACCGGGTTCTTCACCGTCTGGGCTTCGTCGAGGATGAGCAGGTGAAAGCGCTGCGCCTCGAGCGCGGTGATATCGCGCCACAGCAGTGCATACGAGGTGAGCACGATGTCGGCCGAGCGCATCCTGCTGAACTGCCTGGCGCGATCGGGCCCTTGCAGCGTGAGCACGCGCAAGGCCGGCGCCACCAGCGCGGCTTCAGCCTGCCAGTTGAAAACCAGCGAGGTGGGCACGACCACGAGCGTAGGGCAGTCCATGCGGCCGGCCTGTTTTTCGATCAGCACGTGGGCCAGCGCTTGCGCGGTTTTTCCAAGGCCCATGTCGTCGGCCAGGATGCCTGCCAGACGCTGCGCGCGCAGGTACTGCAGCCAGGCCACCCCTTGCAGCTGATAGGCCCTCAGCGTGATGCCCAGGCCTTCGGGCGGTGCCACCGGCTGCGGCGCACCGGCCTCTTGCAGGCGCAGCGCCAGGCTGCGCAGGCCGGCCTCGCCTTGCAGTTGCCAGGCACCGTGTTCACCAGCGCGGGCCGATTGGGTGTCGAGCAGGCTCAGGCGCAACGCATCGAGCCGGTGGACTTCCCAGTCGGACAGCTGGATGGGCCCGTCGCGCCGCATCGGGTCGGTGAGCAAGTCCAGCATGGCGCCGACGATGGCCTTGAGCGGCCCGGCCGGGGCATCGATGCGGCGCCCGCCGGGCGCACGCAGCGAGATGAGCTGGCTGTCGGGGATGTACTTCAGCCGGTCGGCCTTGAGCCAGCGTGCGTCACGCCGCAAGAGGTCGGCCAGCAGCGGTGCGAGGTCCAGTGTTTCACCGGCGACCTCGATGCCCAGGCTGATCATCCACGAACCTTCACGCGACGGTTGCCCGAGCCGCGGGACCTGAACCGGACGCGCAAAAGGCACAGCCGGTTCGCGGCCCAGCGTATCGCCCGTCAACGGGTCGACCACGAATCGCCACGCATCGACGGCCACACTCTCGTGCGCAAAGCCGGGGCTCACGACCACGAGCCAGCCTTGCGCCTGCAGCAACGGCACCTGCTCGGCCCAGAAGTCGCCGAAGAAGGCCTCTTGCGTGAGGCTCCACACGTTGCGGAACGCAGCCCCGGCCTCGGGGCTGCGCCACTGCAAGCCGTCGCTCGAAACGGGCACGAGGCCGGCGGCCCAAACGGTGTCGATGGCCTGCGCCTCGCCGGCGCGATCGCGTGCGATCAGCACCTGCTGGCCTGCGGGCAGCACCACCTGCTGCGTGGGTGCTGGGCGGCTGTTGAGGACCGAGGTGGGGGCCGGGGTGTCCCAGTGCTGACCGTCTGGGGTGGTGTACAGCCAGTCGATTTTTGCGATCGTGACGGCGTC
The DNA here is from genome assembly GCA_041179165.1 of Pseudomonadota bacterium. GTDB lineage: Bacteria > Pseudomonadota > Gammaproteobacteria > Burkholderiales > Burkholderiaceae_C > Rhizobacter. Next base: position 17,706 of record JBEGTX010000034.1, on the reverse strand, counting down.
GCCCCGGGGGCCGAAGGGGCCTGAGGGTTGCAGGCCGAGGAGGCCTTCGCCTCTTGTGAGGGTTTGGAGGGTGAGGCGGGGGCGGAAGCTTGTTGTTGTGTTCTGTGCGTCTGCCTCTGCTTGGGCATCTGCGTCGACGTTTGCTTTGGCTGATGCAGGGGCCTCGCCCACTGTCGGGATCGGCGTCGGTTCATCGCGAAGGCGGGACATGACCTCGGCTGCATCCTCTGGCGCGAGAATCGGCAACGCTCGCAGCGTGGCTGCGTCGGCCTGGCGGCGCAATGCGTCTGCCCAGGCCGCGATGACAGCTTCGCGGGGATGAGGGGTTGGGGGTGAGGCGGGTGGGGTGGGCATCACCTGCGATGGTAGATGCCTGCGAGTCACTTGGGCGCCTCGCGCACACAACCCCGGTCACCCCGTCGCAGAAGGGGGCCCACAGGTCCGATGTGCAGCTGGTTCTGCTTCGACGCACATTCGTCGGTTCTTTTTGGGCTGAACGCAGACCGGTTTGTTCATTGCACTGCCGCGCCGGGTATTCGCCCCCGCAGGCGAGTTACCTTTGGCGTCCCAAAGGTAACCCATAGGACTGCGGCCTGTGAGCGTCGCCCCTTGCGGGGAAGCTGAGTCGCCGCGAGAGTGCTGGCCCCCACGTCCCTTCGGTCCTGCCCCCCATGGGGGCTGAGCCCGGACTTGAACAGTCCAGTGGACGGTTCATGCCTGGCGAAGCGTTGAGCTTCAGCTCAACGCGGCCTGCAAGGCAACACGGAGTCGACCGGCAAAGCCGGATCTCGCGTGGTTGCTTGATGGACATCAGCAAACGCCAGCCGCGCCTCGCTTCGCACCGTGCTTTGTGGGCCTGGCTCCGCATCGGCTTGGACCAAACGGCTGGGGCTCTGCCTCACGCGGTCTCGCGCGTGTTCATGCTGGGCCTTCGGCGAAAGCCGCGCCTTGCCTGCGCGCTGAACTTGCACGTGGACCATCCATGCTGATACGGGCAAAAGGTCATGAGGGTTACAGTGCACTTTGATGCCATTTCAAGTTTCTGTTCCTCCCGCCAATTCGCTGCGCCCACCAGCGCCAGCTCGGCGCCGCGCCGGCGACACCGAGGGCTTGGTGCTGGCGAAGTCGGCTGTGCTCGCGTTGCTGCTGCACGTGATGCTGCTGGTGTGGGTCGGCAACACCATCGACAACGGACCGCCGGCGTCAGGCACGACGGCCCGCCGTGGGCTGGATGCTCTTGCCCCATTGCAGATCACGGTGCGGAGCGCCTCGCCGACCGCAGTGCCCCGGGCCCCGCCTGCTGCTGAAGCGGACCCGGCAGGGGATTCCAAAGGCGCCCGCTCTGAGGCGCGCCCCGCACGTCCCTCGCCCGACCCCACACCACCTCCGCCAACGGATGACGGCAGCACACTCGTGGCCGTGGCGCCCACGCCCCGACTGCAGCGCCTCGGTCGCAACGCCACCGACGCGCTGGCTGCGCCCACGAGCAGCGCTTCCGCACCGATGACCGCGGCCTCCGTGCCGGTGCCTGCCGCTGCGCAGGCGCCAGCGTCTGCTCCGGTCCTTGCACCCGTGCCCAACCCAGAGCCCCGTCCCGCGCCAACGCCAACGCCAACGCCAACGCCTGCGGCCGTGCCTGTGCCTGTGCCGGTGCCGGTGCCTGCTCCTGCTCCTGCTGCTGCTCCTGTGCCGGCCACAACGCCGCAGGCGTCCTCGCCAACGCCGCGTCCTGCGCCAGTCCCAGTGGTTCCGATCACGCCTCCGCCAGCTCCAACCCCGCGTGCGCCAGCACCTGCACCTGCACCTGCACCAGCACCAGCACCAGCACCAGCACCAGCACCTGTGCCTGTGCCTGTGCCTGTGCCTGTGCCTGTCCCGGCTCCCGCGCCGATTGCGACCCCATTGCCGGCTCCAAAACCTGCCGCGCCAGTGCCAGTGCCAGTGCCAGTGCCGGCCCCGACGCCCGTACCTGCCCCCGCTGCCGTCCCGACCCCGCCCCCCTCTCCACCACCCGCGGCGGAACCGCCACGCAAACCCGACGCGCCTCGTCCGCCTGTGATCGCTGCACCACCGGTCACGGTGCCCATACTGGACGAGCCTGTGAACCTGTCCGGGCGCAAGTCGGCGCCGTCAGCGTCCGTCGCCCCCACGCCTTCAGCCCCGGCCGCCTCCGCGCCGGCCAAATCACCGCTGGCCTCGGATGGCGTCACGCGGCCCGGCTCGGTCGGTGCGGAGGGCGGCGCGACCACCGCCACGCCGGCGCGGCCGACATCGGCACCGGCGGCGCCTTCGACATTCCCCGGGGCACCGCCCGTGACCGCCAGCCCGCAACCCCTCAACCTCAACCTGCCGCCCGCTCGCATGCGCGACCCGGGCACGGGAAGCCGCGGTGCGTTGAACCTGATGGCGCCGCCGCCCGAGCGCAAGTCCAAGCTTGCCGAGGACATGGAAAAAGCAGCCAAGCCGGACTGCCGCAAGCACTACGCCCACCTCGGCCTCCTGGCCATTGCCAAGATGGCCGCCGATGCGGTGAGCGACCCGAGCTGCCGCTGGTAGTCCTCGGCCCCACCCGCTGAATCGGCGCACGCGAGCGGCTTGTCTACACTCGGGCTTCGCTTCTCCGAGTTCCACGCGCCTGCAGCCCCAGTCCCCATGCAAATCGACGCCATCCGGCAACGCCTGCGCGAGCACGGCGCCAAACCCGTTCATGAACAGCGTGTGCTGCGCCAGTGGTCGCGTGCGTTGCCTCAGGACGGTGGCCGGCGCAAGCCCGAAGACTTTCTGCCGCTGTCGGTGCGTGAAGCGCTGCCTGCGCTGCTGGAAGACCTGAAGGCCCTGGTGCAGGTGCGCTCCGAGCACCCGGCCGAAGACGGCTCCGAGCGGCTGCTGCTGTCGCTCACCGACGGACAGACGATCGAGAGCGTGTTGTTGCCGCGTGATGGGTTGTGTGTGTCGTCGCAGGTCGGTTGTGCCGTGGGCTGTCTGTTCTGCATGACCGGGCGCGACGGCCTGCTGCGCCAGGTGGGCAGCGCCGAGATCGTGGCCCAGGTGGCGCTGGCGCGCTCGCGGCGCGAGGTGAAAAAGGTCGTCTTCATGGGCATGGGCGAGCCCGCGCACAACCTCGACAACGTGCTCGAGGCCATAGAGTTGCTGGGCACGGTGGGTGGCATCGGCCACAAGAACCTGGTGTTCTCGACCGTGGGCGATGTGCGCGCGTTCGAGCGCTTGCCGCTGGGCGAAGTGAAGCCTGCGCTGGCGCTGTCGCTGCACTCCACGCGCGCCGACCTGCGTGCGCAGCTGTTGCCACGGGCCCCCAAGCTGTCACCCGAAGAACTCGTCGACCTCGGCGAGCACTATGCGCGCAGCACCGGCTACCCGGTGCAGTACCAATGGACGCTGCTCGACGGCATCAACGACACCGACGAGGAAATCGATGGCATCGTTCGCCTGCTCACCGGCAAGTACGCCATCATGAACATGATCCCGTACAACACGGTGGAGGGGCTCGACTTCAAGCGCCCCGACCCCGGGCGCGCAGCGCAGATCGCCAAGACCCTGCTGAGCCGGCGCATCCTCACCAAGCTGAGGCAGTCGGCGGGGCAGGAGATCGAGGGCGGTTGCGGGCAGTTGCGAGCTCGCGATGCCGTTCGGCCTGTCCGAATCGTGAGAAATCAAATTTCCCACGACACTGGGACAGGTCCCAAAGACTGACCGCCGCGAAGTCGCTGTCCACGCACGCGTAGCACCACTGTGAAGAATGCAGTGGACTTGGGCCTCACGCGCGCAGCGCGGAGAAGGTGAGCACGATGCGAAGCGAGGCCCGGCTGGCGTTGGCTGGTGTCGCGGCCATTGAGCGTCGGCTGTGAAGCTTGCGTTTTGGGATGGCGCGCGCAGCGCGCTTCAACATCAAATTTTAGGGCGACTGTTTGAACGTAGCGGCGAAGTCGCGGAGTGAGTTTCGCCCGGCATCCCAAAACGCGAGCTTCACAGCTTCCCCGAAGGGGCGACGCTCACAGGACGCACCGTTTGCCTACTTGTCGGTTTACAAGTAGGTCGCCTGCCGGGGCGAAATCCCGGCGCGGCATGGCCATGACCAAACCGGTTTGCGTTCAGCCCAAGAGACAGCGGGAACGTGGCCGACTGTGACATGGCGCACGCCGAAGAGTGGGTCCCGTACTCCGAATGGATGACCCGATGTGGGGTTGCATGCCGAGGCAGGGCAACGCTCCAGGCAGCCCCGCTTTTCCACGCATCGGTTCTCAACCTTACTGAAACTTGGAGAGCATCTGCTCCAACGCCATCGTGAACGGCGCCTGCATCATCGGCAGCGTGAGCATCACGCCGATGAGGCCGACCGACAAGGTGATCGGAAAGCCGATGGAGAAGATGTTCATCTGCTGCGACACGCGCGAGATGATGCCGAGCACCAGGTTCACGAACAGCAGCATGGCCACCATGGGCAGCGCGATCCACAGCCCGAGCTTGAAGATCTCTGCACCCCAGGTGTGAGGCTGCAAAGCGCGCAAGAAGGCAAAAGGCTCCGGGCCGACCGGGAAGGCATGAAAGCTCTCGCTCAAGGCGGCCACCATCAGCAGATGCCCGTTGATGATGATGAACAACCACGCCACGATGGTGCCAAAGAACCGGCTCACGGCCGTGGTCTGGCCGCCTGTTGCGGGGTCGAAGAAGCCGGCGAAATTGAGGCCCATCTGCAAGCCCACGAGCTCGCCCGCAAACTCGATGGCGGCAAACACGATGCGAGCGGCGAATCCGAGTGACAGCCCAATCAGCACCTGCTGCACGACGATCAACACGGCCACGCTCGAATCGAGCGCCACGACCGGCATCTCAGGCAGCGAGGCCTGCGCGCACACGGTGATGAGGAAGGCCATGGCCACGCGCACGCGCATGGGCACGCTGCGCTGCGACAGCACCGGGATGGTGGTGAACATCGCCAGCGTGCGCAGGAAGGGCCAGAGCAGCGGCGTGATCCACGCCATCACCTGGGCTTCGTTGAAGGTCAGCATGCGGGCAACGCGAACGCCGTGAAGCTCAACCGACCACCGTCGGAATCGCGGTGATCATGCGCTGCAGGTACTCCACCAGCGTGGTCAGCATCCATGGGCCCGCAAAGCCGATCACGGCCACGGCCGCAATCATCTTGGGCACGAACGACAGCGTGGCTTCGTGGATCTGCGTGGCGGCCTGGAAGATACTCACTAGCAGGCCGACGCCCAGCACGGTGAGCAGCACCGGCGCAGAGACCATCAGCAACAGGTACAAGCCCTGTTGTCCGAAGGTGAAGACTTGTTGTGCGTCCATGGTGTCTTTCGAATCAGGTGGCGAAGCTGGCGGCCAGCGAACCGAGCAGCAGGTTCCAGCCATCGGCAAGCACGAAGAGCATGAGCTTGAACGGCAAGGCGACGAGCACCGGACTCAACATCATCATGCCGAGGCTCATCAGCACACTGGCAACGATCATGTCGATCACCAGAAAGGGAATGAAGATCAGAAAGCCGATCTGGAAGGCGCTCTTCAATTCGCTCGTCACGAAAGCAGGTACCAGCACCTTGAAGGGCACGTCGGCCGACTTCACCGACGGATCGATCTTGGCGAGCTTGGCGAACAGCATCACGTCGGCTTGGCGGGTCTGCTTGAGCATGAAGGCGCGCATGGGCACCTCGCCGCGCTTGAGCGCTTCGTCGAAGGCGATCTTGTTTTCAGAATAGGGCTGGTAGGCCTCGGCGTAGACCTTGTCGATCGTCGGGCTCATCACGAAGAAGGTGAGGAACAGGCTCAGGCCGATCACCACCTGGTTGGGTGGCGCTGATTGGGTGCCGATGGCCTGGCGCAACAGGCTCAGCACGATGACGATGCGGGTAAAGCCCGTCATCAGCAACAGCACCGCAGGCAGAAAGCTCAGGGCGGTGAAGAACAGCAGCGTCTGGATGGGCACGGCGTAGCTCGTACCGCCTGCGCCCTGGCCGATCACCAGCGGCAGGCTGGGCGCGCTCACGCCTGCCGCGCCGCCGGCCGCTTGCGCTAAAGCCGCGCAAGGAATGGCCGATAACAACGACAGGGCAAGAAGCGAACGCAGATGAGGCTGCAGCTTCAAAAAAAACGACTTCAAAGAATTGAACAACGCACTCACTTGGCAGCTCCCTGGTCACGCTTGAATTTGCCCAGCAGCTGAGCAAAGGGGGCCTGGACAGAGGCGGTGGCGGGCATATCGGCACCCGGTTCCATCACGTGCAGCGTGGAGATGTTCTGGGCAGTGACACCAAGCACGAGCCAGCGGCGCTGGTCGCCCTGCCCCACTTCCACCGTCAGCAAGCGCTGATTCGGCGACAGCGGCAGCGAGGCCACGCTGCGCATCACCCCGTGCGCGGCACCGCCGCCGATGGGCGTGCGCTTGAGCAGCCACAGCACCACCGGGATCATCGCGATGATGAAGATGAACCCGAGCAGTGAAGAGAAACCGGATGAAGGTGTCACAGTGGAGATTCCTTGGTCAATCGGATGTGCTCAGGCCGCGCGGCTCAGGCGGCGCATGCGCTCGCTCGGCGTCACGATGTCGGTCAGGCGAATGCCGAACTTGTCGTTCACCACCACCACCTCGCCCTGGGCGATGAGGTAGCCGTTCACGAGCACGTCCATCGGCTCACCGGCCAGTGCGTCGAGTTCGACAACCGAGCCCTGGGCCAGCTGCAGGATGTGCTTGATCGGAATGCGCGTGCGGCCGAGCTCCACGGTGAGTTGCACCGGGATGTCGAGCACCATGTTGATGTCATTGACGGCACCGTTCGGGGAGGAACTGGCGAAGTCGTTGAACGCGACCGGCGTGGCGGCTTCGGTGGCGCTTTGCACCTCCGAGGCCACTTCGGGTTTGGCTTCGGCGAGGGCCGCAGCCCACTCCGCGGCCATGTCGTCTTGTTCATTGTTCTCAGCCATTGTTTTCTCCCAGCCAGCCCATGTTCGAGCAGCTCAACATGTGATCAATCTTCAACGCGTACTTGCCGTTGGACGTGCCGTAATGGCAATCGAAAATGGGCACGCCAACCACCTTGGCCTGAATGCCGGCCGACAAATCGAGCTCGATGAAATCGCCCGGCTTGAACGACAGCAGCTGCTCCACCGTGGCCGGGGCCTGGGCCAGCTCGGCCACGATCTCGACCTTGGCGTCCTGGATCTGCTGCTTCATCAGCGTGACCCAGCGGCGATCGGGTTCGTTGCTGTCGCCCTGGATGGTCGAATACAGCACGTCGCGAATCGGCTCGAGCGTGGCGTACGGAATGCAGAAGTGGATGGTGCCGGTGGTGTCACCGATCTCCAGCGTGAAGCTCGTGGCCACGACGATCTCGCTCGGCGTGGCGATGTTGGCGAACTGCGGCTGCATCTCCGAACGCTGGTATTCCAGCTCCAGCGGGTAGATGCCAGACCAGGCCTTCTTGTATTCCTCGGTCACCACCTCGACCAGGCGGGTGATGATTCGTTGTTCGGTGGGCGAAAAATCGCGCCCTTCGATGCGGGTGTGGAACTTGCCCGCGCCGCCGAACAGCGCGTCGATCACGGCGAACACGAGCGTGGGGTCGCAGACGATCAGACCGCTGCCGCGCAGCGGGCGCACCGAGACGATGTTGAAGTTGGTGGGCACCACGATCTCGCGCAGGAAGGCGCTGTACTTCTGCACCTTGATGCCGCCGATCGAGATTTCCGGGCTCTTGCGAATGAAGTTGAACAGGCCGATGCGGATGTTGCGGGCGAAGCGCTCGTTGATGATCTCCATCGTGGGCATGCGCCCACGAACGATCCGCTCCTGGCTGGCGATGTCGTAGTTGCGAATGCCGCCCTGCTGGACTTCTTCCTGCTCGAGCTTCTGGCTCTCGTCGGTGATGCCCTGCAGCAGCGCGTCGACTTCGTCTTGCGAAAGAATCTGCTGGCTCATGACCAGGCCCTTTCCATGCCACGAAAAACCATGACGCTCGGGTTGCTCATCACTGAATGATGAAGTTGGAGAAGTGGACGTGCTTGACCGGGTTCGGCGTGCCGGCCTTCTTCTTCTTTTTCTTCTTCTTCGGCGCGTCTTCGTCCTCGCCATGCGCCTCGGCAGCAGGCTCTTCTTCCTCGGCAGCGACTTCGATGCCCAGGGGCAGCACGGCCTCGCGCATGATTTCCTTGGCGAGCGCACGCTTGCCTTCAGGGGCCAGCAGCTGGGCCGATGTCTTGTGGGCCAGCACCATCAGGATGCCGCTGCGGATGGCCGGCATGTAGGCCTTGAGTTCATCGGCGAACTTCGGGTCTTCGACCTCGAGGGTGACGCCGATCTGGGCGAAGCGGTCCGACTCCTTGTCGGCCAGGTTCACCACGAAGGCTTCGAGCGGCACGAAGGTCGGAGCGTGGCCCTTGTCGTGCTTTTTCTTTTCGGCGTGGGCGGGTGCAGCTTCCGCGGTTTCGCCTTCCTCGCCGTCTTCAGCGGCCAGGGCGGCGGCCTCGGCCGCCTTTTTCTTCATCATGAACGCTGTGGCGCCACCACCCAGCAGCAGTACCACGAGCACGGCCGCGATGATGATGATCAGCTTCTTCTTGCCCGCCTTCGGGGGCGCGTCACCTGCGTGAGCGTCGGCAGCAGCACTCGACATGAAATCTCCTTGGGTCCGGCGTCCGGCTGGCCCTGCTCAAGAACGGCAGGCCACGGGTCGGCATGGGTGAAATCATAAAAAGCGGGGCCGAATCCAATGGCCGGATAAGCGGGTGGAAAGCACCGCTTCCGCTCCGTCAGGTGATGTCGGTCAGCACCTCGCTGGCGTGGTTTTTCGCGCCGATCAGACAGGCTCACGCCCGGCCATGGGCCGAGAGGGGGCGCCAGCGCGCCTCGCCGCAACCGTTCGGTCAGGCGTACAGGTCGACGCCGCCCTCGGACACGCGGGTGCGGATGCGGGTGAGCTCGGGTTCCTCGTGGCCGGCGTTACCGCCTTGGGATCGATCACCGCTCGCGGCCCCACGGTCACGGGCGCCGTCGCCCCCGTCACGCTGACCCTGGGCTTGCTGATGAACCCCTCCACCCGACAGTGTGAAGCCGGCCTCGCGCATGGCTGCCGCCAACTCGGGCAGTCCGTTTTCGATGATGTCGCGGGTGGCGGCCGAGTCGGCACCGAAGTTCACCTGAGCCTGGCTGCCGTTGAGTTCGATCTGAACAGAGATGGGGCCCATGTCGGCCGGGTTCAGGTGCAGTTCGGCATGCTGCACGCCGTTCTTGGCCAGCAGGCTCAACTGGGTGCCGAGCGCCTGCGGGAATTCGGGGGAATCGGCCGGGGTGGGCATGGGCACGACCACAGGCGCGGACGCCTCGACACCGCGCGAGGGGGCCGCGCTGGCAGCGCCCAGGCCCAGCGCGCCGGCCACACCTTCAGGCCGCAATGCTTCGGGTGGCGGCCCTTGCACGGCAGCCACATCGCTTTGAACGCGGGCCATTTCCTGCTGGAAAGCTGCGCTGTCGGTTTTCACGGGTGTGGCCTCAGCCGACTTGCCCGACACGCTGTCGGCTGCACCGGAGGCATCGGCCCGGCCGGCACGGTCGTGCGCGCCGCTGAGGCGGGCACGGCCGCGCTCGGCGCCGTCTTTGCCTGCTGCGGCAAGGGGGTCTTCGGCGATGGCGTCACCCGTCGGGGCCTGTGCGGCCGCCTGAGCCTCGGCCAACAGCGCCGCACCGGGTTGACCCGGCAGGCCGGTGGCCACCTCGGGCGCGGGCGCTTCGGGGAGGTTCAGCCGGGCCATCCAGTCGGCCAGGGCGGGGTCGATGGCGGCGTTGTCTTCGGCGGTGCCTCGGCGTTGGTCGGCCGCGGCCGCAGGGTCCTTGGCGTCCACCTCAGCGGCCTGAGGCTTGCCGGAACGCTCGCTGCGGCCCGTGCTGTCCGCTGCGGTCTTGTCCGACTTCGCTTGGGCTCTGGCGTGGGCCTGGGCATTCGCCTGGGCCCGGGCAGCGATCTGGTTCTCGGGCGTCTTCTGCGCGGAATTCGATGCCTCGTTGCGCGAACGCTCCGGGGCCTTCGGTGCAGCAGGTGCCGAGGCCGGTGGCGCGGCTGGTTTCTGATGCGCCTTCAGCATCTGCGAAAAGCCCCCCCCCTGCCCCGACGAGTTCGATGCAGCAGGCGCAGGGTTCTGCGACATCAGTGAAGACAGGAGCGAGGACGAAGAGACGGCTGGTGTCATGGTGGGCAATCGGTTCAGTTGAGCACAAGGACAATCGCGTGGGTCGGCAACGAACTCAGCGCGGACGTGCCGACTGCTGCTCGTTGAGGCGATTCCAGGCGGCGCGGCTCGCAAATTCATCGGTCTGTTTCTGGTCGCGGCGGTCGGCCAGCATGCGCAGCTCGGCCAAGCGGCGCTCGAGCAGCTTGCGCACCGAGGCCACGCGCAACTCCTGCTCGCGCACGACTTCGCGCGCGGCATCCACGCGCTTCTCGGCCTGCTGCACGACCTGCGATTGCTGTTCGACCGCTTGGCTCAGGCGCACCATGAAGGCCTGGTACGACTGGTACACATCGATGGCGCTTTGTTTGCTGAATCGCTCGCGGTAGCGCGTTTCGTAGTCGTGGCGGTAGGCCACCAACTGGTCGGCCTGGTTGATGGCCGCCTTGTGGATGGCGGCCACGCGCTGCTGCGCGGCAAGGCTTTCGTCGCGCTCGCGCTCGGCCTGTCCCAGCAGAGTCATCAGCGGGCTGAGGGATGCGTCATGGGTGCTCATGGGTCAATCTCCTGGCGGCCGCATCAACCGACCAGCGCGCGCAGGTCGCGCACGCTGTGGGTCAAGGTGGCGGGTTTGTGCATGCCTTGCTGCAGCAGCTCGACCATCTTCGGATGCAGCCGCACGGCGGCATCGAGTTCGGGGTCGTTGCCTGGCGCATAGGCGCCGAGCTGGATCAGGTCGCGCGCCTTGTTGTGTTTGGCGTGCAGCTGACGGAAACGGCGTGCGGCGTCGATGTGTTCGGTCGGGCTCACGTTGGTCATCACGCGAGAGATGGAGCGCTCGACGTCGATGGCCGGGTAGTGGCCGGCTTCGGCCAGCTCGCGAGACAGCACGATGTGGCCGTCGAGAATGCCTCGCGCCGCATCGGCGATCGGGTCTTGCTGGTCGTCGCCTTCACTCAGCACGGTGTAGAAAGCAGTGATGGAACCCACGCCGTGGATGCCGTTGCCGCTGCGTTCCACCAGCTGCGGAAGCTTGGCAAAGCAGCTGGGCGGGTAACCCTTGGTGGCGGGCGGCTCGCCGATGGCGAGTGCAATCTCGCGCTGGGCCATCGCGTAGCGGGTCAGCGAGTCCATCAGCAGCAGCACGTGCTGGCCCTTGTCGCGGAAGTGCTCGGCGATGGCCGTGGCGTAGTTGGCGCCTTGCATGCGGGTGAGCGGCGGCGAGTCGGCCGGGGCGGCCACCACCACCGAGCGGGCAATGCCTTCCTCACCCAGGATGTCTTCGATGAACTCTTTCACTTCACGGCCGCGTTCGCCGATCAAACCGACCACGATCACGTCGGCCGCGGTGTAGCGGGCCATCATGCCGAGCAGCACCGACTTGCCGACGCCGGTGCCGGCGAAAAGTCCGATGCGCTGGCCGCGGCCCACGGTGAGCATGGCGTTGATGGCGCGCACGCCAGTGTCCAGCGGCTGGCGGATGGGGTCGCGGTCCATCGCGTTGATGGGGCGGCGGATGAGCGGCTCGTTGTGCACGTCGGTCAACGGGCCCTTGCGGTCCATCGGGTGGCCGTGCGAGTCGATCACGCGGCCGAGCAGGCCGGCGCCCACCGGCAGGTGCAGAGTGCGGTCTTCGCCACGGCGCCAAGGGTGATGCGGTGCGCCCAGGGTCATGGGCACGATGGGGGATGGACGGGGCACGACGCGAGCGCCGCTGGCCAGGCCGTGAGTTTCGCCCGTAGGCATAAGGTAGGCACGGTCACCCGAAAAACCGACCACCTCGGCAAGCACGGGCGGGCCGTCGTTGCGCTTGCCTTCCATGTAGATCTGGCAGACCGAACCCACCGGCACGCGGATGCCTGAGGCTTCCAGCACCAGGCCGGCCACACGCACCAGCGTGCCCTGGGTTTCCAGAGGCAGCGGGTCGGCAGAGAAGGTCTGCATGTCGTCCAGGTAGCGGTTCCACTTGTCGGCGGCCGCGAGGGCCTGGCTTTCGAGGGGGGAGCTTTTCATTCGTCACCTTCCAGGTCGGCGGCGTCAGACGACGCCAACGGAGAATCAGTGGGAGACTCGGTAGAAGACGCGGCACGCGTGGCAGGCACCGGCGCTTCCTTCCAACTTTCATCGCATCCGAGTGCAGCTGCAGCACGGCGCCAGCGGGTGTCGAGCGTGGCGTCGATGACGCCGATGTCTGACTCCACCAGGCAACCGCCACGAACGAGGTTCACATCGGCCAGCACACGGGCACCGCGGGCGGCGAGCACATCGGCTGCCCCTTGCGAGACCAGCGCGTGGTCGTCGGGGTGCACTCGCACCGTGATGTGGTGGGCGCTCAGCAGCAGCGTGTCCACGGCCTCTTGCGCCACAGCCACGACCAGCTCAGGGCGTTGGGTCAGTTCGCTGCGCACCATCTGGCGTGCGAGGTGGGTGGCCGACACGGCCAGTGCGCGGGCCATCTGCTGCTGCAGGGCATCGAGCTGGGTCATGTAAGACTGCGTGAGGTTGCCGAGCTGCGCCGTCAGTTGCGAGGCAAAGCTCTGCTTGAAACCATCAAGGGCCACGAGGCCGTCGCGGTAGCCGTCTTGATAGCCCGACTGGCGCGCTTGGCGCAGCTTTTCGGCCAGCTCTTCGGCGGGCGACACCTGAGGCGGTGCAGGGGTTTCAACTTTCTGAGAAGGCACATGCACTTGCGCTGCCGACGGCTCGCCACCCGACAGGGCACCCGGCGTCCAGGCCGCAAACGAAGACAGCTCTTCGCGCGGGATGAAACGGCCGTAAGCCGACGAGGGCTTGGCGCCGCCCGACGGCGGTGGCGCGGGGCTCGATGGTGGCTTTTTAGAGGAATTCATCGTCACCGCCACCTGCAAGAATGATCTGGCCTTCGTCGGCCAGGCGTCGGACGACCTTGAGCAGTTCCTTCTGCTCGGATTCGACTTCGCTCACGCGCACTGGGCCACGGCTTTCCAGGTCTTCGCGCAGCGTTTCGGCCGCACGGCTCGACATGTTGCGGAAGACCTTCTCGCGCATTTCCGGCGTGGCGCCCTTCAAGGCGATGATCAGCGACTCGGACTGCACTTCCTTCAGCAGCATCTGGATGCCCTTGTCGTCGATCTTCTCCAGATCGTCGAACGTGAACATGTTGTCCATGATCTTCTGGGCCAACTCGTTGTCGGCCTCGCGGATGTAGTCGAGCACCGCGGTCTCGACACTCGCACCCATCAGGTTGATCATTTCGGCAGCCGTCTTCACGCCACCGAGCGAGGCCTTGCGCAGCTTGTCGCCACCAGCCAGCACGCGGCTCATGACCTCGTTCAGGTCTTTCAGGGCCGAGGGCTGAATACCGTCGAGTGTGGCAATGCGCACCAGCACCTCATTGCGCTGGCGCTCGGTGAAGCACTTGAGCACCGACGACGACTGGTCGAAGTCCAGGTGCACCAGGATGGCGGCCACGATTTGCGGGTGTTCGTTGCGAAGCAGTTCGGCGACCGACTGGGCGTCCATCCACTTCAGGCTTTCGATGCCGCTGATGTCGCCGCCCTGCAGGATGCGGTCGATCAGCAGATTGGCCTTGTCCTCGCCCAGCGCCTTGCGCAGCACGGCCTTCACGTACTCGTCGGTGTCGGTCACGAGCATGCTCTGATCGGCCGCCACCTGAGAAAATCGCTCGAGCACCGATTCCACACGTTCGCGCGGGATGCTCTTCATCTTGGCGATCGTTTCACCCAGGCCCTGCACCTCTTTTGGCGTGAGGTGCTTGAACACCTCGGACGCCTCTTCCTCGCCGAGCGACATCAGCAGGATGGCAGAGTCTTCGAGTCCCTTGGTGTCCATCAGCGGGTCCCTTGGAAGGCAATGCGTTGGGTGATGATGGTGTGGCGGCGGTTCATGTGAAGTCCGGTCAGGCGGTTTCGCCGCTCACCCAGCCGCGGACGATGCCGGCCACGGCTGCGGGGTTTTCTTTGGCAAAGCTGCGCGCACCTTCAAGGTGGGCACTGGCACGCGGGCCTTCGATCTGCGGCACGGCCTTGGCATCACCCAGTTTCGGGAGGTCTTCGTCGTCGGCCGCGACCACATCGAGCTGGTTGCCGCGCGGGTCCTCGCGCTTGGCATCGGCCACGCGCAGGGCGGGACGAATGAGACCGAACACCACGGCGAGCGCCACGATGGCCAGGGCAGCCGGCACTGCAGCGGCACGCAGCATGTCGAGCAGGAATGGCTGCTTCCAGATGGGGGTGTTGTCTGCCACCACCGGCTCCACCTTGAACGGCGCGTTGATCACCTTGACCGAGTCACCGCGGTCCTGCTTGAAGCCGATGCTTTCGCGCACCAAGGCGTTGAGTTTCTCGAGTTCTTCGGCCGTGAGCGGCACGCTCGTGGTCTTGCCCTTGGCGTCGGTCATGCTGCGGTGATTCACGACCACGGCGGCATTCAGGCGCTTGACCGAACCCGTGGCGTTGCGCGTGACGCGCACGGTCTTGTCGACCTCGTAGTTGGTGACGGCCTCGCGGCGGCTGTTGGTGTTGCCGTTGGCGCCGCCACCAGCAGTTTGCAAGGGCTGCGAGGCGCCCGTCAGCGGGGCCGTGGCAGCGAGTGGAGGCTGGTTGGACGTGGCGCCGGGAATGCCGGTGGCGCCGGTCGCCGTGCTGCCGCTTTGCTCGCTGCTCTGCATGCTGCGAACGCTGGCTTGAGCGTCCTTGCCCTGGTTGGGCTGGAATTCCTCGGAGGTCGATTCGGTCTGCGAAAAGTCGACATCGGCGGTGACCTGGGCGCGCAGGTTGTCGCGTCCGACCACGGGCTCCAGGATGTCGAGAATGCGCTTGTTGTAGCTGCTTTCGATCTGGTTCACGTACTGCAGTTGCTGGGCGTCAAGGCCGGCACCGGAGTTGGCATCAGGCGCGCTCGAGATCAGCGCGCCGGTCTGGTCGAGCACACTCACGGCCTTGGGGTTCATGTCAGGCACGCTGCTGGACACCAGATGCACGATGCCTGCGACCTGGCCGCGGTCGAGCGTGCGGCCAGCGTGGAGCGTCAGCATCACCGAGGCGCTGGGCTTTTGCTGTTCGCGGAAGAAGCCGTTCTGGTTCGGCAGGGCCAGGTGCACACGGGCGTTCTGCACGGCGGCCATGGCGGTGATGGAGCGGGTCAGTTCGCCTTCGAGTCCGCGCTGAAAGCTCAGGCGCTCCTGAAACTGGGTCTGGCCGAACTTGGCGCCATCCAGCAGCTCGTAGCCGACAACCGAGCCCTTGGGCAGGCCGGCCGACGCCAGCTTCAAGCGCAGGTCATGCACATTGGCCGCAGGCACCAGGATGGCACCGCCGCCTTCGGAGTACTTGTAAGGCACGTTCATCGTCGACAGCTGGGCGATGATGGCGCCGCCGTCCTTGTCAGACAGGTTGGCGTACAGCACCTTGTAGTCACCCTGGCTGCTCCACATGGCAATCGCCACCAGCACGGCAGCCAGCGCAGCCAGGCCCAGCCCCAAATTGAGCTTGCTCTTCATCGGCATGGCAGCCAGGCGCGCACCGAACCCGGCAGGGGTTGCAAGTGGAGTCTGGTTGGGCAGTGTCAGCGCGTTGTCCATGGTGCTCGTTTTTCAAGACCGGGCGGACAGACGCCACCCGAATGAAGTGATTATTTGGAAACTTGAGGGCTTCGAATGCGAGGAACAACCTGTCAAAGGGTGCCCAGTTCCCGACATCCAACCGGTGAAAAACCCCTAAAGTTCGTCTCATCGTGCAACCCATCACGTGTTGCAAGGAGCACCCCCCATGGACGTCACCCTCAAACCCTTCAATTTCGCCCAGGCCGCAGCCCGGGCGGGCTTGGGCACGAACGGCCAACCCCTGGTGGGCAACAACAAGCCGGTCGAAGGTCCGGGCTTCCAGCAGCTCATGTCCCAGGCACTGCGGGGCGTGAGCGACAGCCACAACCAGGCGAGCGAGATGCAGAGGCAGGTCCAGATGGGCAACCCCACCGTGAGCCTGGAAGAAACCATGGTGGCGATGCAGAAGTCGCAGATCGGCTTCCAGGCGACGATGCAGGTGCGCAACAAGCTGGTGCAGGCTTACTCCGACATCATGAATATGCAGGTGTAGGGCCCCCACGTCCCTCCGGTCCTGCCCCCCGGGGGCGCCGCCTGGCGGCCTGGCGAAGCCAGATCCGCGGGCGTTGGGCAATGCGCTTCGCTCTAGACCCTTGCTGACTTTCACTCAGCCACCAACTCCTGTTCACCTTGTGAGCCCTCCCACTGGTCGACCGGCAGAGCCGGATCTCGTGTGGTTGCTTGACAGGGGGCCGCGGGCCCCCAACGCTTGTCCCTGTGGGACCACGCTGCGCAGGCACATCAGGTGACATTGAACAAGCGTGGCTTGGCGAACTGGCTCCTCCGTTAAAACACGCGGGTGCTACCCTCCTGCACCGTGACCCTCGCCGACCTCCCCGACGCAGCCATCCCGGCGCCCGAACAACTCTGCCCGCTGTGCAACGGCGTCAACGACTGCGCTCCGGCCCGATGTGGCCGTTTCGACACACCCTGCTGGTGCCGCACTGCAACATTTCCGGCCTCGCTGCTGGGCCGTGTTCCCCCCGAAAAACGCGGCCAGGCCTGCATTTGCGCGGCCTGCGCTGAAGCCGCCACCTCCCGGGAACCCTGATCGGCATTGGCTTGTCGCCGTTCAGAAGCGCAGCCACCCCCCTAGGTTGGAACTCATCCCGCAAAAAGGGGGGTGTGCCGCCGAATGCAGAAGCGGACACTCACGTTGTCTGCACTTGCTGCCTGATTCGGGTCACCGACCCGCCCCGGTCAGACAACGCAGTCGATCCATCCACAGGGAACACAACATGAAGATCTGCCGTCCATCCTCCTTCCGCACCGCACTGGCCGCTGCCGCACTGCTGCTGGCCTCCAGCGCCCACGCGGCTGCCTACCAGTGGAACGTCGAATTCGATTTCTTCAACGGTGGGGGCAAGGGGACCGGGAGTTTCGTGTCCAACGGCTTCAGCATCACCGACTGGGACATCACCACCTTCCGCGACTGGTCGCAGCCCATCTACGAAGAACCGGTGTTCGGCTACCACTACACCAGCGACACGTCCACGCTCGACCTGTCCACCTTCGGCAACGCCCGCCTGCTGCGAAATGATTCCCCGCAAGACTTCGGCTCCGGCATGGGCAACTGGCTCGATTTCTCGTTCCTCGACCGCTTGGCACGGGGCGGCAGCTTCAGTGGCGGCGCGCTCGAACGCACGCTGTCGTTCGGTGGCTCGTCACTGAGCCAGACCGGTTCCGTGCGTTTCACCTCGTCGCCCCTGCTGAACCCGATCTTCGAGATCGAGACCAGTGCCGGTGGCTTCTCGGTGTCGCCGCTGTTCTCACGCTCAGACACCTCCGCCGTCGCGGCGCCCGTGCCAGAACCCGAAACGATTGGCATGCTGGCCCTCGGCTTGGGCCTGGTGGGCGTGGCCGTGCGCCGTCGCCGCGCTGCCCGCTGAGTGACTGATCCGGGTCGTGCGCCGGGC
>JBEGTX010000033.1:0-3415 GCA_041179165.1 Pseudomonadota bacterium | reverse complement strand
AGCTGCACTGTAGGCGGCTGCACCGCGCTTGACCAATGGTGAAGCGATGAGCGGCCCACTGGCGTTGACGAACGGCGTTCCAGCGTGTCGTGAGCAAGCGCCCGGCGATCACTGCGATGCGCGGCGTTTGAGCCAGCGCATCAGGGCGCCCACGACGGGCAGCTTCTCGTAAAGCTCCTCGGCCGCATCCCAGTAATCCCGGTGCAGCGTGATGAGGCCGATCGCGTCGAACTGCAGGTGCGAGCCGCCGTGCACCGTCTGGTGCTCGCGGCTGAAGCGCTTGAAGTGAAACAGGAAATCCCAGGTGAGGAAACACTGGTCGCCTTGCACGACGACGTCTCGCACTTCAAACCGAGGCCGGTCGAGCGAGTCGAACATGTGGCGAAACACCTGCTGCACGGCAGGCACACCGTGCACGTCGTTGAACGGGTCCTTGAAGCGGACCTGTGGCGCGTAGAACTGGGACAGGCGGTCGATGTCGGCAGGCGTGATGGTTTCGAACAGGTCGATCACCCGGGCCACGCGCGGGTCCAGGTCGAAACGTGCCTCGTGCGGGTGCACGTCAAGCCCCGCCATTTGTGGGCCTGCATGCCTCGCACTCACAGGCCGGTTCCCCGCCGCACCGCCTTGAAGTAGAGGCTGTCGCTCAACAAGCCGAGCGCCTTCATCCACAGGGTGAAACGTTTGGGGAAATGGATCTCGAAGTTGCCGCGAGCCCAGCCGTGCAGGATCTCTTCAGCGGCCTGCTCGGGAGTGATCAGTGCGGGCATCGTGAAACTGTTTTGCGCGGTGAGCGGGGTCTTCACGAAACCGGGGTTGATGACCGAGACCCCGATGCCCTTGGGCTGCAAGTCCATGTACAAGGTCTGTGCGAGGTTGATGAGTGCCGCCTTGGTGGGGCCGTAGCCCAGCGAGTTGGGCAGACCTCGGTAGCCGGCCACGCTCGACACCAGACTCACATGGCCTGCGCCTTGTGCAAGCAGCACGGGCAGCACAGCGTCGAGCAGGTTCAGCGCGCCCACATAGTTCACCTGCTGGTGGCGCAGCGCCACCGACAGATCGAAGGCGGTGGCGCGCAGCGCCTGGTAGTAGCCCGCGCAGTACATCACCAGATCGATGCGTCCGAACTGAGAGGCCACATGCTGCGCCGCGTGGGCCAGCGCGTCTGCGTCGGTGGCATCCACGGCGAGGGCGAGGGTGCCCGGGTTGAGCGCGGCAAAGGCCGACAGGGCACTGGCGTCGCGTGCCGACACGGCCACGCGTGCGCCTCGGGCACACAGCAGTTTGGCCGTGGCCAGGCCGATGCCGCTGGAGGCACCCACCAGCCACACGGTGCGGCCACGCCAATCGGTGATGCGGGGATTGAGAGACATGGCGTGGCCTATGGCTTGTGGAAAGACAGGGTGACCTCACCGAGGCGGATGCCGAACTTCGTCATCACAGCCTTGTTGAGCATCACGTGGGAATCGACCAGGAACATCCAGTCGTCGAACTGCACCTCGATCACCTTGCCGTCCACCGGCAGGCGCAGCGTGTAAGCCCACTGGAAGGCGTTGCCTGCGGCCTGGCCCGTGGCGGTGCCGACCACGTCGTCGGCCGTGCCGGTGTAGCGGCCGTCGGCACCTTTGGTGAGCCGCCACACACGGCGATCGCGGGTGCCGTCGCTGTAGGTGAAGGCTTCGTCGAGCACCCCTTCGTTGCCCGTCCACTGGCACTTCATCAACACCGTGAAGCGGCGCACGACCTTGCCCGAGCGGTCGGTGAAGATGCCGTGCGCCGTGATGTCGCCATTGAAGTACTGCTGAAGGTCGAGCTGCGGTTTTTCGGACGCGTAGTCGGCGGGGGTGGGCGAGGCGCAGCCGCTGATGACCACGGCGGCAGCGGCCCAGGCGAGGAGGTGTCGGCGTGAGCTCATGGCAGGTCTTTCAGCAGCGAAGGGGAGGGCGAGGAGGGGGCAGCGGAAGGCCGCACCCACTGCGTGAACAGCAAGGCCGCGGCCAGCAGCTTCAGCCCACACGGCAGCAGGCAGTAGGCGGCAGTGAGGGCGGTGAGTGCGGCGGTATCACGGCTGCCGGGCGCGTAGCCGAAGAGCTGCAGCGAAGGCAGGGCGACGCCGGCGGCGAGCGCGAGATTGAGCTTGGTGGCGAAGTTCCACCAACCGAAGTACGCGCCTTCCCGCTGCCCGCTGTGGCCGGCCTGTTGAATGACGCCGGCGAGCAGGGCGCTGGGCAGGCTCAAGTCCGCCCCGAGGGCCACACCGCTCAGCACACACACGATCAGAAAGGCGGTCGCATCACCCGCGCCCAGCGTGGCCGCCCAAGCGAAAGTGGCGACCGCCAGCAACATGCCGGCCAGCCAGGTGCGTGGCAGGCCGAATCGTTTCACGCACCGCACCCACAGCGGAATCGACACGGCCCCGGCCGCGAAGTAGCCGGCCAGAAACACCGGCTCCCATGAAGGTACCTGGAGCCGGTCGCGGATGAAGAACAGAACCAGCGTGGCAGGGATGGCACTCGCGATGCCGTTCAGCAGGTACACCGCCAGCAGGCGACGGAACGGGCCGGTCGACAGCGGGCGCGCGCTGTCCGAGGATGGGAGGTCGGCGGCAAGTGCTTCAGGGCGAGGCGACGTGCGCAGCGCCGCAAGCCCGATGAACAGGGCCACGCCGAACACCAGCACCGTGAGCTTCAAGCCCACGACCGATGGCAGCACGCTCGCCACCAGCACACCCACGAGCGCCAAGGCCTCGCGCCAGGCCACCACGCGTGCACGCTGCGCCTCGTCACCACCCAGGCGCGCGCCCCAGGCCTGGTGCGCCACGGTCAGGATGCTGTAGCTGAGGTAGGTCACGGCCAAAGCCGCGGCACACCACACGAGCAAGGCCACCGTGCCCGAGACCGGTGGAAAGAAGAGGCCGGCGAATCCGGCCGTGAGCACGAGTGCGGCGAAGACCAGCACCGATTGAAGGCGTGCCGTGGCATCCGACAGCAGCCCGTCGACCCACCGGCCGATCAGGGGGTCGGCGAAGGCATCGAGCAGACGCGCACCGAGCAGAACGGCGCCCAGCCAGGCCAGCGGCACACCGTAGTGATCGGCATAGTGGTTCGGCAGCACGACGTACAGCGGCAGCGCCACGAAGGCCAGCGGCAGGCCGAGCGCACCATAGCGCCAGCCCGCGGCCGCGCGAGCGCTCAGCAGCGTCTTCATCCGCCGGCCTGCTTGAGCCCGAGCAGGGACTGGCGCAGCGCGGGCTCCGAGGTCTTGGGCGACAGCCAGATGCCGATGAAGCGGCGTGCAAACTCGGCATCGCGGAATTCACGCAGCAGCTTGCCGTTCAGAAAGAAGCGCAAGCTGCCGCCAGGCTGGTAGGCGCCCGTGATGCGGTCGTTGGCCGACACGTCGGGAAAGGTGGCGC
>JBEGTX010000032.1:0-5357 GCA_041179165.1 Pseudomonadota bacterium | reverse complement strand
CAGCTCCTGCCCCCGTGGCACGGGTTGTCTCCGGCACCGACTATGCGGTGGACAGCCACTGGCTCTGCCGCCCTGGCCGTGACGACATCTGTGCGCAGCCGCTGACGGCTGAGCCTCAGGGCGGTGGCGCTGCGCAACTGCTGCGGCCTGACCCTGCCGCGCCGATCGACTGCTTCTATGTGTATCCCACGATCTCGTTCGATGCCACCGCCAACAGCGACCTGGTCGCAGGGGCCGAGGAACGACGTGCGGCGCAGCAGCAGCTGGCACCGTTCGGCGGCACCTGCCGCACCTTCGCGCCCATGTACCGGCAAGTGACCCTCGCCGCGGTGCGCAGCCGTTTCACGGGCACCCCGATGCAACCTGATGCGGCGATGGCCTATGCCGACGTGAAGGATGCCTGGAATGACTACCTGGCGCGTGACAACAAGGGACGTGGCGTCGTGCTCATCGGGCACTCACAGGGGGCTCGCATGCTCGCCGAGCTGGTGGCTCGCGAGATCGAAGGCAAGCCGGTGCAGCGGCAGATCGTGTCGGCACTCCTTCTGGGCATGAACCTCGCGGTGCCGAAGGGGCGCGATGCGGGTGGCGCGTTCAAGTCCATGCCACTGTGCCGCAGCGCGACCCAGATAGGCTGCGTGGTGGCGTACACCTCATTCCGCGCCGATTCTCCGCCGCCTGCTGACAGCCTCTTCGGCCGCATCGGCGCCACCTCCATCGGCGGCACCGACCCTGCTGCCTTCACCGTGGCATGCACCAACCCGGCAGCGCTCGCTGGCGGTTCGGGCAAGTTGCTCGCTGTGTTGCCCTTGGGCGAGAACCTGCTGGGTCAGGCTGCGAGCGCGGGTGCGCCGACGACTGCCGCGAAGCAGCCCACGGCGACCCGGTTCACGGCCAGGACCTTGCCTGTCGCCGAATGCGTGGAGTCGGGAGGCGCGTCCTACCTCTCCGTGAACTTTCCGTCCGACTTGCAGGGCGAGCTGAGTGTCAACGGACAAGTCCTGCGCACCTGGGGTCTTCACCTCGTCGATGTGAATGTTGCCACGGGCAACCTGGTGCAGTTGCTGAAGCAGCAAGCGCGTGTTCATGCGGGCTCGCGCTGAGTTGCACCGACAAGGTGTTTCTGGACGTGGAACAAGAGCCGTGCACCGGCCCTGCTCAGCCGCTGGTTCACCTCCATCATCGGCAGCTGGTTGGGTCGCAGAGCCTGCGGGCACTTGTCTGACACCTGTGCGGGAGGCTACCCTACCGCGACAGAAGGCGTGTTCCGGGATGATGAGCGCGAGATCGTTCGCTACAGAGGTCGAACCAGGAAGCGCTGAGGGTGTTCTTGACCAGCTTGAGCTTGTCGTCGGGGGGCTGTCGTTCGACCACACGGCACATCGCTCTCCCGCCGCCATCTTCACCATTTTGCATGACGCTCTCCATGAGCATCCCCGACATCAACCAGCCCGCGCAGGTGGAAGGCTTGCGCCGCAGCGAAGAACGGTTCCGCCTGCTTGTCGAGAGCGTTCGCGACTATGCGATCTTCATGCTCGATCCCACGGGTCATGTGTTGACCTGGAATGCGGGAGCCGAAAGGTTCAAGGGCTACCGTGCGGACGAAATCATCGGCTCGCACTTCTCGCGTTTCTATCCCCCTGATGCCCTGGCACGCGGCCTGCCCGCCCATGAACTCGAGGAGGCCGCTGCAACGGGTTCGTTCGAGGATGAAGGCTGGCGGGTCAGGAAAGACGGCACTCTGTTCTGGGCCAACGTGGTCATCACGGCCTTGCGTGATCCAAGCGGGGCACTGATCGGCTACGCGAAGGTCACGCGGGACCTGACGACTCGGCGCGAGCACGAGGAAGAACTGCGTCGCAGCGAGGAGCGCTTTCGCCTGTTGGTCGAAGGTGTGGCCGACTACGCCATCTTCATGCTCGACGCCAACGGCAAGGTGGCCACCTGGAACGTCGGCGCCCAGCGCATCAAGGGCTACGATGCTGCGGACATCGTCGGGCAGTACTTCGGCGTGTTCTATCCCAACGAGGTTCGTGCTTCCGGCTGGCCGGAGCACGAGTTGCAGGTGGCAGCCGAGACGGGCACCTTCGTCGACGAGGGTTGGCGCGTCCGTAAAGATGGAACGACCTTCTGGGCCAACGTGACGATCACCGCACTCCGAGACAACGGCGGGCGCTTGATCGGGTTTGCCAAACTCACCCGAGACCTCTCGGAGCGGCGGCGTGCCCAGGCCGCCGAAATGGCCAGCCGCGAACGCGACGACATCCTCGATGCCGAGCGGAACGCGCGCATGGAAGCGCAGTTGGCCGCCCGCTCGAAGGACGAGTTCTTGACCACGCTGTCGCACGAGCTGCGCACGCCCCTGAGCGCCATCATGGGCTGGACCCAGATCCTGCTTCGCGACACGGCCGGCATGCCGGATTCGCAGCGCCACGCGGTTCAGGTCATCGATCGGAACGCGCGGGCGCAGGTTCAGCTGATCAACGACCTGCTCGACCTGAGCCGGATCTTGAGCGGCAAGCTGCGCCTGGACATCCGACAGATTGCCCTCGGCGATGTCGTGACGGCCGCGGTGGAGTCTGCCAGGCCCTCTGCAGACGCCAAGGCGCTCCGGCTCAACGTCGTGCTCGACCCCGTGCAGACGGTGGTCGGAGGTGATGCCGACCGGCTGCAGCAGGTGGTCTGGAACCTCCTCTCCAATGCCATCAAGTTCACACCCAAAGGCGGGCAGGTCCAGGTGGTTCTTCAGCGGGTGAACTCTCACCTGGAGTTGAGCGTGAGCGACACCGGCGCCGGCATTTCAGCGCAATTCTTGCCTCATGTCTTCGACCGATTTTCTCAGCGGGACAGCTCGACCACACGAACGCACGGAGGCCTCGGCCTGGGGCTGGCCATCACCAAGCAGCTGACCGAGTTGCATGGGGGTGCGGTCGTGGCGATGAGCAAGGGAGAGGGGCAGGGCTCCACCTTCCTGGTCAAACTGCCTCTCTCGATTGTTCAGCTGGAGGAAGAGCGCGCGACGCGCGAGCATCCGACGGCGCCGCACAGTCACTCTGAGACCTCCCAGCTTCCCCGCCTCGACGGTGCACACATCTTCGTGGTTGAAGACGAACCCGATGCGCGCGAGGTGCTTCGCCGCATTCTGGAGAACGCTGGCGCCGAGGTGACTGCATTCGCATCGGCGGCCGAGGCCGTGGAAGGACTCCGGCACACACGGCCACAAGCGCTGGTCAGCGACATCGGGATGCCCGACATGGATGGGTACCAGTTCATGCGCTTCATCCGCTCCCGGGAGGGGAAGAACGACCGGATCCCCGCGCTCGCGCTGACCGCATTTGCCCGCCCGGAGGACCGCAAACGGGCGCTCGTGGCGGGCTATCAGGCCCACCTTGCGAAGCCCTTCGACATCGGCGAGCTGGTGCTGTTGGTGGCCGACCTCGTGCGCCGCTGAGACCCGCGCGCGGGTCCGCCTCTCTGCCCCCGTGCGCCTATGCACTGACCGGCAGGTCCTGTCCACCTATCTTGCCAGTGGGCGTGTGCGCCATGACTGCTTCCAGGTGGTCCACAGCACGACCAGCGGCGGACTGCGGTGAATCGTTCGCGGCAGGGGGCCTCATGAGCAGGGCGATATCGCGGCAACGCTGATTCGATCGGGTGTCACTGAGCAGAGCAGACAAGGTGGATTGAATCCGGAAGGCGTCGCCCTTGGGAGGCAGCTGCTGGCCGCAACCCAGGCGAACGATGCGCTGCGCGTTGTCGAACTGATCATGGGCGAAGGGCGTGACCAGTTGCGGCACGGCAGACTCGAACGCGAAGGCCGCCGTGCCGATTCCACCGTGGTGGACCAACGCGGCAGAGCGCGACAGCAGCGCGCGCAAGGGCAGGTGCGGGCGATGCAACGCGGCCAGCACGAGCGAGCGAGCAGCAGGCGCACGTACCGGTGCACCGCCCAGCACGATGAGGGGGCGCCCCAAGCTCTGCGCCACGTCGTGGAGGGCATCGAAGTGAGTGGCCGACCGCAGCAGCGTGGAGCCTGCCGTGGCGATGATCGGCAGCAACCGCCGGTCGAGCAAGGCTTCGACCTCCTCGTCGAGTCCCGCGCGGATGGGGTCCTCAAACAGCGGGAAGCCGCAGAAGCTGAGGTGTGCCGGCCAGTCTGCCGCGCGCGGTGCAAACCATGCGGGGAAAAGCGCCAGAACTCCGTGCGGCGAGTGAATCCATGTACTGAGGATTCGCTGCACCGGCGCAAGCCCGAGGTGCTTGCGGAAACGGTTGAGGTCGGGCCCCATGAGCCTGTCGACCATCGTGTGCTCAGCGAGCCGAAGCCCCCAGCGCCGGAGTTGCAGCGGAAGCCGCGTCGACAGCGACACCCTGGGGTGGGTGGGCGGTGAGATCGCCGACAACAAGGTCGACGGAGAGACGTGCGAAGACAGGTACGGAATGCCTTGTTTCTCACTCAGCAGCCGAGCGCCGAAGGCCCACAGAGAGCCCAGCATGACCGTGTCGCTTCGGACTTCATGTCCGAGTACAGTGTACTGTTCATCGAGCAAATCCGACGCGACCTCCCACAGGCGCTTCAGCGAGGTTCGCGGGTTCCACAGCCTGGGGTCGGCCATCGCCGCGGCATAGGCAGTGGCGCTGCCGATGGGCTGGAAACCGAGCCCGCAGCGCTGTACGAGGCCACCGAAGGCGGCGTGGCTGCACACTGTGACCCGGTGGCCTCTGGCCCGCGCCTCCTGTCCGATCGCGAGATAGGGATGAACGTCGCCGGCCGAGCCGAGTGCGGTGATGAGCAGGTGCATCGGTGGCGCGTCAGCCTGGAACGCCGGAAAGTTTCTGACCGAGGCGAGGCAAGACGTCCTTGGCGTCGCATGTCAGGAACTTCATGATCAAGGCCTGCACGAGCTCACTCGCCTGTCGGCTCTCCAGTTCAAGAAAGTGGCCGGCGCCCTGCACGGTGGCAAAGCGGCAGTTTGGGATGTGCCGGCTCATGGACCGGACATCGGACACCGCCGTGTACTCGTCGATCTCGCCATTGACAAAGAGCACCGGCACCTCGATGTGAGCGAGCTGTTTCACATAGGCTGCCACATCGAGCTCGAGCACCTGCTTGACGTGGAAGTGCACCTGCCGCAACTCATGCTCGTCGAGCCCGGCGAGGTGCCGTTGGTTGACCATCTTCAGCAGGCGCGGAAGGTGCTTTCCCACCGTGTTGTTGAGGAGAACCGCTGCATCGGCATACCGGCGCTCGAAGAGCAGCTCACTGGCCCGGCTCACATAGTCGCGCATCGGCTCGTTCATCAACGGAGAGAACGAGCCGATGGCAGCACTCCGGACACTGGGCGGGCGACGGCTCA
>JBEGTX010000031.1:0-3642 GCA_041179165.1 Pseudomonadota bacterium | reverse complement strand
CGTGACGCGCTCGCCCAGGCCGGGCAGGTTGTAGAAGCTGCTCATCGGCACGTCGACTTCGTAGCCGACACCGTTCACGTCCAGCAGCAGCTGGGGCGGGTTCTTTTCTGCCAGCAGGCCCGTGAGGCGCCCGATCATCGGCGGAACAGGCCCAGGCGTTGCGCCTCGAGCGCGGCTTCGGCGCGCGAGCTCACGTTGAGCTTGCGGTAGATCTGCTTCACGTAGTCGGCAATGGTGTGGCGCGACAGGTTGAGCTGCACGCCGATTTCGGGCAGCGTGAAGCCCTTGGCCACCCACAGCAGGACCTCGTTTTCACGGTCGGTGAGCGACACATGGGGGAGGTTCTGCGGACGCTCTTGCGGCTTGTTCTGGGCAGCGAAGTAGGCGATGACGCGGCGCGCAATGGAGGGCGACAACGGCGGCTCACCCTGGCTGATGCGTTGCAGTTGTTCGACGAAATGTTCCCGGGGCTGCTCTTTCAGCAGGTAGCCGAAGGCGCCGGCCTGCAGAGCGGGGAAGAGGTGATCGTCGTCATCGTGGATGGTGACCACGACCGATTGGGCTTCGGGCTGCGTTTCGCGCAGGGCGGCGACCACATCGACGCCGGAACCGTCGGGCAAGCCGAGGTCGACCAGGGCCACGTCGAAGCGCTCGGCACTTACCAGCGCCAGGGCATCATGGACACGCGCGGCTTCAGAGACTTGGGCATTCGGAAAGACCTGAAGGGCCAGGGCCTTCAGCCACGAGCGGATCTCGGGCAGGTCTTCAAGCAGCAGGATTCTGTTCATGGGGTGAGCCCGGTGAGGCGCGGGGTACTGCGCGAAAAATCCATCCTACCAGCACGCAGAATGGGCGTGCCAGTTTTCGCCTATGCATGTGCGCTCAGAAGGGTTCAAAGTGGCAGTGTGAGCCGGATCACCGTGCCGTAGCCCGGACCGGATTCGACCAGGCACTGGCCTTGCATCTGCTTGGCGCGGTGCTTCATGCTCGCCATGCCGTGGCCGCGGTCGAGCTTGCCATCGAGCTCCATGGGAATGCCCTTGCCGTTGTCTTGCACCACGAGCACGAAGTCATGTTCGCCGAGGCTGCAGCGCACCTTGCAGTGCGACGCACCGCTGTGCTTGATCACGTTGCTCACGGCCTCGCGCAGGATGCGTGTGGTCTGCACAAAGGCCCGCGCCGACAGCTGCTGGGTGAGGTCTTCGGTGGGGCTGCGCCAGTCGGCTTCAACACCGGCCTGGCCGAGGCGAAGCACGGTCTCGGCACGCCAGTCGGCCAGCGCGTCGCCGACCGGCAGGGGTTTGCCGGTGAGGCCTTTCACGGACAAGCGCATTTCCTCGAGCGCCTCGCGCGCCAAGGTGGAGATGCGCTCTGACTCGCTGGTGTGAACGATGGTGAGCAGCTTGGCGCCCAGGTCGTCGTGCAGGTCGCCGGCAATGCGCTTGCGTTCTTTCTCGGTCACCTGCTCGACCCGCAGCTCGGCCATCTGGGTGTAGTTGCGTTCCATCTCGGCGGTGGCGTCGGCCACCCGGCTCTCCAGCGAGTTGCGGCTGGCCTCGGCCGCCTGCAGCGCGTTGCCGAAGGAGCGGAACTGGCGCGAGCCCAGCACCGTGAAGACGATCGGCATCACGAGCGCCGACAGCTGAACGCGCAACGGTGAATGGACCAGGTCGAGTTGCACCGCGCGTTCGAACACCAGGAGTGCACACACGGACCCCAGGGCGATGGTCATGGGCCAGAAGTCGGCGTTGCGGTTGCGCCAGGCGGTGAAGAGGTACAGCCCCGCCACGGCCAGGGCTTCGCACAGCATCATCAGCAGCCAGGCGCTGCTGAGCGCGAACATGCGCTGGGGATCGGAGAACGCCAGCGAGGCTGGCACGGCGAGCGCCTGGATCACCAGACCGATTTCGATGGTGCGCGAGCGCAGTCCACCATAGCTCAACAGAAACTGCACCCCCAGGCCCACCGCCACGGCAAAGCCCATGGTGGTCGCCATCTCGGTCAGGTGGTTGTCGAGAGGGGTGTTCTGCAGCAGCACGCGGGCCGAGATGAGGTTCCAGGTCAGGGTGAGCAGCCCGAAGTAAATGAGGTGGGGCTGGCCGCGGTTGAGCCAGCCCAGGCACAACACCAACAGGCCCAGCACCGAGGTGGCGATGGTGATGATCTCGACGATCGTGATGTTCCAGAACAGCTGGCTCGCGTGCAGGTCGGCCAGCACCGAGTGCGGGCCCACCCGGACCTGCGACAGTCCGCCGGAGCGCTGGCGAGCTGCCACCTTTTGCAGGGCATAGCCCTGCACCTTGATGTCGAGCGTGTTGTCGGTGTCGCGCAGCAGAGAGCTGGGCAGCGACACCAGCTGGGGGTAGTAGCAGTTGCGGGTCACGGGCTCGCTCATGCGCCCGCCGCGCGCCACGATGGCGCCGTTCAGGTAGACCTCGGCATTGCTGCAGGCCCGCTCGATGTAGACGGCGGTGAGCGGGTCACCCGAGCGTGGCGCATCGAACTTCAGGCGGTACCAGATGGGGCCGTCTTCGCGCGGGCGTGTCTCCCACCAGTCGTCGGGCAGGCTGACCGACAAGGCCGGGCGTTGCGCGGGGAACTGGGCTTCGGCACCAGACACCGACAGCGCCGACTTCAGCACCAGCACTTCGGGCGGGATGTCGGCTGCAGCGGCTCGCCAGGCTGCGCCTGAGCCCACCACCAACAGCAGCAAGACGGCCAGCAAGGACCACGGGGCGGGGATGAACGACAAGAAGGGACGGCGGCGCATGGGCGCTGATTGTGCAGGAGCCGCGGGCGAGGCGTCCAAAGGGGCGTGCTGTGCACATCGGCGGCGCTGCGGCGACAATGCCGGAGCGGCTCGCCGGTGTCGGCGTGCGGCCCTGTTTGCCACGGAGAACCACTGCCTTGATCCTTCGCCACGAGTTTCTGCCCCTGGACAATGCCCGGCTCGCCCACCTGTGCGGCAGCGTGGATGCCCACCTGCGTGACATCGAAGGGGTGCTCGGTGTGAACATCTCGCGACGCAACGAGTTCTTTCGCATCGAGGGCCCCAAGCCCGCAGCCGAAAGAACGCTGGCCCTGCTGCAGGCGCTCTATGCGCGCGCTGACCAGCCTTTGCCGCATGAGGATTTCCAGCTGGCGCTGATGGACGCCGAACGCGGCAAACCGGCCCGGGGCACCCCGGCCGCGGGCGAAGACACCGTGCTGCGAACGCGCCGCGCTGACCTCATCGGCCGCACGCCCAACCAGCAGCTCTACCTGCGCAACATCCAGAACCACGACATCACGCTCGGCATCGGCCCGGCCGGGACGGGCAAGACTTTTCTCGCCGTGGCCTGCGCAGTCGACGCGCTCGAGCGCAGCGCCGTGCAGCGCATCATCATCAGCCGCCCTGCGGTCGAGGCCGGCGAGCGTTTGGGGTTTTTGCCGGGCGACATGGCGCAGAAGGTCGACCCCTATCTGCGGCCGCTGTACGACGCGCTGTACGACCTGATGGGTTTCGACAAGGTAGGCCGGGCGTTCGAAAAGGGCCAGATCGAGGTGGCGCCGCTTGCCTTCATGCGCGGGCGCACGCTGAACCATGCGTTCGTCATCCTCGATGAAGCGCAGAACACCACGCGCGAGCAGATGAAGATGTTC
>JBEGTX010000030.1:0-15883 GCA_041179165.1 Pseudomonadota bacterium | reverse complement strand
TGCTCGGCCGTGCCGTCGCGCGGCTGCGCGTTGGCAGGCAGCGGGTCTTCGCCGCGCAGGTTGAGGGCCAGCACGGCCGCGGCCATCAGCAGCAACAGGGCCAGCAGCACGAGCGTGAATTTGAGCATGCGCTTCATGGGCGTGCTCCCAGGGTCACGCCGCCGCAGGGTGTGGGCAGGGGCTCGGGTAGGTTGGATGCCGGGTGGCTGGCCGAGGGCACAGGCTGGCTCGACAACCAGGCCGACAGGTCAGACACCTCCTGCAGCGTGAGCTGGCGCGCAATGTGGGCCATGCAATCGGGCGACTGCGCACGGCGGTTGCCGGTGCGCCATGCGCCGAGCTGCGCATTGAGGTAGTCACGTGGCAGGCCGAGCAGGCCGGGGATGTCGGGCGCCACGCCCGTCATGGAGGCGCCGTGGCATTGCACGCAGGCGGGGATCTGCCGCTTCGGGTCGCCTTTCATCACGAGTGCTTCGCCCCGCTGGGCGGCGGCACTTGGAGGCACTGCCGCGTGGGGCGGGTAGGGCAGCTCCAGCTGCGAGAAGTAGGTGGCCAGTTCCAGCAGGTAGGCATCGGACAGCGGATCGACCAGGCGCGACATCAGCGTGTAGTGGCGCCGGCCCTCGCGAAAATTCAGCAGCTGGTGGTACAGGTAGCCCGCCGGCTTGCCCGCAATGCGCGGGTAGTAGCCCTCTTGCGTGGCGCGTGTTTGCGGGCCGTGGCAGCCCACACAGGCCAGCGCACGTTGCGCGATGCTGTCTTCGACACGGGGGGCGGCGTGCGTCCACGTGGGGAACAAGGCGCTCGAGAGCAGGGTGGCGGCCATCAGGGGCAGCGCGGAGGCTGCCCGGTGCAGGGTCCGGACGGCGTGGCTTCGCGCAGGAGTCTTGGAGGTCATGCGGAGCATTTTCCTCCAGTTGAGCCAGCATGCGCACCTCACGCCGTGGTTGTCGGCCGTGGTGGTTCCGCCCGACTGTCGTGGGCAGGACATTGCATCGGCCTTGTCGCTGCGCATTGCTGACGAGGCGGCTCGGCTGGGTTTGCCCACTTGCACCTGTTCACGCGACGCGACGGATCGCTCTACAGCCGACTGGGTTGGAAGACGATCGATGTCTCCAGCCATGCGGGCACGGCGATCACCATCATGGTTCGCGAGGCCCACACCTGAGTTTCGAACTTTGGGCCGCCATTGAAACCGCGCGCTCGTTTCGGCGGCGGAAGGGTGTGACGTTGTTGACCAATCCCTGAGCACGGGTTCGGCGCTGTCGGGCGCCACGGTCGAGGCCCAGCGCAATGGGAGCACTGGCGCGGCTACCACGGCCGCCAACGCAAGGCGGAGGTGGCGGCACCGTGCCTATGCTCGAGCTGATCATCATGCCCACGAAGGGCAGCGGCTTGAACATGCTCACGCTGCCGGCCATCGTCTCCGTGTGTCAACCAGCCGTCAACCAATGCAACAGGGAGGGGCCATTCCGGGATCCTCCCGTTCACCCGTCAAGTTTTACAGGCGCCAGCCGATATCTCGAAGCTGGCGCCTGTTTTTCCTTGTCTGCGATGCATTGCAATTCTGCATCGACGTGGTGCACGTGGCCTGTGTCGAGGCCGTGGACAGACGCCGCTCAGTCGTGACCTTGCGAGCGCACGTTGCGGTCCCGCCTTGTCTGATTTCCATCCGTCCCCGAAGGCCCGTCATGTTCAATCTGCAGAATCTCCGTTTGACCCAGAAGTTTGCCTTGATCGGCTTTCTGGCCTTGCTGTTGACTGGGCTGCCCACCACGCTCTATTTCGCTCAGGGTGCGCCGCTCATCGCAACGGCGGAGTTGGAGAACGCCGGCATTGCGCCGCTGGTGGCCTTGCAGTCGGTCGTGCGACTGACTCAGCAGCACCGCGGCCTGGCGGCTGGCATGCTGGGGGGCAACGCCAAGCTGGAGGCGCTGCGGCCTGGCACGCGCGATTCCTTGGTCCAAGCCATGACTGAATTCGAGCGCCGCATCAAAGGCGAGGTCACACCCGCCCGTCTGACCGAATGGGCCGAACGCAAGCAGCGTTGGGCTGCGCTCGAGCAGGCGGTTGCGAACCGCCAGCTCAAGCCGGCCGAAAGCTCGGCGCAGCACACGGCCTTGATTGCCGATCTGCTGGTGCTCAACGAGGGCCTGCTCGACGACTACACACTGTCGCTCGACCCCAACCCCGACAGCTACGCGCTGGTGATGTCGGGCTTCGTCAATGCGCCGGCCTTGGCCGAGCGGCTGGGTCAGTTGCGCGCTCAAGGCACGGGCTTTCTTTCGACAGGCACGCTGCCCCCCGAAAAGCGCGCCGCGCTCGAGGCCGTGAAATCGCGGGCGAACGAACTTTATGGCGACATGATCGGCAACTTGGGCAAGGCCACGGCCGTCAACGCAGAACTCAAGGCGCGACTGGGCGACAAGGCCGCTGTGCTGAAGGCCGAGATCGCGAAGACCTTGACTCTGGCGGACAAGGAGCTGATTCAAGCCACCGAGCTGAAGCTCCCGTCGGACGTCTACTATCAGACGTTCACCGAAACCATCAACGCCGTGTACACCTTCAACGAGGTGTCGTTGGGCGAGCTGTCGACTTTGTTGAAGACGCGGGCGGACGTGCTCCGCCGCACGCAGCGCTGGATGATGGCGGGGCTGGCCGCACTGGTGGCCCTGTCGTTTGCACTGGCCCTGTCAGTGGGTCGGGGCATACTTCGCCAGCTGGGGGGGGAGCCGGCCTATGCCCGCGACGTGGTGCAACGCATCGCCTCCGGCGACATGTCGCAAACCGTGAACCTGCATGCAGGCGACAACAGCAGCCTGCTCTATGCCATGGCGCAGATGCAGACGCGACTGGCCGAGGTGGTGCTGCATGTGCGGCAGAACTCCGAAAGCCTGGCCACGGCCAGCTCTCAGATTGCGCAGGGCAACTCCGACCTGTCTGGCCGCACCGAGCAGCAGGCATCGGGCCTGCAGGCCACCGCCGCCGCGATGGACGAACTGAGCGCCACCGTCAATCAGAATGCCGAGAATGCTCTGCAAGCCAAGCAGCTGGCGCTCGGTGCTGCCGATGTGGCGGCCAGGGGTGGACACGTGGTGGGTGAGGTGGTCGAGACCATGAAGGGCATCAACGCCAGCTCGCGCAAGATCTCCGAGATCATCGGCGTGATCGACGGCATCGCGTTCCAGACCAACATCCTCGCGCTCAATGCGGCTGTGGAAGCCGCACGTGCTGGTGAACAAGGCCGGGGCTTTGCCGTCGTGGCCGCCGAAGTGCGCAGCCTGGCCGGCCGCAGTGCCGATGCCGCCCGCGAGATCAAGAGCCTCATCAGTGCCAGCGTCGAGCGGGTCGAGCAAGGCACGTCGCTGGTCGATCAGGCGGGGGCCACGATGTCCGAGGTGGTGGCCGCTGTGCAGCGCATGAACGACATCATGGGCGAGATCAGCAGCGCCAGCGCCGAGCAGAACGCCGGCGTGCGGCAGGTGGGCGAGTCGGTCACGCAGATGGACCGTGCCACCCAACAGAACGCCGCGCTGGTGGAGCAGAGCGCCGCTGCCACCGAGAGCCTGAAGGAACAGGCGCAGCAGCTGGTGCAGGCGGTGGCGGTGTTCCGCCTGGCGGTCTGAGGGGGCCGGCACAGGCCGGCCCCCTCAGCGCTTGATGCTGCCGAGTCGTGCCAGCTGGCGAGACGCCGCTCGCCATATCGCACGGCCGCTCAGAACCAACATCAGCGTCGAACAGGCATTGGCAGCCAGCACGGCGCTGGTCGCCACGCCGCCCATGGTCAGGTGGAACACGGCGGCCCATCCCTCATGGCGATAGACACCAGTCGGCAGGCGTGCTCCGGCCATGCCCACGGCGATGGCCAGCACTGTGCTGGCGATGAGCCATCCGACGTGAGGCCGCGGCGCTTGTTTGCTGAGCAGCAGTCCCAGTCCCATGCCGATCAAGCCCGCCGCGAAAAGGGCGGGCAAGCTCAAGGGGTTGGTGATGAAAGGGGCCTCGAAGGTGGGTGTCATCGATCAGCTCAGGGAGAGCGCGGTCTCCCTGCGGCGGGATCACTCGGCTGAGACGGTGTTCACGAAGCCCGTGGGCGGGACGACCGACGCCACGGCAGACGAGGGTGCCGGTGCGGGCGCGCCCTGCGGACGGGTGCTGCGAAACACATGGTCCCAGAACGACGACGTGACGCCGTAGCAACCGGGACGCGCCGCGTGGTGGTGGTGCTTGGCGTGCCACAGCTTGCGCTGCTTGAGCCAGGCTGACTCCGCGCGCCAGTGGTGCAGCCCATGGTGGGTGAAGGTGTAGGCCAGGTATCCGCTCAGCACGCCGAGCGTCAGGGCGCCAGCGAGCCAGGCGTCGAGCAACAGCAGAGCCGGCAGGAAAACGAAGGCCGCGATCATGCCCGCGCTGAAGATGGTGGGCGTGCCGATGAGGGCCGTGGGGCGGTCATGGTGCTCGGCATGCCAGCTGCGGAACGGCTCCATGCCGTGCAGCAAGAAGCGGTGCAGCAGGTACTCGAGCACGCTCCACAGCACCAGGCCGCCGACGGCGGTGCCCAGCATTTCCAGGCGCAACCCGGCCGGGCCGGCGAAGGCCAGATAGCCGACCATCACGACCACGGCAGCGGAATAGACCACGAAATCGGCGGTGTATGCCGCCTTGGAGTGTTCCAGACTGAAGAAACCCATGCATTCCCTTGTGTCGCCGTTATGACGTCGGATCAAGGTCGCACACTAACATCCCCGCGGACCGCGCCGCACCCCTGCATGGGGGAGGTGCCCGCGGGACGGGTGATTTATGGGGTATCGATCGAACCGAAGTGAGGCCTGACGCCCGGTTTTGCCATCGCGTGTACTGGGAAGTCCACCGTTTGAAACTCAGTGCAACGTGAACGCCATGTCGACGCTGAGGTTGGCGCCTCCGGGGGGGGCGTGGCGTGCGGTCCACAGCGACGACCAGCGCAAGAACTCGTCGGCCGGCAGCGGACGGCTCATGTGAAAGCCCTGCGCTTCGTCACAATTGAGGCTGCGGAGCAACTCCCAGACCTGCGCGTTCTCCACCCCTTCGGCCACCACCGTCAGGCCGAGGCCGTGGGCCAGGTCGATGGTGGAGCGCACGATGCGGGCATCGTCCAGGTCCTTCTCCATGGTGAGCACGAAGGACTTGTCGATTTTGAGTTCGTCCACCGGCAGGCGCTTCAGGTAGGCGAGCGATGAGTAGCCGGTGCCGAAGTCGTCGATCGACAGGCGAAAGCCCAGGGCGCTCAGGCGCTCCAGCGTGTTGAGGGCGCGCTGGGGGTCGTCCATGATGGCGCTCTCGGTGATCTCCAGGCAGAAGCCTTCGGCCGGCACGGTGTGCTTGATGAGCAGGGCCTCGAACTTCTGCGGCAGCTCCTGGTCGAGCAGGTCGCGTGTCGAGAGGTTCACCGACAAGGTGATCTGCTGGCCGCTGGCGCTCAGGCGCTGCCACATCACGGCGGCGGCTTCGAAGATCCACAGCGTGAGCACCCGCACGAAGCCGGTCTGCTCGGCAAAGGGGATGAACTCCATCGGCGGCACCAGGCCGCGCACAGGGTGCTGCCAACGCATCAGCGCCTCGGCGCCCACCACACGGGCGCTTTCCAGTGCGAGCTTGGGCTGCAGGTACAGGCGCAGCTCGCCGTGGTCCACCGCGTGGCGCAGCTCGGTCAGCAGCGAGAGAGTCTGGGTGCTGGCGGCATCGAGCGCGGCGTCGTAGACCAGCGGGCCTTCGCGGCGGCGCTTGGCGTTGTACATCGCCACCTCGGCGCGGCTCAGCAGGGTGTCGGCGTCGCTCGCGTGGTGGGGTGACAGTGCGATGCCGATGCTGGCGCTGATGTCCACCGCCTGATCGTCGAGCTGCATGCTGCCTTCGAAGGCGTGGTTGATGCGCTGCGCCACCGACGTGGCGCGGACCATGTCGTTCTCGGGTGGCAGGTCGCGCAGCAGCACGGCGAACTCGTCACCGTCGAGCCGCGCCACCATGTCGCCATCTCGCACGGCCTGGGCGAGCAGCCGCTCAGCCACGCTTTTGAGCATGAGGTCGCCGTAGCGGTAGCCGAGCACGTCGTTCACGTGTTTGAAGCGGTCGAGGTCGAGCATCACCACAGCCACCGAGCGGCCGCTCTCTTTGCTCTCGGCGAGGGCTTCGCCCAGCACGTTGCGGAACTGCACGCGGTTCGGCAGGCCGGTGAGGGCGTCCCAGTAGGCGAGGGTCAGGATCTCTTGCTGCTGGCCGGCGATGCTCACCCGCATGCGTTCGAACGACTGGGCCAATTCGCCGATCTCGTCGGTGCGCTGCTGACCTTGAAGGGGGGTGCTGTAGTCGCCTGAGCGCAGGCGTTCTGCCGCTGCAGCCAGCTTGCGGATGGGAGTGGTGATGCGGCGTGCGGTGAGCACGCTGCCGATGCCGAAGACCACCAGGCCCAACAGCGTGAGCACACCCATGCTGAGTTGCAGCTGGCGGTAGGGTGCCACCGCCTCGTCCACCGAACGAAGCAGCAAGGCGTGCACGACACCGGCGTCCTGGTCGGCCAGCGCCACCGTGCGGGTGCTGTATTCACCATCGGCCAGCTTCAACGGGGTGTCGCTGCCCGACATGGCCTCTACCGCGGAGAAGGTGGTGGTCGGCAGGGTGGAGACGGCCGTGGCCCACCGCGCCTTCGGCGTCGTGCGAACCAACAGGCTGACCTGCAGCGACGAGAGGTCGCGCATGTCGGTCATCAGCGTCTTGTCGATCGGAAAGCCCATCAGCACCCAACCCACGAGCACCGGGGCCTTCACCGGCGCGAGAACGAGCTGGAACGGGCGCCCGCCGAGCACGACGACCTCGCTGGCGGTCCTGTCTCCACTTGCGGTGATGGACATGCGCTGGATGGATGGCTGCAATTCCTCGAGGCCGGGCTGGGCCGCACTGCGGAGCCTGAAGCGGGTGTCCAGCAAGGCCGACACCGTGGCGCCGATGCGCTCGCCGTGGTTGGACAGCACCGACGCGATGGTTTCGTCGTCCTTGCTGGCGAGGGCCGACTTGAAGCCGTAGTCGGACACCAGCACGCTGGCCCCTTGGTACAGCTTCTGCGCGTTCTGGTCGAGCAGGCGGCGCAGCAGGTGTTCGCCGGTCTGCAGCTCCGTTCCAATGGCTTCCCGGGCGTTGTGGTCGATGCTGGCGCGGATCACCACGAAGCTGGCCGTCTGGATGATGAGCAGCAGCCCCAGAAACAGCAGCACGATGCGCTTGCCCAGCGACTTGCCTGACAGCCCGAGCGTGCGTGAGAGGCGTCGACGCGCGCCGATCAGACGCTGCAAGGGCGACAGGCGCGAGGGGGCTGTCATGGCTGAGTCACCGGGAGTTGGATGCGCGCCGTGGCATCGGCGGTGGCCACCGTCAGCGGCTGGCTCAGCGACGTGTGGCCGGCGGCCAGGCCCTTGTGCCAGGTGCGCAGTTCATATTTGCCGGCAGGCACGTTGTCCAGGCGGAGCTCCCCCGAGGCGGAGGTGATGCCGTGGTACGGCGTGTCGACCACGACGATCCACGCGGCCATCTGGTCATGGATGTTGCAACCCACCACGGCGACGCCGGGTTTGTCGAACACCACCGGGGCCTGGGGCACGCCGCTGTAGAGCTTGAGCTCGAAGGTCTTGGTAGGAGAGAACGAATACACATGGTGGCGCACCGAATCGTTGTTCGGAAAGCTCACTGGTGTGCCCACCGTCACCACGGTCAAGGCGGGCACGAACTGGCGCTTGACCTGTGCCACGGAGGCCCCGGCCATGGGCTTGACCACCAGGCGGGCGCCGCCCGTGGGCTCGATCGTCACCACCACGTCGGACTGGGGCTTGCCTGCGGTGTCCGTCACGGTCACGCTGACAGCGGCGGCACCCGCACTGCTGCACAAGGCGAACAGGCAGAGTGATGTCAGGGCGGTGGAAGCACGCAGCATGGGGGCAATCGTTGGAAATCGGGCAGGTCAGTCAGGGCCACGCGGCCCCAGGGGAAGGCAAGCCGTGTTCATCCCTGGAAATATCGGCCGCGGCCGGGTCGACTTGAACCCTGCTGCCGCCGTGGAGCGCAGGGCGTGATGCCCATCACGCTCTTGCCGTAAACAGAGGGCGGCGTGACATCTCCTCACCCCTGCGCGGCCGCCTTGTGGCTAAGCTCGCCCGCCATGAGATATTCAAATGCACGGTCCGCGCGGACCCGAACCCTGGCCGCTTGGTCGTCCGTGGCCTTGTTGGCGGGGCTCACCGCCTGTGGCGGTGGTGGCAGCGACAGCCCCTCGCCGCCCGCGGTCGGAGCGCCTTCGCCTGGTGCGCCGCCACCCGCGCCGGGGCCTTCTCCTTCCCCATCCCCCGCGCCCGCATCCCCGCCTCCGGCCGTCCCGGCCCTCGCCTGCAACCTGTCCAACTTCTACACCGACGCACTGGCCCGAGTGAACGCGTTTCGCGCGTCAGCCCGGCAATGCGGAGGCACCACCTACGCGGCCGCACCGGCGCTTGTCTGGAACAACAAGCTCACCACCGCCTCGGCGGGGCATTCGCAAGACATGGTGGCCAACAACTTCTTCAGTCACACCAGCCACGACGGCCGCACGCTGTCCAACCGGATGGCGGAAGTCAGCTACACCTGGAGCAACATTGGCGAGAACATCGCCGCCGGCCAGGCGGGCGTGAATGCCGCGATGAGCGCGTGGGAGGGCAGTGCCGGCCACTGTGCCAACCTGATGAACCCCAACTTCACGCAGATCGGCCTCGTGTGCGTGCTGGGCAATGCCAACACCACCTACGGCACCTACTGGACCATGGACCTGGCGAAGCCGAACTGAGGTTCATTGCTCTTCGGCAAGGCAATGTTTTCGGTGTCGCCAACCGCAGTGCTGTGCCACGCGCGATCGCATCGTCTTGCGGATGTGATGGGACTTGTGCCTTGGTTAGACTACGCGGCGTGTTGAAGCCCTTTAAGAGCCACTGATGGATGAACCGACTATTCCTTCGAACGCAGAGGAGCTGGTTCAGCGCCTGACAATTACGGCGGAAAGCAAACGACTCGAATTCAAGAGAACAAGCAACAAGATGGTGTCCAAGGCGCTTGAGACCATCAGTGCTTTTGCGAACGCAGAGGGAGGCGTACTTGTGCTCGGCCTTGCTGATTTGAAGGAGCATCAGGGCAATGCACGTTTTTTTGGAGTCGAAGAAAACGCTGAGGCAGTCGACGAGCTTCGCCGGAAGCTTCGAAGTGAAATTCAGCCCGTACTTCAGGTTCGCTTCTATCGT
Organism: Pseudomonadota bacterium; assembly: GCA_041179165.1. Classification (GTDB taxonomy): domain Bacteria; phylum Pseudomonadota; class Gammaproteobacteria; order Burkholderiales; family Burkholderiaceae_C; genus Rhizobacter. The sequence continues at coordinate 6,593 of JBEGTX010000030.1, read as the reverse complement.
TTGCCATGCAAGTTGGGTAATGGGCCGCACGTCGGCAACCGCGGCCATCTTCTTTGGATCCAGGTTCCAAAGAGCGGAGAAGTTCACTCCCTGGTTAACAGTGGAACTTTCACCCGTTTGGACGCAGGCAACCGGCATATGGATGCTACGGAAATCAATGAGCTTTCCTATCGACGAGGGAAGCTCAGTGCGACCAGTGCGCCTGTTAACACGGATCTGACTCTCCTTCAAAGTTCTGCATGGGCACGCTACGCGAGCGCAAGGGGTCCGCTTACTGGAACGTTTGAAGATCAATTGCTGCGACTTGGATTGGCCGTTCGAGTAGACGATAAAGTTCAACCACGGATGGCCGCGGTGCTGCTCTTCGCAGACGAGCCGGGTAGCCTGCTTGCGGTACAAGGACATCGAGCAGACATTCGGCTTCTTGTCTATGACGGCAAAGAGATCATTCCGGGAGCCAGGCCCAATCTTCGAAAGCCTCAGAAAAGCATTCGAGGTCCGCTCATCGATCAGATTCAATTGGCAGTGAAGTACGTGCTTGATGAACTTTCCCAAGGGTTGACGTTGTCAGGCAGCGGGTTTCAGACGGTTCACTCATACCCGGAACGGGTGGTCAAGGAGGCGATTGTCAACGCCGTGTTGCACCGAGACTATCGACTCAACCGGGACATTTTCATACGCATCTTCGACGACAGGATTGAGGTCGAAAGCCCTGGCGTGCTCCCGGGAAACATCACTCCAAAAAATATTGATCGCATGGGGTCGCACGCGCGTAACCAGCTTTTGGCATTGCATCTCCGCGAATTTCCTACTCCTCCGAACCTCGATGCTGGTGAAGGAGTTCGCATGATGTTTGCCGAAATGTCACAGGCAAATCTCTACCCACCGCAGTACAGAGAGAACATGGATGCCGCGATCGAGACCGTCACTGTTCTCTTGCTCAATCATCAACGCCCAACGGCATGGGACGAAGTGAGCGATTGGCTTGACCGCAACGATTCCATCGCCAACCAAGATGTTTGCCGAATCGCCAAGCTGGATACGCTGAAGGCGTCCAAGATGTTGATTGCTTGGCGAGACAAGGGGTTACTGGTGCAGGTTCCTGGCAGGGGTCGCCGAAACATGGCGTACATGAAACCGTCGGGGGAGAACTTCAACCCGTCGTTGTTATCCTCGTTGGAAGATAACAACGAGAATGAGGATGAAAACTCCTGATGCGACAAGCACTTAGGTCGCTGTTTGTTTTCTGTGTTGGAGTTCGTTGTTTTCTGTTGATGCTGGAAAACAACGCGATTTCACCGAAAATCTCTTTCGTGACAACGACTTAGCAGAAGCTCTTTTTCTTCAGTGGGGCGATCGGCCTTGTCTACCTCAGTTCGAGGAAGCGATCACCCCGCCGCCGAGGCACACGTCGCCGTCGTACAGTACGGCCGATTGCCCCGGCGTGACCGCCCATTGCGCCTGCGTGAACTGCAGGCCAAACCCTTCGGGTGAAGGCGCGCTCAGCGTGCACGGCGCATCGGTCTGCCGGTAGCGCGTCTTGGCGGCGAGCGGACCAGCCGCCGGCGCGTGGCCGGCGACCCAGCTCACATCATCGGCGGTCAATGCGGGCGACAGCAGCCACGAGTGGTCGTGCCCCTGCACGATGTACAGCGTGTTGTTCGCCATGTCCTTGCGGGCCACGAACCACGGCGCGTGCTCGTTGCCACCCTTGCTGCCTTTTTCCTTGAGCCCGCCGATGCCGATGCCCTTGCGCTGGCCCAGCGTGTAGAAACTCAGGCCCACATGCTCGCCGATGACGCGGTTGCGATCGTCGCGAATGGGGCCGGGGGTGTTGGCCAGGTAGCGGTTGAGGAACTCGCGGAACGGCCGCTCGCCGATGAAGCAGATGCCGGTGGAGTCTTTCTTCTTGGCGTTCGGCAGGCCGATTTCGTCGGCGATGCGCCGCACCTCGGTCTTGGGCAACTCGCCCACCGGGAACAGCGTGTTGCGCAACTGTGCCTGGTTGAGCCGGTGCAGGAAGTAGCTCTGGTCCTTGAGCGGGTCCAGGCCTTTGAGCAGCTGGTGGCCTTCGGGCGTGGCGCGAACGCGGGCATAGTGGCCGGTTGCGATCTTGTCGGCCCCCAGGCGCATCGCGTGATCGAGGAAAGCCTTGAACTTGATCTCGGCGTTGCACAGCACGTCGGGGTTCGGCGTGCGGCCGGCCTCGTACTCGCGCAGGAACTCGGCGAAGACACGGTCCTTGTAGTCGGTCGCGAAGTTCACGTGCTCGATCTCGATGCCGAGCACGTCGGCAACGGCGGCTGCATCGATGAAGTCCTGGCGCGTCGAGCAGTACTCGCTGTCGTCGTCGTCTTCCCAGTTTTTCATGAAGATGCCGATGACCTCGTGCCCCATGGCCTTCAGCAGGTGCGCGCTCACCGCGGAATCGACGCCGCCACTCAGGCCCACCACCACACGTTGTTTTGACATCCGGCTATTTTAGGGACGGCGCGCCTGCCGTCAGAGGGAAGGGCTGCTCAGCACCGAGGCGTGCGTGAACACAGCGTCGAGCGGCAGGCGGCGGCCGGCGACGAAGTCCTCGATGCATTGCAGCAGCAGGGGGCTGCGGTGCCGTTCGGGACAGGCGCGCAGTTCGGTCAGGCTCATCCACAGCGTGCGTTCGATGCCGGTGTCCAAAGTCAGGCTGGGGTCGGGCTCGCCCACCGTGCCGCCATAGGCGAGCCGCAGGTAGGTGATGTCTTCCCCGGTGGCCGGGCGCTGCACACGCGACAGGTACACGCCGACCAGGCAGTCGGGGGTGAAGGTGCAGGTCGTTTCTTCGAGCACCTCGCGCGCCACGCCCTGCTGGGGCGACTCGCCCGCATCCAGGTGGCCGGCCGGGTTGTTGAGCTTCAGGCCTTCGGGCGTGTGCTCTTCGACCAGCAAAAAGCGGCCGTCGCGTTCGATGATGGCGGCCACGGTGACGCTGGGTTTCCAGCGCTCGGGAGTCGGTTCAGGCATGGTCAGCATTTTATATGGTGAACTTTTGGGGGGATTGATACAGCGAAAGTCGCTTGGATGACCGGGAAGCGCTCCGCTTTGGGTTACCCTTGCGGCCCTGTTTGTTTATGTAAGCTGGACGAAAGAATTCGTTCTGCCTGAGGAGCATTGCATGTTGATTGGGGTTCCGCTCGAGACAGCGGCCGGTGAAACGCGCGTGGCTGTCACGCCTGAGACGGCTAAAAAGCTGAAGGCCCAAGGGCACACGATCAAGGTCCAGTCGGGCGCGGGCGTTGCCGCCAGCGTCACCGACGAAGCCTATGTGGCCGCTGGGGCCGAGATCACCGACCGTGCCGGCGCCCTGGGCGCCGACCTGGTGCTGAAGGTGCGCGCACCGAGCGCAGAGGAGTTGCCGCTGGTCAAGAACGGCGCCGCCCTCGTGGGCATGCTCAATCCGTTCGACCGTGACGGTCTCGGCCGCCTGGCCGCAGCAGGCCTCACGAGCTTCGCGCTCGAGGCCGCCCCGCGCACCACGCGTGCGCAGAGCATGGACGTGCTGAGCTCGCAGGCCAACATCGCCGGCTACAAGGCCGTGATGATGGCCGCCGACAAGTACCAGCGCTTCTTCCCGATGCTGATGACCGCTGCCGGCACCGTGAAGGCTGCCCGCGTGGTCATCCTCGGTGTAGGCGTGGCCGGACTGCAGGCCATTGCCACGGCCAAGCGCCTGGGTGCCGTCATCGAGGCGAGCGATGTTCGCCCGTCGGTGAAGGAACAAGTGGAGTCGCTGGGTGCGAAGTTCATCGACGTGTCCTACGACACGCCCGAAGAAAAAGAAGCTGCCCAAGGGTCCGGCGGCTATGCCAAGGCCATGCCGCAAAGCTGGCTCGACCGCCAGAAGATCGAAGTCGCCAAGCGCGTGGCCGCTGCCGACATCGTCATCACCACGGCGCTGATTCCAGGCCGTGCTGCGCCTGTGCTCGTCACCGAAGACATGGTGCGCTCGATGAAACCCGGCTCGGTGATCATCGACCTGGCCGCGGCCCAGGGCGGCAACTGCCCGCTGACCGAAGCCGACAAGACCGTCGTCAAGCACGGTGTGACGCTGGTCGGCGAGACCAACCTGCCGGCCCTGGTGGCAGCAGACTCCAGCGCGCTCTATGCACGCAACGTGCTCGACTTCCTCAAACTCGTCATCACGAAAGAAGGCAGCTTCAACGTGCCGATGGACGACGACATCGTGGTGGCCTGCCTGATGACCCAAGCTGGCGAGGTCAAGCGGAAATGATGAGCCTGTTCGTTCCACGCGCTGCGCATACGGGAGTGTCGTCATGAGCAACCGCGTCATGCTGCGTGCCAAGCTGCACCGCGCCACCGTCACTGAAGCCGACCTGCACTACGAGGGCTCGTGCGGCATCGACAGCGAGCTGCTCGACCTGGCCGACATGCGCGAGTTCGAGCGCATCGAGCTCTACAACGTCAACAACGGCGAGCGCTTTTCCACCTACATCATCAAGGCGCCTGCGGGCTCCGGCGTGATCTCGCTCAACGGGGCTGCGGCCCGCCGTGCGCAAGTGGGTGACCTGCTGATCATCTGCACCTACGCCACCATGACCGAGGCCGAGGCCGCCGTCTACAAGCCCAAGGTGCTGTTGCTCGACGAGCGCAACGGCTGCAAGGAAGTGCGCAAGTTCTGAGCGGGCGCCTGCAGACCCGCAGGCCGCGCTCATTCCCTCTCCGATTTTTGCAAGTTCTGAACCTTCACCAGGAGTACGCCGGATGGACATCATCTCGCCGGGCATCACCAATCTGATCATCTTCGTGCTGGCCATCTACGTGGGTTACCACGTGGTGTGGACCGTCACGCCTGCGCTGCACACGCCGCTGATGGCCGTGACCAACGCCATTTCCGCCATCGTCATCGTGGGCGCCATGCTGGCTGCAGCCCTGACCGAGACGCCACTGGGCAAGACCATGGGCGTGCTCGCCGTGGCGCTGGCCGCCGTGAACGTGTTCGGCGGGTTTCTCGTCACGCGCCGCATGCTCGAGATGTTCCGCAAGAAAGAGAAGAAAGCCGCTGTGAAGGAAGCGTCCAAATGAGCATGAATCTCGTCACGCTGCTGTACCTGGTGGCCAGCGTCTTTTTCATTCAGGCGCTCAAGGGCCTGAGCCATCCCACCACGTCCATCCGCGGCAACCTGTTCGGCATGCTGGGCATGACGATCGCCGTGGTCACGACAGGCGCGCTCATCTGGAAGCTGGCTGCTGAAGCCGGTCAGGTGCCCGTCACTGCGCTGAGCTGGGTGCTGGGCGCGTTGGTCGTGGGCGGTGCCGCCGGCACGCTGATGGCCAAACGGGTCGAAATGACCAAGATGCCCGAACTCGTGGCTTTCATGCACAGCATGATCGGCCTGGCGGCCGTGTTCATCGCGGTCGCCGCGGTGGCCGAGCCTTACGCCTTCAAGATTGCGGCCCACGGCCAGGAAATCCCGGTCGGCAACCGCATCGAGCTCTTCCTCGGTGCCGCCATCGGTGCCATCACCTTCAGCGGTTCGGTCATCGCCTTCGGCAAGCTGTCGGGCAAGTACAAGTTCCGCCTGTTCCAGGGCGCACCGGTGCAGTTTGCCGGCCAGCACCTGCTGAACCTTGTGCTCGGCCTGGCCACCGTCGGCCTGGGTCTGTACTTCAGTGCCACCGGCAACTGGACGGCGTTCTTTGCCATGCTGGCACTGTCCTTCGTGCTGGGCGTGCTGATCATCATCCCGATCGGCGGCGCCGACATGCCAGTGGTGGTGTCCATGCTCAACAGCTACTCCGGCTGGGCTGCAGCGGGCATCGGTTTCAGCCTGAACAACAGCATGCTGATCATTGCCGGCTCGCTGGTGGGCTCGTCGGGTGCGATCCTGAGCTATATCATGTGCAAGGCCATGAACCGCTCGTTCTTCAACGTGATCCTGGGCGGCTTCGGTGGTGACGCCACCACTGCGGTGGCCGGCAGCACCGAGCAGCGTCCCGTCAAGAGCGGCAGCGCCGATGACGCCGCCTTCGTGCTCGGCAATGCCGAGACCGTGGTCATCGTGCCGGGCTACGGCCTGGCCGTGGCGCGCGCTCAGCACGCCGTGAAGGAGCTCGCGGCCAAGCTCACCGAAAAGGGCATCACCGTGAAGTACGCCATTCACCCGGTGGCCGGCCGCATGCCGGGCCACATGAATGTGCTGTTGGCCGAAGCCGAAGTGCCTTACGACCAGGTTTTCGAGATGGAAGACATCAACGGCGAGTTCGGTCAGGCTGATGTGGCGATCATCTTGGGCGCCAACGACGTGGTGAACCCTGCGGCGCACACCAAGGGCAGCCCCATCTACGGCATGCCCATTCTTGAGGCTTACAAGGCCAAGACCGTGATCGTGAACAAGCGTTCCATGGCTTCGGGCTACGCGGGCCTGGACAACGAGCTCTTCTACATGGACAAGACCATGATGGTCTTCGGCGACGCCAAGAAGGTGGTCGAGGACATGGTCAAGGCGATCGAGTAGGCCGCCGGTGGCGGGCTGGTGGTGCCCGCGGCGACACCTCAGCCGCCCTCGTTGCGCCGCCGGTAGATGGTGTTGCGG
>JBEGTX010000029.1:0-5937 GCA_041179165.1 Pseudomonadota bacterium | reverse complement strand
CGGGTGAGCGCGTGGCGGCGCACCGCGTCCACGCAGTGGGCGAGTTCGGTGTGGTCGGTCTTGAGGAACTTGCGGCGGGCGGGGGTGTTGAAGAACAGCTCGCGCACTTCAACGCTCGTGCCCACACCGCGTGCTGCAGGCGACAACTCGCCTGAGCGGGCATCGAGGCGAAGCGCATGCGGCGCGCCTTCCGTGCGGCTGGAGATGCTCACCTCGGCGACGGACGAGATGGCGGCGAGCGCCTCGCCGCGAAACCCCATCGTCGCCACGTTCTCGAGTTCGGACAGCGAGGCGATCTTGCTGGTGGCATGCCGTCGCAGCGCGAGCGGAAGTTCTTCGGGGGCGATGCCGCCGCCGTCGTCTTCGACCAGGATGCTGCGCACACCACCGGCCATGAGCTTGACGACGATCTCGCGCGCGCCGGCGTCGAGCGCGTTGTCGACCAGCTCGCGCACAACCGACGCGGGGCGTTCGACCACTTCGCCCGCGGCGATCTGGCTGATCAGCTCATCGGGCAGTTCACGGATGGGGCGGCGGGCGGCGGGCTGCAAGACGGCGTTCATCAGCGCATTGTAGGGAGGCTTGCCACGCCCATTCCGGGGGGACGGAGGGACATCGCGCCGTCGGTCACGCTGCGCCGTGATAATCGGCGCCATGGAAATCCTGACCACCCTTTTCGGCTTCATCCTGCACGTGGACGTGCACCTCGCCAACTTTGTCCGTGACTACGGGATGTGGGTCTATGCCCTGCTCTTTGTCATCATCTTCGTCGAGACCGGCGTGGTGGTGATGCCGTTCCTGCCAGGCGACTCGCTGCTCTTCGTGGTGGGTGCCATGTGCGGCGTCGGGCTGATGAGCCTGCCGCTGTCGATCGGCCTGCTGCTGGTGGCTGCCATCCTGGGCAACCAGACCAACTATGCGCTCGGCCGCTACTTCGGGCCCAAGGTCTTCCAGTGGGAGAACTCGCGCTTCTTCAACAAGAACGCTTTCAACCAGGCGCATGCGTTCTACGAGAAGTACGGCGGCATCACCATCATCGCCGCTCGCTTCATGCCCTTCGTGCGCACCTTCGCGCCCTTCGTGGCCGGCGTGGCCCAGATGACCCGCCGCAAGTTCACGTTCTTCGACGTGACGGGCGGCATGCTGTGGGTAGGCGGCGTCATCATGGCCGGCTACCTGTTCGGCAACATCCCGTGGGTCAAGGAGCACCTCGACAAGATCATCTGGAGCGCGATCCTGCTGCCCGGGCTGTTCGTGATCTGGGGAGCGTGGAAGGCGCGCAAGAAGCCGACTGAGGTCTCGAGCTCGGTCTGATCAAGGCCTCGTCCGGCCCCGCGTGAGTGCGGACGGTTCGATCCCGTCAACGAGACTTCACCCCGCCTCGTTAGACTGAGCGACGCAAAACCAGCATGACGGCCCCTGGCCGTCAACGCAGGCAGGCAGCACACCAGGTCGAGTGTGCGCCGCGCATCCACTCAGGGAGAGATCGAACCATGCACACCCCATTTCGTGCGGCCGCGTGTGCCGCTTTGTGCGCAACGCTGTCCTCTGCGTCTGCGCTCGCACAACAGGCGCGACAGACGCCGCTCCCGCCTCCGGCCGTGCACCAGACCCCGTTGGAAGCCTCGCTGTCGGTGTATGGCGCTGATGTGGTGGCCGAGTTCGCGGTGGACTACTGCTACGCCAACGCACCGGCCCTCGCCCCTGCCGCCCGCGTCGCGTGGCAGGCCTGGCGCAAAAAGTTCCTCGTGGCCGAGGTGAGCCGCCATATCGACGCCAAGACGATGGCCGGCATGCGCGAATCGCTTGCGCCCAGCCGCGCAACTCTGCACGAAGAGCTCGCCCGCCAGGGCACACCTGCCGCGGTGTGCCAGCAGATGCCGTCGTCGTTTTCTGACGCCGACATGGACATCCGCACGCTGTACCCCGTTGCCTACGATCCGAAAGCCCGGCAGGTGCAGCCGCTGCTTGCCGCTCCTTCTGCTCCGCCCGTGGCGGTGGCGCCAGCGCCAAAGCCGGGGCAGCCCGCCTTCCCCGCCCCGCCAGTGTCCTCCGTGCAGCGCCCCGTGGGCACGGTGTTCAGCCTGTCGCAGCTGCAGCTCTTTCTCGATGAAGGCACGATCGAGCAGCGGCGCACGCGGCTCAACTTGCCGCTGTTCCTGAAGGGCAAGGTCATTCGCCGCGGCAACACGCTGCAGATCGAACAGAACGACGGTGCCTTCGGGGCAGGCATGCAGGTCGCACCGAACATCGACCTGCGTGCGCTCGAAGGCCAGGAGCTCGTGCTGACCGGCTCCTTCTCCGAGCTGCCCGGCACGCTCGCCCAACTGCGCGGCGCCCAGGTGGTGGCCGACCCTTCCCTTCTGAAGCCCTCCACACTCCGTACCGACTACAAGCTGAGCCGAAACTACGTCTACCCCCGGCAGATCCGCACGGCGCCCAACCAAGGGATTCCGGCGAAGGACATCGAGGCGGTGATGTTCCAGAGGGATCACCCCATGATTCTGCTGAAAGACGGCTGGATGTACGCACGCAAGTCGGACATCCCGCCGTCCGATCTGAACGTCGCCCTCTCCCGAGAGCTTGAGCCCCAGCACTGGCGGCCCTGGAAGCGTGTCAACGGGTCGTACCAGATGCGTTACACCGATCAGTACGGCAAGCCCTCAGGCGACTGGGTGAAGGTGCCAGGCTGGGAAGTGAAACCCTGGCCGAAGACCCCGATGTCCTTGTTCGTCCTGAAGGCGAGCTTCACCGGCAGCATAGGTCTCGGCGGCACTTACCAGCAGGACACCTGGTACTTCCAGACTTCGGGCCGCTTCGAGAGCAAGGGCTACACGCAGAGCAGTGCGGGCTCTTGGGCGGCGGCGAATGGTTATTCGAGTGCACAGACCACCATCCGCGGTGGCGACGGCACACGATCCACGTCGAGCGTGCTGGCAGGCGGCGCGCCCGCCACGTCGACACAAGGAGGCGGCTCATCGTTCACTGAAGGCCGGCGCATCAACGACGGGTCCAACTACAAGGGCACGTACACCATCGACGGCTTCACGCTGGACCTGCGCTATGACAGCGGCCGAATGGAGCGCGTGATGGCCTTCCCCTGGAGCGGCAGCGGCGCGACCTACATCGACGGCGACACGTACCTTCAGCAAAAGTGAATCCGGGGCCGGGTGCTCAGCTCGCCTGAACCCAATCGGCCACCACGCGCGACGCCGCGGCCAGCACCTCGTTGCGCGGCTTGGCATCGCGAGTGGGCTGCACCGTGAACAGCACGATCACCACAGGCGGGCGCTCCGGCGGCCACACCACGGCAACGTCGTTGGCAATGCCGTAGGCGCCGGTGCCGGTCTTGTCGGCCACCTTCCAGCCGTTGGGCATCCCGGCCTGGATGCGCGTGGCGCCGGTGGTGTTGCCGAGCATCCAGTCGCGCAGTTGATCGCGCGAGTCGGGCGCGAGGGCGTCGCCCAGCACCAGCCGCTGCAGGCTGCGGCCGTGGGCTTGCGGCGTGGTGGTGTCACGCAGGTCGCCCGGGGTGGCGGTGTTGAGTTCAGGCTCCCAGCGGTCGAGCCTGAAGGTGGTGTCACCGATGGACCGCGCGTAGCGCGTGAGGCCGGCCGGCCCCCCGAGACGCCGAAGCATCAGGTTGACGGCCGTGTTATCGCTGTACTGCAGCGTGGCGGCGCACAGTTCGGCGATGGTCATGCCACCGGCCAGGTGCTTCTCGGTGATCGGCGAGTAGTCGACCAGGTCACTCTGGCCGTAGTAGACGCGCTGCGCCAGAAAGCCGGCCTGCCTGGCGTTCCGAGCGAGGCAGGCTGCAGCGGCGAACACCTTGAAGGTGCTGCACATCACGAAGCGCTCGCCCGCCCGGTGTCCGAGCGTGGCCCCGTTGGCAGTGTTCAGCGCGTACAGGCCGAGGCGGCCGCCAAACTCGCGTTCGATCTGCTGCAGGTGTTGGGCCGCTTCAGCATCGCGCTTCAGCACCGGGCTGGCCGAAACAGTGCCTGCGAATGGCGCACTGGCGGCAGCGAGCAGAAGGCGGCGTCGCAACAGGCGCCCTTCTGCCGATGAGCGGCCTGCGAGGCCGAGCCGGTTCGATTCCATCATCGGTATGCTCCCCGCAAGCTCAACGCACGAACAGCCACACGCCGTCAGGCTGCCGAATGGCATCGTGACTCAGCTTGATGGTTTCGCCACTGTCTTCGGCCTTGTAGACCGCTTCGAAGCGCAGCGCATTGGCAGCAGGCGCGACCCAGCCATGAACGCGCACCACGGTCATGCAACTGGCGCGGTTGTGATAGACCGCCGCGCGCATGGGCCGGTTGGGAATGTAGTAGGCACCGAGGTCGTGGCCTGGTGCAGCGAATTCATTGAGCGCACTCGCGCCGGTGGGTTCGGCCAGGCAGCTGACCCGCTCGATGAAGCTCGCGATGGCCGGGCCGGCCTCTTCGACCTGTGGCTGGATCCTGTTGTGGGGCAGTGCCTTGGGCAACTCGTTCTGGATGGCCTGGCGCTGCTCGGCATTCACCGGCGCAAAACCGCGCGGCGTGCTCACACGCGCGAGCGGTGCAGCCAGCGCCGACACGACGGCCGCGGCTGCCGCTTTGTCTGCCATCTTGTCTGCGGCCTGGCTGTCGGCCTGCGCGCGGCCTGCCGCCGCGAGCGTCGTGCAGAAGTGCCGCTTGATGGCGCCGATGGGCGACAACACGCCGGCCACCGTCGTGTAGTGAAGGGCCACACGCGAGCCGCTGCCCTCGGCCTGCACCGTGATGTTCAAGGGCACGGTCTTGCCCTTCGCATAGGCGCTCGATTCCGCCGCTGCAATCACACCCGTCTCACCACTCGACGACAGGATGGTGAACCCGTTTCCGGCCGTGAAGGCCGACACCCTGGCAAACGCGTCGCGCACCGGCACATCGGGCAGCACGGCAAAGGTCTTGTAGCTGCGATCGGTTCCGAAGGTTCCGACACCTTCGAAGTTGTCGAGGCAGGCCTCAGCCTGTGCGGCCACGGCGCTGAGTGCCAAGGCGGTGCCCATCAGGAAACGAATCATGGTGTTCTTCTCTCTCATCACTGACCTTTACAACTGCCGGTTGCGCGCGAGCGGTGGGTGCTTGGCGAAGTAGCGCCGGATGCCGGTGGTGAGCGCGGCCACGAGCTTTTCTTGGTAGTCGGGGTCGCGCAGCTTGGCCTCTTCTTCGGGGTTGGAGATGAAGGCGGTCTCGACCAGGATGGACGGGATGTCCGGCGCCTTGAGCACGGCAAAGCTCGCTTGCTCCACGTGCTTCTTGTGCAGCTTGCCGACCTTGCCGATCTGGCCCAGCACCTCGTCACCGAGCTTGAGGCTGTCCTTGATCTGCGCCGAGGTGCTCATGTCGAGCAGGGCCCGCATCACAGCAGCATCTTTGGCCTGGATGTTCACACCGCCCACCAGGTCGGCGGCGTTCTCCTTGTTGGCCATCCAGCGCGCCGCGGTGCTGGTGGCTCCGCCCTGCGAGAGCGCGAACACCGATGCGCCGCGCGCCGCCGGCGTGATGAAGGCATCGGCGTGGATGGACACGAACAGGTCGGCCTGCACGCGCCGCGCCTTGCGCACGCGCTCGTGCAGCGGCACGAAGAAGTCGGCATCGCGCGTCATCATGCAGCGCATGCCGGGCAAGGCGTTGAGGCTGTCGCGCAGCTTGAGGCCCACCTGCAGCACCACGTCCTTTTCGCGGAGGCCGCTCGGGCCCACGGCGCCGGGGTCTTCACCGCCGTGACCGGGGTCGAGTGCCACGATGATGAGACGGTCGATGCGCGCCTGGGTCATGGGGGGTGGTGCACCGGCCAAGGGCCGAGTGGGCACAGCCCCCGAAGGGGCCGAGGCCGCCGCAGGGGGGCGGGGTCCCTCTCTGGGTCCCTCTCTGGGCCCATCCCCCGACGCGATCACGGGGGGTG
>JBEGTX010000028.1:0-4700 GCA_041179165.1 Pseudomonadota bacterium | reverse complement strand
AGCTCGACCAGCGTGACCTGCTCCACGCTCGGGTATTTGAGCACCTCGCGCACCACCATGCCGTCCCCCCCGCCCACCACGAGCACCCGCTTCGGCGCGCCCTGGGCCGACATGGCCGGGTGCACGAGGGACTCGTGATAGCGGTACTCATCACGTGAGTGGAATTGCAGGTTGCCGTTGAGAAACAGGCGCACCCCCGCGCGGCTCGAGGTCACCACCACCCGCTGGTAGGCGCTGGTCTGGCTGTAGATGATGCGGTCGGCGTAGAAGCGGTCTTCGGCCCAAGTGCTGATGCGGTTCGCCCACACCAGCGTGGCCACCAGCGCGCCGATGACTGCAGCACACGCGATGAGATGGGAGCGGAGGTGGCGCAGTTCGCCGCGAAAGAGCCACAGCGCCCACAGCGCCACGGCCGCATTGAGCAGGCCGAAGAAGGCCCCGGTACGGACCAACCCCAGATGGGGAACGAGCAGCAGCGGAAACGCCACCGACACCACGAGTGCGCCAAGGTAGTCGAAGGTGAGAACCTGCGAGACCAGGTCTTTGAGCGCATAGCGTTCACGGAAGTGACGCTTCAGGATGCGCATGACCAGCGGGATCTCGAGCCCCACCAGGATGCCCACCGCCAGCACCATGCTGTACAGCGCGAAGCGAAAGCTCGGCGCGGCCAAGGTCTGCAGCATGAAGAGTGCCGCCGGCATCAACCCGCCCACCAGCCCCACCAGCAGCTCGATGCGCAGGAAGTGCGCGATCAGCTGGCGGTCGAAAAAGCGCGACAGGTACGACCCGATGCCCATCGCGAACAGGTAGGTCCCGATGACGGTCGAGAACTGCAGGATGGAGTCGCCGAGCAGGTAGCTCGCGAGTGCACCGGCCGCGAGTTCGTACACCAGCCCGCACGCGGCCACCACGAACACCGAGGCCAGCAGCGCCAGCTCGGCGGGGCGCACGCGCCCGGGTGGAACGTTGGGTGGCGAGTCACCACCCAGGGTGTCGTTCGCGGTGCTCATGCTGAAAGAAGAACTCGCGCAGAAACGCCGCCGCAAGCTTGCGGCTGGCGCCCAAGCGCGGCGGAGGTCAACTGTGGATGGCCGCCGAGATGATCAGGCCGATGGCAATGCACATGGCACCCACCACGATGGCCAGCGCCACGTTCTTCTTCTCGACGATCTCGCCCCAGAGGTCATAGGGCGTGAGCTTGTCGACCACGACGAAGCTGATCCAGAAGACCAGCACGCCGATCAATGCAAAAAGGATGGACCCGACAAAGATGCCGGGCTTCATCCATTCGATTCCCATCATGAGGGTCTCCCTGGAGGTGATTGAAAAAATGGGGGCCGGCAGGTCACTTGTGACCGCCGCCACTGGAGAAGCCGCCGAACGAGCCGCCCCCGGAGCGCGAACCGCTGGAGTTGCTGCGCACGCAGCTCTGGTATTCCTGCGAGGCGCTGCCGTAGGTGCTTCGGATGTCGCTGCAATTGTCGCCCGAGCTGCAACGGAAGATCATCAGCAGCACGATCACGACGACCATCCAGAAGATCACCTTGCCGATCATGCTGGAGCCGCCGGCACTCGGCGTGACATCGCGCGCCATCGCCTGGGCCTGGTCGGGTGCAAGCTTGAAGGCCTTGGCCACCTCGGTCGCGTCGAGTGTTTCGCCGGCCGACCACACGACTTCGCTGTCGGGCCCCGAGCGGGTCTCTTCGCGGTTCAGCCGTTTGGTGCCGCTCTGATAGTCGGTGTTGTAGGTTTTCTGCTCGCGCTCGAGCTGCCAGTAGAACTCGCCGAGCACATAGGTGACTTGGCCGGTGTAGGTGTAGAGCTTGCGGTAGCCGACGTCCTGGTACTTGACCTTGTCGCCGCTCTGCTCGGGCGCGCCCGTGATGGGGGCCGACCAGCTCCAGCCGTCTTCGGCATCGATCAGGAAGGCGAAGCCCGCCGTGCGGTGGTACAGCAGGTACTCGCGCCAGTACGAGACTTCGTCGTCCGAGTCCTCGGGCAGCTCGCAGCGCTCCACATAGCCCACCACCTGCCAGGGCCTCGCCGGCGCTTTTTTGCCAAGCCGGATGTGGCCCACGGTGCCCAGCGGAATGAGCGGCTCGAGGCTGTTCATCTGCTGGTAGTGGTGAAGATCCCCGCCCACCCCCTGCGACAGGTCGATCACCGAGCGGCACTGGCTGCAGACGATGGACTGCGTGGTCGCGAGCGTCACTTCGAGAGAGGCACCGCAATTCGGGCATTCGACCGCCCGGCCGGCCATCGTCTTGGCCGTTTGCTCGGTGTCGTCGGACACGCCGGCGAGCTTGAGTTCGTCGAGCACCACGCTGCGGCCGACCGACCAGACCGGCTGGCCGCTGCGGCTGTAGTCGAGTGTGCCCACCTCGCCGCCGGCGCTGCGCAGGTCGGCCACCACAAACGCGCCCTTGGTGTTGGGCTCGCCCGGCAGTTCGCCCTGGGCCGCGATGAGCCGCGCGGTGGTGACGGACGCCACCGACCAGCGCTTGCCGCCCACGGTGGGCGTCATGCCGACGAAGAGCTTTTCCTGCAGGGGCGGCGCTTCGGCCAGGGGCTCGTCGAAGCCCAGCACGTAGGCGCCGTTGTCCTCGCTCAGCCAGCCGCTGCGGCCGTTGTCGAAAAACGCATGCCACTCGTTCCAGGTGCCTTGGGCGTAGCGGTACTGCAGGCGGCCGACGAGTGTGAAGCCGTCGCCCTGCACGCTGCCCGACACGCCGAGTTGCAGCGGCGTGTGGTCGTCGAACAGCTCGGCGCTTTCGCCGATCTTGCGCAGCGCCTGCCCCTCGCGAACGATGGTGCTTCGGCAAAAGCCGCAGACCGCAAAGGCCGAGGCGGCCGAACGGAACTCGACCGGCGCGCCGCAATTGGGGCACGCGGCGCGGTAGCGTCGTTGCGGGCTGCCAGGAGGGCTGGGTTCAGTGGCCAAAAGGGGGACGACTCGGAACGATCAGGGGTCGCGCAGAGCGGGTCTCGACAGACCCGTTCGCGCAGGCGGCGCGCCAGACAGCGTTTGACACCTCGTGGTCGGCAGCCCGCACTGCACCAAGCAGCCAGGGCGCCCGACCGAAGGCGATCACACCAGCTTCTTGAGCAGCTCGGCCTTCTTGGTGTCGAACTCTTCTTGCGTGAGGATCCCCTTGCCTTTGAGGTCGGCGAGCTTTTCGAGCGTGGCCATCACGTCTTCGGGCCGCAGCGCTGCCACGGCCGGCGCGGCCGCCGCAGCGGCTTGCGCCGGCTGGCCTTGCAGGCCTTGCGCCAGCTGCTGCGCCATCACCTGGCCCAGCGCCACACCAGCGCCGAGGCCCATGGCGTCGCCGGCAATGCCGCCACCACCGCCACCACCGCCTTCGGCGAACTTCGGAATGGACTGCGCTGTCTGGTACTGCATGAACTTGCCCATGTCGCCGACCATGCCCATGCCGATCTTCTGGTCGAGGATCTTCTGCAGCTCCTCGGGCAGCGAGATGTTCTGCATGGTCACGCCTTCGAGCTTCAGCCCGATGGCATCGAACGAGGCCTCGGTGGCCTCACGCAGCAGCTTGGCGAACTCGACCTGGTTGGACGCGAGGTCGAGGAAGGCCACACCGCTGGACGCCACCGCATCGGAGATGTGCTGCAGCATGAGCCCGCGCAGCTGGCCGTCGATGTCGGCCGTGGTGTACAGGTCACGCGTACCCGACACCTCGGTGTAAAACTTCTGCGGATCGGCCACGCGGTAGCTGAAGTTGCCGAAGGCGCGCAGGCGCACGGCACCGAAGTCTTTGTCGCGGATGGTGACCGGCTGGCTGGTGCCCCAGCGCTGGTCCATCTGCTGGCGTGTGCTGAAGAAATAGATGTCGCTCTTGAACGGGCTTTGAAAGAGCTTGTCCCAGTTCTTGAGGTAGGTGAGCACCGGCATCGTGCTGGTGTTCAGCGTGTAGCGGCCGGGGCCGAACACATCGGCCACCTTGCCTTCGTTGACGAAGACGGCCATTTGCGAATCACGCACGGTGAGCGAGGCGCCGTACTGGATTTCGTTGTCGGCCATTGGATAGCGCCAGGCAAGCACGCCATCGCCCGACTCGGTCCACTCGAGGACGTCAATGAACTGTTTCTTGATGAAATCCATCAGACCCATGTCGCTTCTCCGGTAAAGAATGCCGCCATCATAGGGCCAGCGGGCAAGGCCGCGCTCCCCAAAAAGAGTGACTCAGCGTGACACGGGCGTTTGCCCGAAGACGCGGACCCGAAACTGCGGATCGACGGCGGCCGACAAGTCGTCGATGAAGCGCTGATGCTGGGCGAAGGCCCGGTCTGTTTGCGGGTCGAGCGAAGACACCCGCACCAGCAAGCCGTCGAGGATCTGCCCGCGCAGCCCGAAAGAAATCTGGCGCCAGCGGAAGGCTGTGTTGTCGTTCTCGACCTCGTCGCCAAGCACCGTCCAGTAGGTGATGGGCTCGGAGCGCCCCGGCTGGTTGGCAAGCAGGCGCGTGGCCGGCAGAGGCGCGCGCCCCTGCATCGGCAAACTCAGGCGTTGCAGGCCGCTGACCTTGAAGCCTCCCGACGCATAGCAGATCTCGGGGCGGTGCGACTGCAGGCCCACGGTCTGCTCGGTGCCATAGGCGACCGACAACATGATGCGTTCACCTTGCGGGCCGATGTAGATGCGCTCCAGCAACTGGTCGTAGATGCCATAGAGCTTGCCT
>JBEGTX010000027.1:0-4211 GCA_041179165.1 Pseudomonadota bacterium | reverse complement strand
CGAGGACAGTTTTTGCCGGATTTGCAGGCCCATAGCCCCGCTATGGGACAAAAAGACGGTGAAAAATGGACCCCTGCGGTCGATTTGCAGCCGACGCTTTCCAAGTCCGACAGGCTCCTAGAAGAGACCGACGAGTAATTTTTTGAACAATGTCGTGCGATTTCCAGGCAATTACCCTTGATCTCTCCATGCATGACTTTTCACGCGCCGAATTGCAGCACTTGCGACAGCCCGATAGCCGGGAGACGCCCCGCAAAGCGGGAGCGAACCAAGCACTTCACCGTCAGCGCAGCAATCGAGCGCGCCATTCTCAGCAGCTTGCTCGACATGGGCCGCAGCCTGGCCGTCTCGACGGTGGCCGAGGGGGTCGAGGGGGTCGAGGGGGTCGAGACGGTGGAAGACTGGAACTTCCTCAGCGAACTCGGCTGCGACATCATCCAGGGCTACCTCGTGGCCAAGCCCATGCCGGCAGAACAACGGCTTGGCTGGACCATGGGGCACCGTGCACGCCTGCGCAAACTTGCGTCTGAAAGTGCTCAGGCCAAACCATCGGCAAAGGCGTGACCGAGTCGCACAGCCGGTGACAGACTTCCCCGCGCCACCAGGCGCCTCGACACGAAGGCGCAGTTCCTGCTGGCGTAAACTGAGGTTCAAGAGGCCCCTCCTCGGCCCATTTGAACGCTGACTCAACGCGCCCCCATGACATCGATTCCGCCTCCAACGCCGGAAAACCGCGCGCCAGAGCCCGATTTTCCATCGGAACCGAACTTAGCCCCCCTGCCACGCCAGCTTCCGTTCTCTGGATGGCTGCCGCTCGCGGCCGGGGCTCTGGTTGGCATCGTGTTGCGGCTGATTTTCACCGGCATTCCTGGCGGGGCTTACAACGTGATGGCGGCGTCGTTCATCTACGTCGCCCCCTTCGCGGTAGGCGCCGTCACGGTCTATGTGGCCGAACGCCAGAAACGTCGCACTTGGGGGTACTACGTTTGGGCCCCTGCTGTGGCCACGATGATCTTCGTGCTGGGCACCTTGGTTATTCTCATTGAAGGCATGATCTG
Organism: Pseudomonadota bacterium; assembly: GCA_041179165.1. Classification (GTDB taxonomy): domain Bacteria; phylum Pseudomonadota; class Gammaproteobacteria; order Burkholderiales; family Burkholderiaceae_C; genus Rhizobacter. Next base: position 3,153 of record JBEGTX010000027.1, on the reverse strand, counting down.
CGCCATCATCATCGTGCCTCTGTTTGCCTTGTTCGGCGCCATTGGCGGCCTGGTGATGGGGGTGATCTGCCGCTTCACGCAACGGTCCAAGCCGGCCGTCTACAGCGTCGCCGTGTTGCCGCTGCTGCTAGGGATGCTGCCCACCGACGAAGGCGAACGACAGCGTTTCGGGACGATCGATCGATCGATCGTCGTCCAGGCCACGCCAGAAAAAATCTGGGACGAACTCCACAACACGCGCGACATCCGGGCTGACGAAGTGGGCGTGGCCTGGATGTACCGCATCGGCGTGCCGTTGCCTTTGGCAGGGGTCACCCGTGTCACCCCTTCTGGGCGTGTGAGGCAGGTCACGATGGGAAAGTCGATCCACTTCGAACAGGTGGCCACGGCGTGGCAAGAGAACCGTCACGTTCTGTGGACCTACCGGTTTGCGGACGACTCGTTCCCGCCGGGCGCCCTTGACGACCACGTGATGATCGGAGGCCATTTCTTCGACCTGGTGGACACCTCGTACACCCTGACGCCCACCAGCCCGGGCGTGACCCGGCTGAACATCAAGATGCGCTACCGCGTGAGCACACAGTTCAACTGGTACGCCGACGGCGTGGCCCGGTTGCTCATCGGCAACTTCGAAGAAGTCATCCTCGATTTCTACCGCCAACGCGCCACACGGGCGGGATGAGTTCAGCCAGCTTGGGCGCCACCCAGCTCAGCCAAGTGGCGAGCCTCGCCTGCCAGCACCGACTCACGCGCCAGGTTGGCCACCCACTGCGGATCGGCACCCTTGTGGTGATGATCAGACCAGACCTGGCGACGCTTGCGCGCGCCCGGTAGTCCGTTCCAGAGACCGAGCATGTGTCGCGCCACGCGAGGCCACGGCTCGCCTGCGGCCACCACCCGCTGCATGTAGTCGATCATGTGGTCTTCGATGTCGGCACGGCTGGCGCTTGAGGCCGGCGCACCAAAGAACCGCTCGTCCCAATCGGCCATCACCCAGGGGTTGTGATAGGACTCGCGCCCGAGCATGACGCCGTCGACATGGGCCAAGTGGGTTGCCACCTCGTCAGACGTGGTCACGCCGCCATTGAGCACGATGGTCAGATCGGGGAAGTCTCGCTTGAGCTGGTAGACGAGCTCATAGCGCAGCGGGGGAATCTCGCGGTTTTCTTTCGGGCTCAGGCCTTTGAGCCAGGCGTTGCGTGCGTGCACGATGAAGACCTCGCAGCCGGCGTCCGACAAGGTGCCCACGAAGTCGCGCACGAAGGCATAGCTCTCGGTCTTGTCGATGCCGATGCGGTGCTTCACGGTCACCGGAATCGACACGGCATCGCGCATGGCCTTCACGCCATCGGCGACCAGGGCCGGCTCGGCCATCAGACAGGCGCCGAAGGCACCACGTTGCACACGCTCGCTCGGGCAACCGCAGTTCAGGTTGACCTCGTCGTAACCCCACTTCTCGGCCAGGCGCGCGCACTTCGCGAGATCGTCGGGCTCGCTGCCTCCCAGCTGCAGCGCAACCGGATGCTCCTCGTCATTGAAATCAAGGTGCCGCGGCACGTCGCCATGCAGCAGCGCGCCGGTGGTCACCATCTCGGTGTAGAGCAGGGTGTGACGCGTGAGCAGGCGATGGAAGTAGCGGCAATGCCGGTCAGTCCAATCCATCATCGGGGCCACGCTCAAGCGCCAGGGGCTGGACGCAACAGAGGGCGGCTCGGCGAGCAGCGCAGAGGTGTCAGAGGTATTCAAGAACGCGGGCCAGACTCGTTCTGGCAGAACTCAGAACGGCGCGATCCGCCGCGGGCCAGGATCGGCAGACAGCGTCGACGCAGCTGGCATTATCCCGCGAACGGCTTGTCGGGGCCACCGCGGTGGCACAGGGCCAGCCACCTCAGGGTGCCTGGCCCGTGCTTCTGTTCGCGCTTCCCCTCAGCGGCGATCTTGTCCGTCGTGACGTTCGCGGCGAATGCGTTCGTCTTGCACCTCTTGTGCGCGCTCGATGCGTTCTTGCTCTTGCGCGCTGATGTGGCCGTCACGGCCCGCGGCGTGAGCGATCTTGCTCACACGGGCCGGGCCCTTTTGCAATTGCGCGGCTTCGCGGTGGGTGAGCGAGCCGTCTTGCAAGCCGGCCTGGATGCGCTGCGCTTGAACCAGGTTCTGATGTGCCTGCTCGGCCGCCCGCCGGCGGGGACTGCCCCGCGCCATGGAACAACGGAGTGCGCAGAAATGCCGTTGACGCTTCTTCCTCACTGCGGGGGTAAAGATCCATTGCTGCACATCACGAAAAACCCATCAATGCATGTGTCGCGGTGGCACGCCGCCGCAGCCGTTCAGACGTCGAGTGCGTAGACCCGTGCCGCAGCGCGCTCCGCGGCGCTGCTGCCGGCGAGCGCTGCATCCCACTCACCCGAGCCTGCATCGCGGCTGGCCACCAAGCCGCGCGACATGACGGACACCTCTTCGGATGACGCATCGAACTCGGCCACGAGCTGTCGAGCGGCGGTGAACAGCAGGGCCGTGCTGGCACCTGCTGCATCGATGATCACGAGATAGCGGGCTGGAGTTTGCATGTGCTGTGTCGTCCTGAAGGTTCGGTTCCATCGGGGCCCTCACAAGGCGCGTGAGCTGTCCCTATGTGCGGGATAGTCAAAAACAACCCAATCGAGAATTATTCTCAATAGACTGTCCTTCATGCAGGCCTGCCAGATGGGCTGCCTGACCAGCCAAGGTGACCCTCATGCAACCAAACCATATCACCGCCAAGCGACTCAGCGCACGCCATGTGAGGCTGGCCCTCGGCTGGGTCGTGGTCATTGCGGGCAGCGCCTTGTTGATGACGCACGCACTGCAATGGATGGGCGAGCACATGACTCGCAGTGCGTGGCGGGCACTGGAGGGCGGCGGACTGTGTGCACTGGCCACCGCTCTGGGCGCCCTGCCCGTGCTTTTCACCAAAGGGTTGCCGGTTCGCCTGTCCGACGGCCTGCTTGGTTTCGGGGCGGGCGTGATGCTCGCCGCCACGGCGTTCTCGCTGGTCGTGCCGGGTTTGAGCGCAGCGCAAGGCCTGGGCTTCTCGAAATGGGGCGCGGGCGCGGTCATCAGTGCGGGCGTGATGCTCGGCATCGGCGCCATGCTGTGGCTCGACCATGCCTGGCC
>JBEGTX010000026.1:0-7379 GCA_041179165.1 Pseudomonadota bacterium | reverse complement strand
TCGGCCTGGGCCACCCGCAGCGTGTGGGTGACGCTGGCAGGTGAGAGCTGGGCCACGCGGCCGGTGCGCACGCCACGTGCGACCAGCTCGGTGGCAGCTTTCTCGGCGGCCGCGCGGTCTTCGAAGCGGCCGAGTGCCAGGCCGTCGCCGAAGTCGGGGATGTTGCGCACCTCTTCGTAGCCCACGCGCAGGCGCTTGAGCTCATCGGTCTTTTTCTGGCGGGCCTCGCGGTCGGCGTAAGGGCCCATGAACACGATCCACACGGCCGGCACCTCGCCCTTGACGTCGGTCCAGGCGGACGGCGGCATCACGGTTTGCAAGGCGGCTTCAGCAGGGCTGAGCTGCGCGGTGGTGAACGGGCCGATTTCGACACAGGTGTTGGCTGTGCCGGCTTCGCCCGTGCTCGACGACGTGTCGCCGGCCGGGGCCGTGCTGCTGGCGGGGTCGGCCGGCAGCGGCGGCAGCACTCGCACGGCTTCAGGCGACACCTGCTGGGCCAGCCGGGCCGGTTCGCGGTCGCCCATGGCGCGCACGCCCACGACGTTGTCGAGCCAGCCCTGGCGCCAGCTGTAGAAGCCTGCGTTGGCCAGAATCAGCAGCACGACCAGGATTCTCAGCATGGGGTGTCCTCGCCTGTGTCTTGAGCCTTGCTGTCTTCGTCTTCGCTGGGCTCGTTGCCTTGCAGGCGCACGCTCACCTCACCACCCACCAGGCGCTGCACGGCGCCGTCCGGGGCTTCGACACGCAAGGCACCGTCGGGGTCCACCCCGCGGGCGGTGCCCAGCGGCAGGTCGGCCTGTGTGGTCGTGATGGCGCGGCCGTTCAGCAGGTCGCGGGCTGCAAAGCGCTGCAGGAAGCCATCAAAGCCCGAGGTGTTGAAGTCGATCACGGCTTGCACGAGCGGTGCGGCCACGCGGGCCAGCACGCTGGGCGGGGTGGCGTCGGCATCGAGCTCCTGCACGCTGGCATAGCCGTGGGTGAGCGGCGCGGTGTCGAGCGGCAGCACGTTGATGCCCACGCCGATCACGGCCAGCCGGCTCGCGCCCACGGTCACGCTTTCAATCAGGATGCCGCCGAGCTTGCGGCCGATGGGGGGGGGCGCATCGACCGAGGCCGCGTCGTCGAGAACCCACAGGTCGTTCGGCCACTTGAGTCCGATGCGGCGGGAGCTGCCCGGATCCAGCGCTTCGGCCAGGGCCACGCCCACCGCCAACGACAGGCCCGACCAGTCGGGGCGGGTGATGGGCACGGAGAGCGAGAACGTGAGCGAGGCACCCGGAGACGAGGTCCACAGGCGCCCCAGGCGTCCGCGGCCCTGGGTCTGGTGCTCGGCCACCAGCAGGCAGGGCTGCACGTCGGCCGCGCGCCGCCCGAAGGCCGCGCTTTCACGGCTGCGCCGCACCTGGGCGATGCCGCTGTCGGGGTCGATGTGCACACGGGCCCGCTCGAGCAGGGCCGTGTTGGTGGAGGGGCAATGCGCCATGACCTCCACGCTCAGGCCTGGCAGCATGGGCTCGATCTGCTCCCACAGGGATTCGGCATTCCATTGAAGACTCATGCGAGGCGGTACCGGACGAGGGGTGGAGAGGGCAGGCGATCCGGGGAGGGGGACCGTCACTTCTTGGGGGCCAGCATCGTGCCGCGGCAGGTGAGGGCACCGCAGCGGCATTCGAATTCTTTCTTGAGCTTCTTGGTGTAGCGGGCGTCGATCACCAGCCGGTAATCGTAAAACAGCTCTTCACCGGCCATCAGGTCACGGAGGGCGACCACGTGCACGCGGCCCTTGGTTTCGTCGGCCTCGCAGTTGGGTTCGCACGCGTGGTTGATCCAGCGGGCGATGTTGCCATTGACGTTGCCATCGATGACTTCACCCGTGTCGAGGTGAAAAAAGAAGGTGTGGTTGGGCTGACTCGGGTCGTGCGGATGGCGCTCCAGGGCCTGGTCCCAGGTGATCACTTCGCCCCTGTATTCAATGATGCGGGTGCCGGCCGGGATGTCTGCCACGGCGAAGACGCCTTTGCCATGAACGTCCGACTGATGGACCTGGATGCGGCGGCGGCCTGTGGCTCCCGCGACTTTTGCTGCGGTTTTCGCAGGGGGATTTGCTGGGGTCTTGGCGGCACGGGCTTGCGTCATTGGTTTCTTTGGGTACATTGAAATCATGGGTGCGCGTGTGTGCGTGCGCCCGCATGCGCGTATACACGCGTGAAGCCAGATTGTAGAGAGAGCATCGCACTTGCGACGCTTCATACTTAGAAAGAGCCATGAGCAAGACCCTCATCATTGCCGAGAAGCCCTCCGTCGCCCAAGACATCGTCAAGGCGCTGACACCCACCGTGGGCAAGTTCGACAAGCACGACGAGTACTTCGAGAGCGAGCACCATCTCGTCACCTCGGCCGTCGGCCACCTGCTGGAGATCAAGGCCCCGGAGGAGTTCGACGTCAAACGCGGCAAGTGGAGCTTCGCCAACCTGCCCGTCATTCCGCCCCACTTCGACCTGAACCCCATCGACAAGAGCAAGGGCCGGCTCAATGCCATCGTCAAGCTGGTCAAGCGCAAGGACGTCACCGAGCTCGTGAACGCCTGTGACGCGGGCCGCGAAGGCGAGTTGATCTTCCGTCTCATCCAGCAGCACGCCAAGAGCAAGCACCCGGTCAAGCGCCTGTGGCTGCAGAGCATGACGCCGGCCGCCATCCGCGACGGTTTCGACAACCTGCGAACCGACGCGCAGATGCTGCCGCTGGCCGATGCCGCGCGCTGCCGCTCCGAGGCCGACTGGCTGGTGGGCATCAACGGCACGCGGGCCATGACGGCCTTCAACTCGCGTGACGGGGGCTTCTTCCTCACCACCGTCGGCCGGGTGCAGACGCCCACGCTGTCGATCGTGGTCGAGCGCGAAGAAAAGATCCGCAAGCACGTGTCGCGCGACTACTGGGAAATCAAGGCCACCTTTGCTGCTGCTGCAGGCGAGTACGACGGCAAGTGGTTCGACCCCAAGTGGAAGAAGAACCCCGACGACCCCGAGCTGCGCGCCGACCGTGTGTGGAACGAGGCCGACGCGCAGGCGCTGGCCGTGGCCGTGCGTGGCGAGCCGGCGCGGGTGACCGAAGAGTCCAAGCCCAGCACGCAGAGCGCCCCACAGCTCTACGACCTGACCAGCCTGCAGCGCGAGGCCAACTCCCGCTTCGGCTTCTCGGCCAAGACCACGCTGTCGCTCGCGCAGGCGCTGTATGAAAAGCACAAGGTGCTGACCTACCCGCGTACCGACAGCAAGGCGCTGCCCGAAGACTACGTGGCCGTGGTGAAGGACACCATGCAGATGCTAGCGACCGAAGACCTGCCGGGTCCGCTGCAGGCGCTGGCCCAGCATGCGCGCAAGGCGGTGAAAGAGGGGTACGTGAAGCCCAACAAGCGCATCTTCGACAACGCCAAGGTGTCGGATCACTTTGCCATCATCCCCACGCTGCAGGCCCCCAAGAGCCTGAACGAGATCGAGGCCAAGCTGTACGACATGGTCGTCAAGCGCTTCCTGGCCGTGTTCTATCCACCGGCCGAGTTCCAGGTCACGACCCGCATCAGCACCATCACGGCGGCGGGCAAGGACCACACTTTCCAGACCAACGGCAAGGTGATGGTCAAGCCGGGCTGGCTGGCCGTGTACGGCCGCGAAGCCCAGGAAGACGATGCCAACCTCGTGGCCGTGACAGCCGGCGAAATGGTGCGCACCGAGAACGTCGACGTCAATGCGCTCAAGACCAAACCGCCTGCACGCTATTCAGAAGCCACGCTGCTGAGCGCCATGGAAGGCGCGGGCAAGCTCATCGACGACGAAGAGCTGCGCGAGGCCATGCAGGAGAAGGGCCTCGGCACGCCAGCCACGCGCGCGGCCATCATCGAAGGCCTGATCATGGAGAAGTACATCTACCGTGACGGCCGCGAGCTGGTGCCGACCGCCAAGTCCTTCCAGCTCACCACGCTGCTGCGCGGCCTGGGCGTCGAAGACCTCACCAAGCCCGAACTGACCGGCAACTGGGAGCACCAGCTGTCCGAGATGGAAAAGGGCCGCCTGAGCCGCGAGACCTTCATGGCCGAGATCGCGGCCATGACGCAGCGCATCGTGGCCAAGGCCAAAGAGTATGACCGCGACACCATTCCGGGCGACTACGCCACCCTCAAGACCCCGTGCCCCAACTGCAGTGGTGTCGTGAAAGAGAACTATCGCCGCTTCACCTGCGTCGGCAAACACGATGCGGCCAAGCCTGCGGTGTCGCAGGCCACGGGTGAGATCCTCCCCGAGGGCGAAGGCTGCGGGTTCTCGATCGGCAAGATTCCGGGCGGGCGCAGCTTCGAGCTGAACGAGGTTGAGGAATTCCTGGCCAACAAACGCATCGGGCCGCTCGAAGGCTTCCGCTCCAAGGCGGGTTGGCCGTTCACGGCAGAGCTCAAGCTGAGCTTCGATGACGAAATCAAGAACTGGAAACTCGAGTTCGACTTCGGTGAAGACGCCAAGAAAGACGGCGAGTCGGGCGAGCCGGTCGACTTCTCCGAGCAGGTGTCGCTCGGGGCCTGCCCGAAGTGCCAGGGTCGTGTGTTCGAGTTCGGCACCAACTATGTGTGCGAGCACAGCGTGGGCGCGGCCGTGAGCTGCAACTTCAAGACTGGCAAGATCATCCTGCAGCAGCCTGTCGTGCGCGAGCAGATGACCAAGCTGCTCGAGACCGGCAAGACCGAGCTGCTCGAGAACTTCGTGTCCAACAAGACGCGCCGCAAGTTCAAGGCCTTTTTGGCGTTCGACGCGAAGGAAAGCAAGGTCAGCTTCGAGTTCCAGCCGCGGGCCGCCAAGGCACCGCCGCCCAAGAAGGGCGCGGCCAAGGCCGTGGAGGGTGACGCCGCCGAGACGGCAACGCCGACCAAGGCAGCCGGCAAGACTGCGGCTACAGTGGCGGCCAAGAAGGTGGCTGAAAAGAAGGCGCCGGCCAAGAAGGCCGCTGCCAAGAAGCCTGCGGCCAAGAAGGCTGCAGCCAAGAAGACGGTCGCCAAGAAGGCGCCCCCCAAAGCCGCTTGAGCGGATGTTTTACCGAAAGACGACCATGAAACTGCTGACCCTTGTCCTTCTCCCTGCTGCCTTGTGCTTGTCGGGCTGTTTGAGCGTCGAGTTCCCCAACATCGTGTCCGACTCGACCAAGGCGGCCAAATCCTTGCTCGATAAGAAGGAAAAAGAAGCCGTGGACACCCGAGAGATGTTCGCCCAGGCCCAGGCCAAGGGTGAGAAAAAGCTCGAGGTCAACCACACCTACATCGGCAAGGACAACCAGACCGTGGCCGAGATCAAGCAGGGCTGCGTGGTCGAGGCGACCCAGAAGTTCGCCCAGATCACCGGCACCGACGTGAAATCGGTGGTGCTGGAGAACGAGGTCGTGTCGATGAAGGGCAAGGTCGTTGCCAACTGCAAGCTGGCGCTGCAGCAGTAAGGCAGACCGGCCGGCCGCTCAGCTGCCGGCCAGCAGTTCGAAGTGCTCGACCGCCGGAGGGGCCGCGAAAAACGGCCCCACGATGGCACGCCATGCCGGGAACAGCGGGCCCTGGCGGAAGTCCACCGTGTGGTTCTCCAGCGTGGCCCAGCGGATCATCAGCAGGTAGCGCTCGGGCGACTCCATGCCGCGCTGCACCTGGTAGCCCAGGAATCCCTTGGCTTTGGAAGCCACGGTTTCCACGCCGCGGCGGATGGCTTCGTCGAATTCGGCATTTTGGCCGGGCACGATGCGGATGTCGGCGACCTCGAGAATCATGGGAACTCCTGCTGAACGGGCCCTGATCGTAGCGGCGTCCCGGCCTCGCGTCAGCCGCCCGGCGTATCGATGAGCGGGTCAGCCGTCATCAATTTTGGTTCGAAACCCTGGTACCCTGTGTGTCCTGATGCCGGAAGGCCGCCCGAACCGAGCGTTTCGATCTGCTCTATTGGCACGATTTCCCCGGCAAAGGTTACGACACGTTCATCACGCGGAACCCCTCTCGCAGGTCTTACAAGGGTCTGAGAGAGCCCCCAGCCCGTTGCCACAACGCAACACGCGCCGCGCTGATGCTGAACGTGGGATGGCCGATTCCTGGCGTTCATTGCAGGCAATCGGTCCTCTGCAAGCGGTAATTCCGCACGCAGATCAATTCAAAGAGATCAAGCGTCTCAGTTGAAACCCTGGGTTTCGGGCTGAGCGCGCGGTCCAGACAGGCATGGGGTCTCAAAGCGGAGACGGTGCAGCCGATACAAGCTGACACGGTCCCGCTTCAAGCGGCAAGACAGAATGCCGACAGAGCTAGGGCGGCATGGATTTCGTGCCGATCAATCCTGAGGGGGAATTTGAATGATGAAGAAAAATTTGCTGGTCGCTGCCTTTGCGTCTGTCTATCTGGTGGCCTGCGGCGGCAATGACATTCCGAGCGGCTCGTCTTTGAATGCAGCGCCTTCGACGAATGGCTCGGGCGGCATGCCCGCTCCGGTGCCTGCGCCAACGCCAGCGCCCACCCCCGCGCCAACGCCGGCCCCGACGCCCGCACCGACCCCAGCGCCCACCCCTTCGCCAAGCCCCGCTCCGAGCCCAGCGCCAACGCCTGCTCCGACGCCCGCGCCGACACCGGCCCCTACCCCTGCGCCATCGCCTGCTCCCACCCCTGCGCCTGCGCCGGCTCCTTCCCCTGCTCCCACCCCAGCGCCGGCGCCAGCCCCTACGCCGGCTCCAGCGCCAGCCACGCCCCAGATCACGCTGACCCGCACCGGCTCCGGTTCCATCACCTCGCTGCCTGCTGGCATTTCGTGCGGAACGACCTGCGTGTCGACCTTCACCAACGGCGCCGTGGTCACGTTGACCGCCGCGCCAGCGTCCGGCTACACCTTCGGCGGCTGGACCGGCGGCGGTTGCACCGGCACCAGCACCTGCACCACCACGGTCTCCTCGGCCAGCACCATCCAGGCCAGTTTCGCGCCCGTGGTCGCGTCAGGCACCCAGTACGTCCCGCTCACGCTGGCCGCGGGTCCTGCCTCTGACAAGACGGCGCTGCGCACCGGCGTGCCATTCCCCATTGGCGCCATCAGCGACATCACGCGCCTGCGCCTGGAAACGGCCGACGGCTCGCAAGAAGTGCCTGCCCAGTTCGACGCCATCTCGCGTTGGCCCGATGGCTCCATCAAGGTGGCGCTCACCCACCTGGTGACCGACCTCGGCACCACCCGCGGCTATCGCGTTGCCTACGGCGCGGGTGTGACCCGTGCCGCGCTGCCACGCAACGTGCTGATCAGCGGCACCGGCAGCACCGAAATCGTCGTCGACACCGGCGCTGCCCGCTTCGCCGTGAACAACAAGGGCATCCTGGCCAAGCTCTGGCG
>JBEGTX010000025.1:0-18216 GCA_041179165.1 Pseudomonadota bacterium | reverse complement strand
TCCATTTTTCACCGTCTTTTTGTCCCATAGCGGGGCTATGGGCCTGCAAATCCGGCAAAAACTGTCCTCGCTGGGGCCGATTTTCGCTTTCGACGTTCCAAGTCCGACAGGCTCCTAGGCTGCGGCTTGCACTGGCTGGTGGACCGGCTCGCACACGGCCTGGTGTATCAGTGGCCACACCGCTTGGTGCGAGCTGCGGAACCAGTCGATGTGGCCCAAGCGCTTCAATCCATGGGCTTTCGGCTCGATCGCCTGCACCGTGCTGGGTGCCGCCGGCAGTGTGCGCAGCAGGTCCGCCACGGTGACTTTGGTGGCGATGTCGTCGTCGGTGGCATAGAGGATGGTGATCGGCGCAGCGACCTTGGCGTGGAAGTCGAGCTCTGGCTGGTTTCGGATGGCGTTGGTGGCAAAGCCGCCCGCCGCGCACCACTCTCCCCACTGGCGAGCCACACCCTTGGGCAGGTCTTCGCCCAGCCCCACGGCTGATGCAGGCGCGTAGCCTTTGAGGCGTGAACCCAGCGGCAACAGGAAGCCCAGGCCGAAACGGGCTTTCAGGCGAAAGGCCAAGCGCATGCCTTTGAACCAACCGGTCGAGGCCGACACGCCGACCAGCCGCGCCACACGGTGGTGGCTGGGCAGCAGGCCGATCAACTGCGCCCCCACGCTGTGTCCCAGCAACACCACCTGCGCGCGCCGCGTGCGACGCAAGAGCCAGTCGAGCGCGGCCACCTGGTCGAGTTGTCCCCACTCAGCCATCGTGGCGCGCGAATCCTTCAATCGGCCCTGGCGCGAGAGACCGATACCGCGGTAGTCGAACAGCAGCACGTCGTGCCCCTGGGCCGCTAGCCATGCGGCAAAGCGCAGGTAGAAGTGCTGCTTCACGCCGGTGGCCGGAGACAGCAGCACGGGCAGCTCGGGTGATTGCGTGCCGCCGTTGAAGAAGTGGCCCTGCAGCCGCTCTCCATCGGCACAGGTGATCTCGATGCGTTCGGGCTCCACCGCGGGTGACCTGGCGTGGGCCGATGGTGTGGTGGGGTTCATGGACGGGACACTCCCGTAGAGGAGGGATCGAGTTGCTGAACGTGTTCAAGCCAGCGGGCGACGGTCTTCAGTTCTTCGGCAGTGAAACCCTGGGACAGCTGGGCGTTGATGCGGGTCAGCGCTTGCTGGAGCACTGGCACCAGCGCCCGTCCTGCCGGACGAAGCCACACCCGCTGGGCCCTGGCATCGGCGGCACAGGCCTGGCGCTGCACCCAGTCGAGCGCCTCGAGCCGTTTGATCAGGCCGGACACTGCCGATGGCACGAGGTCCAGGCGCTGGGCGATGTCGCCCATCGAGGCGCCGTCTGATTTGTCGAGCAGGAACAGCACAGCGCTCTGCGCTGCCGTGGGCACGGCCTCCAGTGACAAGGCGGCGTCAGCCTGCTGGGCCGCTATCCACTGCTGAAGCCGCCGCTGTGCGCTGTTGAGCAGAAAAATGAAGCGGGGTGGGGCGGTCTTGGGCATGGGCCGATCGATGGATGAAATTTACTTCGCGTGTGAAGTATATCGGTGTCGAGATACGGCCGTCCAGTGCGCTCTTGTGGCGAAACGCAACCCCGACTGCGTGTGCGCGAGTGAGTGCCTGCCGGTGTGCAGGCAGCCATCACGCGCCCGCAACGGTGCCGGTCACCGTGTCAGGGCGATGGGGCCGAAGCGCCGCCCGGCGCAGCGGCGGGCGTGGATGAGTCCGATGATGGCCGATGCACAGTCATCTCCATCGAGGCGTCGACCTGGCCTTTCGGTCCACGCTGTGCTTGCGCTGCCTGCGTGCGAAGGCGGCCCGCCAGTACGCCCAATCGGATCAACTCGCTCGTGATGGCCTGGCCACGCTGCGCCGCCAGTTGCTGCAAGCGGCTGTCGTCGATGACCGTGCCGTCGAGCAAACGCTGCTGCAGCACCGCATGCAGCTCCGTGACCCGCATCTGCTGCATTTCTTCGGCCGTCAGCGGTGCTGGTGGCGCCTTGAACGCCGCGGAAACCTGCGCCACGATCTTGTCGCCACGGCTGGCCGCGGCAGGGTCGGTGTTGGCCAGCTTGAAGCGCTGCTGCAGTGTGTCCATGGCGGGCGCGCCGAAGCGCGCGACAAAGAGCTTTTCCAGGGCGTCGCGGGTGGACGCCTGCGCGAGGCTGATGGGGCCCGGGTCTTCGTCTGCGGTCAGCGTCCGGCCCGATTGCAAGGCCACGGCGCGCCGCAGTTGCGCTTGCCTGAGGGCATCGCGGTCGCCCTCGGGGTCGAAGTCTGCGCGGACCATCAGCGCGAGTGCCGGCCGGCTCGCCAGCAGCGTGGCGATGTTGGCGAGCTTCTCCCGCTCAGGCGGCAGCAGGGCCGCGGCGCCAGCGTCGAACGAGATCTTGTCGAGCTTGTCGCCATTCACGCCCATCAGGGAGCCGAGCGCACGGAAGGGTGAGGTGACCACCTTGGTGAGCACATTGAGCAGGGCCTTGCGCACGATCTGCCCGTAGCTGAATTCGGGGTCATCGAGGCTGCCAGACACCGGCAGACCCAGGTCGATCTTGCCGTTGCTGTCTTCGAGAATGGCGATGGCCAGGTCGAGCGGCAGGTTCATGGCCGACTCGCTCTCCACCCGATCGCCCAGCGTGAGTTTTTCCATCACGACGGTGTTGGTGCCGGCCAGTTGGCGCTGCTTGATCTTGTATTCAAGGTCGAGCGACAGCTTGCCCGATTGGATCTTGCGCCCGGCAAAGGTGGCCGAATATGGCGTGAGCGAGGTCATCTCGACGTTGCGGAACACGACCTTCAGGTCGGTGAGCGCGGTCGGGTCGAACAGGTTGATCTGCCCTACTGCGCGGGCCAGCCCGTAGGGGTCGACCGTGCCGTCGAACTCGATGCGTGCGGGTGATGCGGCCGTGTTGGACAGCCCCGCCATGTGGCCCTTGAGTTGATGGATGCGCGTGCCAAAGGGCAGGGCGAGCGACAGGTCCGTAAAGTCCATCTGGCCTTGCTGCAGCTGAACGCGGTCGATGTCGATTCGAAAGGATGGCGTCTTGGCCGTGGCGGCTGAGGATGGCGAAGGTGCGGCCGGTGCAGGCGCCGATGCCGCGCTGGACACAGGGGGCACGGAGTCGGGTTTCATCAACCGGGCCAGGTTCACCGTGCGGTCCTTGAAGATCACGAGCTTGGTGTTCAGGCCGTTGAGCTGAAGTTCGGCGATGCGCAATTGTTCGGGGGTGGCCGACAGGCGCTGCGTGGACAACACGTCCCACCCGAGGATGTGGTCGCCCGTGCCGGTCTCGTTCAGCTGCAGCTGTTTCACGGCGATGCCGCCGTCATAGCCGACCTTGCCCCGCGCGTAGCGCACCCGGCCCTCGGTGCTGGCCAGGCCTTTGGTCAGCGTGAGGTTGGTCTTCTTGGCCAGCAGCGGTTGCGCCATGCTCAGCGCGAGGTCGCTCAGCTTGATGGTGATGTCGGCCGACGGCGTGTCGGGCACGACCTTCCCGCGGGCCTCGAAGCGGCCGCCTTGCTTGATGCGGAACTGCAGACCCACCGGGATGGGCGTTTTCAGGTTCTCGCTCACACCGGTGGCTGTGGCCATGATGTCTTCGAGCGTGAGTTCGAGGGCGGGGGCCGCGGCCTCTTCCTTCAAGGCCAGCTGGAAGGTCTTGGCTTCGACGGTGTCGACGCGGTAGCGCCAGGGTCGTTCTGACGAGGTGGACGCCGACGATGCTGACGGTGCAGCAGCTTGCGCTTGGATGGCATCGCTGCCGGGAAGCCGCTGCAAGGCGTCGGCCAGCGACAGCGAGCCTGCCTGCGTGAACGCGCTGCGCACCTTCCCGCCCGTCAAGGCGATGCGGGCGATCTGAACCTGGCGTTCTGCCAGATTGAATCCGGTCTCGCCCACATAAAGTGTGGGGAGGCTCAGCCATTCCTGCCGCTGGGCCTTGTCGCCACTGGCCACTGACAGTTGGCTCACCTGCAACTCGAGGTGCTCGATCACGGCCTGGGGCAGTGCGCCGCCCAGTTCGGCGCGAGCCGCGAAGTGCAACTTGAGTTCTCCTGCTTCGACCGTGAGGGGGCTCTTGAACCCTTTGTCGACAAGCCCCAAGGCCAGGTTCTGCACGCCCACCTCATCGACCGCCACACGCCAGGGCGTGCCGTTCCCTGGGCGCGGCAGGGGGGAGGAGGCTGCGGGTGCGGACGATGCAGATGCTTGGCCCGGGGTCGATGCGGCTGCGGCAACGGGTGGTGCTTTCAGCCAGCCCAGGAACTGCGGGTTTCCTTGGGCATCGAGCTCCAGCGCCAGCTTGCCGCCATCGAGTGACAGGCTGCGCACCCGGGCCTCGTGCTTGGCGAGGTCGAAGCGGCCTCCCACGAGCTTCACCGATCCCAGTGAGACGGCAGGGCTGGCATCGCTGATCCCTTGCAGCTGGAGCTTGTCCAGCTGCGCATCGACCTTGTCGAGCGTCAGGTTGAACTGGCGGTCGGCATAGCTGGCTGCATACGACAGCGAAAGCGAGGCCGATCCCTTCGGGGGCTGCGTGGCCAGGCGGTCTTTGAGGTAGGGCCACAAGCGCTCCAGCTCCACCCCTTCAACGATGACATCGCCTGTGGCGACGAGAGGATTCAGGCCCAGCCGACCCTTCCATTGCACGGTGGCACCGATGCCGGTCCTGGCCGACAGCGTGTGGTCGCCGCGGTCTTCAGGCAGCGTCGACAGGTTTTCGAGGCGAGCGTTGAGGGGCTCGACGCGGGTGCGGAATTCACCCGCCACCTGGCGGTCGGCCAGCTCGATCAGCCCGCCTTCAAAAATGGCATGGCGGATCTGCAGCCGCGGCAGTGCCGCATCAGACGGCGCCGGCGCAGCATCGGCGCTGGCGAACGCATCGACGAAGTCGAGCCAGTTGATGCGCCCCCCCGGCTGGAGCTCGACGTGCAACACAGGTTGGCTCACCCGAAGTTGCTCGAACACATAGGCGTGTTTGAACAGGCTCCACAGCTCGAAGTCCACGAACAACTCGTTCAGGCTCAGCAGCTTGCGGCCGTCCGCTTCTTGAAGCTGGACACCTCGCACGTCCACCGTCAGCCGCAGTGGGTTGAAGCGCGCTTGCTCGATGGTCAGCGTGCGGCCCGACTTCTCTGCAATGAGCTTGGGCGCCGCCCAGCGCACCAGCGGCTCGAAAGCGAACCAGCCCAGCAGCAGATAAACCAGCAGCAAGGCGCCAGCGGTGAATGCCGCGACGCGGACGATCTTTCTTGAACGAGGTGACATGGATGGATTCGCTGGGGCGGGGCTTCGGCGGCAGCGCACGGGCCGGCGCCGTGCCCAGGGAGGAGAGTGTATCGGTGGTTCGTGTCGCACCAAGGAGGCCGCTGGTGTGGTGGGCTGGTGGCAAGCCGAAGGTTTGGCGTGAAGAAGAATGACGCAGTGCGCGAGCACAGCGCGATGATCGGGCGGCCACGTCGCTGTACGCTCTCGGCTTGCCTTGCCGATGAACCCTCCGCCCGATGAGACCCACCCCCCGTTCCTCCCACCGCGGCGCTGCCGATTGGTTCCTGATCGGGATCATCGCGGCCGTGGCCTTGGCGTCGGTAGCGCCGCAGCTGGGGCGCACCGGCGGTGTGTTTCACCTGGACCTGATCGGCAACGTGGGCATCGTGATCGTGTTCTTTCTGCACGGCATGGGCCTGTCGACCGAGCGGCTTCGTGAGGGGGCGTCCCGCTGGCGCTTGCACCTGTTGGTTCAGCTCTGCACGTTTGCAGCGTTTCCACTGTGGTGGTGGCTGCTGAGCCGCGTGGTCGGGGCGCATGTGCCGCACGAACTCGTGCTGGGTTTCTTCTTCCTCGCGGTGCTGCCGTCGACCTTGTCATCGTCGGTCGCCTTGACGGGGGTGGCCGGCGGCAACGTGGCGGCGGCCATGCTGAACGCCACGTTGTCGACCTTGCTCGGTGTGATCCTGACCCCTTTGCTCGCAAGCCTGGTCTTCGGCCAGGCGGGTGGCACCGGCCACAG
Organism: Pseudomonadota bacterium; assembly: GCA_041179165.1. GTDB lineage: Bacteria > Pseudomonadota > Gammaproteobacteria > Burkholderiales > Burkholderiaceae_C > Rhizobacter. The sequence continues at coordinate 12,205 of JBEGTX010000025.1, read as the reverse complement.
CATGGACCTGTGGGACACCATGCGCAAGGTGGCGCTCATGCTGCTGCTGCCATTCGTGGCGGGCCAACTGCTGCGGCCCTGGCTGGGCGCATGGTTCCAGCGGATCCACTCGCGCACGATGGCGCTGGACCGCGCCATGATCCTGTTGCTCGTGTGGAGCTCGTTCAGTGATTCGGTGGCCGACGGTCTGTGGAGCAAGTACGGCATCGCCCTCATCGGCATGGCGCTCGCAGGGGTGCTGCTCTTCCTGCTGCCGATGCTGTGGTTCACCCGTGTCGTGGCGCGTTGGATGGGCCTGCCCGTGACCGACGAAATCGTGGCCGTGTTCTGCGGCTCGAAAAAGAGCCTGGCTTCGGGCATTCCGATGGCGCGCCTGCTCTTCGGCGGCGACCCGGCACTGGGTCTGCTGGTGCTGCCCATCATCTTCTATCACCAGATTCAGCTGTTCGTGTGTTCGCTGATGGCGCGGCGCTATGCGAAGCGTCGCGTGGGCCCGCCCTCCCTCTCAGAGCCGGCAGGCGGCTCTCGGCCATAGCAGCCATGGATGAAGGGCGTATGCCGGGGGCGTACCATCGGACGCAGAAGGCCACGGTTCCCCTCGGTCACATTGCAGGGCGTGGCCTGCTGAAAGAATGTCCATGACGAACCACCATCCCCACGCCTCACCAGCGCCGCAGGCTGAGCCTGACCAGGCTGCCCTCAATGTCGCTGCACACATGGCGCGCAGGACCCATGTGGCTCGCAACGTCGCCAAGGAACTCGACACGCCTGCCAGCTTCGGGCAGCGGGCGGCCGATGGGGTGGCGAAGTTCGGCGGGTCGTGGACCTTCGTAGGCTTGTTCGCCACCGTGATGGTGGGGTGGGTGGCGGTCAATGCCATCTTGCTGGTCGGAGGCCGCCACGCCTTCGATCCCTACCCCTACATCTTGCTCAATCTGTTTCTGTCGATGCTGGCAGCGATCCAGGCTCCCATCATCCTGATGTCTCAGAATCGGCAATCTCAAAAGGACCGGATCACCGCAGAGCACGACTACGAAGTCAATCTCAAGTCCGAGCTGGAAATCATGCTGTTGCACGACAAGCTCGATGCCTTGCGTGACACGCAGTGGCAGGAGCTGCTAGGCCTGCAAAGCCAGCAGTTGGCCTTGCTGTCTGCCTTGATCCGTCGAGAGTCCACAGCGACCTGAATCGCTTCGCCTGCAAACACAAGGCCCCTGCACCGAGCGGTGCGCGGGGCGTTCTTACGAACATGCGCCGAGCCGATCTTTCACGGCCGCGGGGCCCGGGCCACGGGCCTCGCCAAAGAGAACAAAGAAAAAAGCGCCAGGGTCCGCAGACCTCTGGCGCTTCAAAAGCAAGGCGCGTGGCTTATCTGCTCGGACGCACGATGGCGTACTGTGTGAGGTCACCGCGGCGCACCAGCAACGCAAGCGGCTTGCTGCGGTCGGCCCGGGCGAGCAAGGCTTCGAGCTGTTTGGCACTGGTCACTGTCTGGTTCGCCACGCCGATGAGGATGTCTCCCTCGCGCAGGCCGACACGGGCGACCACTCCTTCCACGGCATCGACGCGAACGCCGTCGGCCAACTTGAGCTTGCGCTTGTCGGCGTCCGGGATGTCACTCACTTTGAGACCCAAGGTGCCTGCATGCCCCTTGGGCGCCGGCGGCGCGGCAGGTGCTTCTTTCTTGGTGGCCCCGGCCTCTGGTTCTTGGGGCGCAATGGCGATGGCGATGTCGCGGTAAGCACCGTTTCTCAGGACCTGAAGGCGGCCCTGGGTGCCGGGCTTCGCCTGGCTGACCACGCGAGGCAGGTCGGTCCACTTCTCGATCGGCTGGTCGTTGAAGCGGGTGATGATGTCGCCGCCCGTGATGCCCGCCTTCTCGGCCGGCCCACCTTCTTCTGCGCCGCGAACCAGCGCGCCGGCGGCACGCGGGAGGCCCAGCGCCTCGGCCACCTCAGGGGTGACTTCGCCGATGCGAACCCCGAGGCGACCTCGCTCCACACGCCCCGTGGCACGCAATTGGGTGGCAATGCGCAAGGCCTCGTCACCGGGAATGGCGAACGAGATTCCCATGTAGCCCCCGGAGCGGCTGTAGATCTGAGAGTTGATGCCCACGACTTCGCCGCGCAAGTTGATGAGCGGTCCGCCCGAGTTGCCGGGATTGATCGCGACATCGGTCTGAATGAGGGGCACGAGGTCGCCGGTGTCACGGGCCTTGGCGCTCACGATGCCGGCGGTCACGCTGTTGTCGAGGTTGAAGGGCGAGCCGATCGCGATCACCCATTCACCCACCTTCAGCTTGCTGTTGTCGCCAAAGCGAACGCTGGGCAGGTTGGTGGCCTCGATCTTGACCACGGCCACGTCGCTGCGTTTGTCGGCACCCAGCACCTTGGCCTTGAACTCGCGTTTGTCGGGCAAGCGCACATAGACCTCGTCGGCGCCGTCGACCACATGGGCGTTGGTCAGGATGACCCCGTCGGCGCTGACGATGAAGCCCGAGCCCACGCCGCGCTGGACTTGTTCGTCGTCAGGGGTTTGAGGCGTGCCGCGGCGAGGCGCTGCGTTGGGCGGTGGCACGCCGAAGAAGCGGCGGAAAAGCTCGCGCGCTTCATCGTTCATTTCGGCGTCTTCGCCCGTGGGCTTGGCGCGCTGCGTGGTGCGGATGTTGACCACGGCAGGACCGACCTGCTCGACCAGCGAGCTGAAGTCGGGGAGGGCATACGCCTGAGGGGTGCCGGCCACAGCCGCCGGGGTCTGTGCAGATTGTCCGATGGCCGGATTCGCCGCGAGGCTGCACACGGCGATGGCCAGGGCAGCAGACCAGCGGATGCGGTGTGGTGAACCCGAAGCCATACAGGGGGAGGGGGCGGAAGAGACAGGCAGCATCTGGGGCATGAGGGGTCTCGTGAGGTGGGAGGCAGCTTGACAGCAGAACACAGGACAGCGGGACGGATGGAGACCCGGGAAGCGAAGATGGAAAACTACTCGTCGCGTTGCGGCACACCGTGACGCGAAAGCATGGGCACTCTGGACATCGCAAGTCGCATACCCAGATTCAACATGCCACCACAGCGGCTGGAAGCAATTCTGCTGCTGGATGTTCAGCAGCGCTGCTGGGACGGCGACGTTCACTGTATCGCACCCAGCATGGGCCTGCGCGGGGCGGGCGTACTCGGGCAGGTGCTGCGCCCTGTGGAGAAGTTCAAATAGTATGATGACCCACTCTCTGCTCGCGCCAACACACACGGGCTCCCATGTCCTCGCTCGCTTCGCCAGACACGATCACCCAGCTGCTGAACTCCTGGTCTCAGGGCTGTGTCCAGTCGCTCGACAAGGTGATCCCACTGGTCTATGTCGATCTGAAGCGCATGGCGCGGCGGCAGATGCAGGGAGAGCGCGACAACCACGTGCTGCAGACCACGGCGCTCGTTCACGAAGCCTTCATGCGGCTGGGCGAGCAGCGTGGCATGCGCTGGGCTTCCAGGCATCAGTTTCTGGGCTGGATGTCGACCCTGATGCGCCGCATTCTGGTGGAGCACGCGCGTCAGCGCGATGCGGCCAAGCGCGGCCAAGGTGTGGCCGATCAAAGCATCGAAGTCCTCCAGGCTGACTCCGACGGTGAAGAGCTGACCTGCCCCTCCAGCGACCATTGGCAAAGCCTGCTTCAGCTCGATCAGGCACTGCTGCGCCTGGAGGCGCTCGATCCGCGCCAGGGGCGTGTGGTCGAACTTCGGTTCTTCGGCGGGCTCTCTGTCGAGCAGACTGCCGACGCCCTGAGCGTGTCCGAGGCCACGGTCAAGCGGGAGTGGTCCACGGCGCGCGCCTGGCTGCTGCGTGAACTGGGATCCGACTGACGCCGTGGAGTTGAGCGACGTCGAGCAGGCCGCGCGTTGGCAGCGCATCAAGGCCATCCTGGGGGATGCGCTGCAATTGCCTGAGGCAGCGCAGCAGGCGTTCGTCGAGCGCCATGCGGCCGATCCGCATGAGCTGCTGGAATTGCAGGCCCTGCGTGCCGCCGATCGGGCGGACCACGCGCTGCTCGATGGCGGCACCGCGGCCTTCGTGAAGGAGGCCATCGGCGCCGAGCGTGCCGACCCCTGGACGGGCCGCGAGGTGGGCGGCTATCGTTTGGCCTCCCTCATTGCGCGGGGCGGCATGGGGCAGGTGTACCGTGCGCAGCGCATGGTGGGGACTGCGGAGCCGGTGGCCGTGAAGTTCATGCGCGACGGTTTCATGCCCCCGTCGCTGGCTCAGCGCTTTCTGGCGGAACGGCAGATGCTCGCCAAGCTCGACCACCCGAATCTCGCCCGCTTGCTCGACGGCGGCATTGCCGACGGCGTGCCCTATTTCGTGATGGAACTGGTAGACGGCGAGCCCATCGATCTTTACTGCACGCGACACGCACTGTCCGTGGCACAACGCATCGCGCTGTTCTGCACGCTGTGCGATGTGGTTCAGCATGCCCATCAGCGCGGCGTCGTTCACCGCGATCTGAAGTGTGGCAACGTGCTGGTCACCGAGCGTGGCGTGGTCAAGCTCGTGGACTTCGGCATTGCCAAGAACCTGCAGCAGCTCCCTGCGGCGGGCGAGCACACCGTCACGGCGGAACGGGTGATGACGCTGGGCTGCGCCAGTCCCGAACAGGTGCGCGGCCAGGTGATCACTCCATCGAGCGATGTCTATGCACTGGGCGTGCTGCTGTATCAGCTGCTGACCGATCGCAGCCCCTACCGCTTGAGCACGGCCGGTGACGATCTCGACCTGCGCAAGGCCATCTGTGAAATCACGCCCGTGCCACCGAGTCAGATCATGGGTGGGCCGCAGGCCAGGTCCCTGGGCCGTGAACTCGACGCCGTGGTGATGAAGGCTCTGCAGAAAGAGCCCGCACGCCGCTATGCCAGCGCTCGCGAATTGTCGGACGACCTGCATCGCCACGAGCAAGGCGTTCCCGTGATGGCCCGGTGGCAATGGGTGCATCGAGGCCTCGCGATGGCACGGCAGAGGCGGGTGCTGGTGGCTTCGTTGGCGGTGCTCACGCTGGCCGCTGCTGTGGGCCTGAGCCTCGTGCATCACGCTCGCGAGGAGGCCGCACGGCAGGCTCAGTTGGCACGCGAGACGCTGGCGAAGCAGCATGGCCTGTTCCAGGCCTCGCTCGATTCGCTCGCGCGCAACAGCCCGTCCCTTGGCGGTGAAGACGATGGCCCTGCCATCGCGGCCAGGGTGTTGTCGCTGCTCGAGGTCCATCAGGCCGAGATGGCGGGCTGGCGTGCGCAAGGTGTTGAGGACGTTGCGTTCGCTGAAGCGCTGGGACGGGCCCGTTTGGATGTGGCTCAGTGGCAGGGCGGGCCGGACGGGGTTCATCGGGGGGACGCGGACGCCGCGGTGCAGACCCTCGCCACCGCAGTCGCCGAGTTGGATCTGGCGCTGCAGCGCCATCCCCCACCTCAGGCCGAACGGGCCTTGCGCCTGTTGCGGGCACAGGCACGCGCGGCATGGGCACGGCTGCTCGGTGTGCAGGGACGAGCGGACGAAGCGGCCGCGACGGCACGCCTTTCATGGGCTGACGTTCGGCTGCTTGACCCTGCCGGCTCCACCCATCCTGGGGACCGCCGTCTGATGGCCATCGTGCAGCTTCACCTTGCCCAGGCGCTGCCGATCGACGGCAGCGATGCGTCGATGGCCGAGGTGCTGCTCGCGTCGATGAAGCCGCTGCAGGCCTTGCATGTCGAGCAGCCAGAGGATGCGGGCGTGACGCAAGCCTTGGCTGCGGCGCGGGTGCGCAGTGCCCAGCACCAGATGGCGGCCGATGCGCCCGACAATCGGCTGGGGGCAGATCCGGTCGAAGCGTTGCGGCAGGCCGTGGCTTTGCTCATGGGGTTGAAGCCCTCTCAGCAGCTGCAGCCCGGTGTGGCGCTGGACCTCGTGCTGGCGCAGCAGCATCTCTCCGAGGCCCTGATGAGGCAAGGGGCTGTGCCCGAGGCCTTGCGGCATGGCGTGCAAGCCCGCGATGGGGCGCGTTCGATGTGGCGATCCCACGCCGCTTGGCCGTCTGTGAAGCGACAGTTCGCCCAGCTGTCAGCCTGGTTGAGCCCGTTGCTGCTGGCGTCCGGAGACCACATCGGCGCGGCTCAAGCAGCGGCCGACGCGGTGTCGTCGTTCGAGCCCGCCGTGTCAACCGCTTCTCGTCGCACCAGCGATGCGCTTCAGCAGGCGCAGGCCCGGCATGCGTGGGGCAAGGCGCTGTTCGCGAGCGCACCGGTGTCACCTCGAACGCGCGATGAGCCCATGCCCAAGGAATGGGCTGCCGGCTGCGAACAGTTTCGCCTGAGCTTGCAGCTGCAAGAGGCGTGGACACCCCGCTGGCCTGGCGACACCCTGGCACCTGACGGCGCCCAGTTGCTCGAGATGCGGCAGGTGCTCAAGACCTGTCCCGCGAGGTGAGGGCATGGGGATGACACCTGCCATTCGCATCTTGTTGCGGTTGCTGCTGAGGCTGCTGTTCGCTGCCGCCGTGGTGCTCGGTGTGTCTGGGGCCCGGGCCGCTCCGATGCCATCGGCACTGGCGGCGGCGTCTGCGCCAGGTTCGTCATTGCCCTTGGGCTCTGGCCCGGGCGCATCGCGCCACGCGTGGGCGAGTGCTGCCGCCCTGTCGCGGGGCATCAACCTGGCTGTGTATGCCGCGCCGCGTGAAGGCGATTGGGGGCTGCGCATGGATGACCGCTGGACCGATGTCCTGGCCAAGGCCGGGTTTCGCACGGTGCGCCTGTCGGTTCGCTGGAGCAACCATGCGGCCACGGGCGCCGACGCACGGCTCGATGAGGCCTTTGCGGCCCGCATCGACCGGATCATCGACGCCTTGCTCGCGAGGCAGTTGAACGTGGTGATGAACGTCAGCTTCTACAGCCAGCTCGACGGCCAGCCGCCGGAGGAGGGTGAAGCGCTTGTTGCCGCGGCCGTGGTTCGCCCGCGCTTCCTGCGCTTGTGGCGGCAATTGGCCGAACGCCATGCCCAGCGCTCACCCCGCTTGATCTTCGAGCTCTACAACGCGCCACGAGGTGACGCACACGCGTGGAACGAACTGTCTGCAGCCGCGCTCGCCGAAGTGCGGCGGAGTAATCCGGAGCGCGTCGTCGTGATCGGCGCCATGTCGAATGAGGCCCGGAACCTGCCGTTGCTGGTATTGCCTCGGGACCCTCATCTGATCGTTGCATTTCACAACCGCGAGCCGCGGCGCTTCACGAGTCAGGGCTCGCCTTGGGTGGCGGGGGCTGATGCCTGGCTGGGCACAGACTGCTGTGATGCGTCGCAGCTGCAGGCGCTGGCCCAGAACCTCGACCGTGCACAGGCCTGGTCCGAAGCCCACGGCTACCCCGTCTGGATGGGATCGTTCGGTGCGGTCAGCACGGCGCCGATGGCCTCCCGTGCCCGCTATCTGAGGGCGATGCGGGATGCGGCTGAGGCCCGTGGGATCTCATGGGCCCATGCCGACTTCGCCGCTAACTTCAATGTGGTCGAGCCACCGCTCGATTCGGGCCTGTACGACGTGGTCAAGCGCCAGTGGCATCGCAGCCTGCTGGATGCCTTGCTCGGCCCATGATGCAAAGCGCTTGCCGCTGGTTTGCTGGGTCAGCGCTGTGTGCAGCGCTGGTATATGCCGCGCCTGCGTGGGCACGCTCGCCTGTCGACGATGCTCCGCCTCTGGGAGTGGCGGCAGGGAGCTCTCGGCAGGCATGGGCGACCGCGGCCGCCTTGTCGAGGGGTGTTGGCATGACCGCAGACGTGGATCCGCCACAAGGCGCGCCGGACGCGCGCCGTGATCCTGTGCGCATCGCCGACAGGATTTTTCGGGGTGGCTTCAAAAGTGTGCGCGTGTCCGTGCGGCGCAGTCTGCTCGACCTCCATGCGCGCGACACGCCATCGGCCAAGGGGATGCAGGCACGACGCATCACGCCCCAGGCTGAGGAGGCAGCGGCCCGTCTGGAACGGCTGGACAGCCTGCTCGTGGCGCTGCTCTCAAGAGGGCTGGTGGTGGTGCTGGATGCGCATGACGACGCGCCTCGTTTCGGTGATGCGGGGTTCAAACCGGGTGAGGGGACCCCGCGCGCGGCTGGACCCGAGCCATGGGTGTCGTTCTGGCTGCAGCAGACCAGGCGCTGGGCCGGGCGATCCGACCGCCTGCTCTTTGAGCTGTCGTTCGAGGCGCACTTGTCGCCGACCCTCAAGAACGATCTGCTGGCCAAGACCGTCCAGGCCATTCGAGCGCGCGATCCGGCGCGTGTGCTTGTGATCGGGTGGGACGATCCAATCGGCCTGTCGCAGATGAAGCTGCCTGACGATGAGCACCTGATCGTGGGCGTGACGCACGTCGAGCCGTTTCGCTTCACCCGTCAGGGCTTGCCTGGCGATGAGGGCCGCGAATCGCTGCGCGGTGGCACCTGCTGCTCGCCGCAGGAAATCCAGCTGATGGCACTGCCCCTGGAGCTGGCCAAAACGTGGTCCATCACGTACCGCCATCCCGTGTGGGTGCGGGGTGTCGTTTCCCATCAGCGCATCCCCGTGGCCTGGCGCGCCCACCATGCCAGGCTCACCCGACAAGCGGCGGAGGAGCGCGGGCTGTCCTGGTCTTATGGCGACTTCAGGTCCGAGTTCGGCCTGGTCGATCCCACCACGGGCTCGTGGCAGGTCCCGATGCTGCGCGCGTTGCTGGGGACTTGACGGCATCGTCACCGCCTCGGGTTGACCCGAGTTTGTTTCCGAGTGAAACGCCTTGAGCTCTCGAGTCCCCGTTTTTCGCTTCTTTCTTACGGAGAGCGACGGGCGCCGGTGGGAGGCCATGGCGCCACCAGTGATCCAACCAATCAGAACCAGGGGATGAACCAATGAACATGACATTGACACGCTTTGCCGTGGCCGCGGCGCAGGCCTCGGCCTTGCTGGCCCTTGCGGCCTGCGGCGGCGGAAACGGGAACAGCACGGGCAATGACGCGCCTTCAGGCGCGGCGCCCTCCGACAGCGCGCGCGCCCTCGCGGCCACTCAGACGCCGAACTTCGCCTTGATGGCGGACCCCAGCGGGCCCAACCTCATCGTGCGCGCCGCCGCCACACTCGCCCTCAATGTCGGCCCGCTGATGCAGCTGCGCGTGAATGGCACCGTGGTGGCCAGCGTCGAAGTGCGCGCGTCTTCCGCGCAGGACTACAGCTTCACAGTGCCGGCCATTGCCGCAGGCGACAGGCTCGATGTGGTCTTCAACAACGACCTCAACAACAACGGCGAAGACCGCAACCTGAGCGTGCACTCGGTCACCGTGAACGGTACCGCGATGCTGCCGACCGACGCTGGCGTGACGCTTGATCGCGGTGTGGGCGCGCAAGCCTTCGACGGCATCGATGTGCTGCCTGGGCAGCGAGGCATGCTGTGGAATGGGGCGCTTCGCTTCACGGTGCCTGCAGCACCTGTGGTCACTGCAGGCCTGAGCCCCTCGTGTGCGAGCTTCTATGCCGCACGTCCAGGGTTCGCGCTCAACGCGGACCGTACGGTCGTCAACTTCGCGCCGCTTGCCAAGCCGGCCAAGGGAGCCTCGTTCGCAGAGCCCAACTTCGGAACCTGCCTCACACGGGCCACGAACCATGCGGCCGACGGCCTGATCGGTTATGCCCGCACCGAATACTCGCGTCGCCAGATGTTCAATGCCGACAACACCCGGCAGCTCATCGTGTCGGCTGACGGGTTCTTCTACATCTATGACGCCAACACCCACGCGGTGGTCAAGAAGCTGCCAAGCTTCGACCGCGACCCCGAGATTCAGTGGCACCCCACCAACCCGGACCTGATCTACTTGATGCCCTCCTACGGCAGCGAAATGCAGCAGAAGGAAATGAACGTGGTGACGGGCACGGTTCGTGTCGTGGGTGACTTCCGCGCCAGGCTGCAGGCGCTCTTTCCCAATGCCACGCCGACCAACGTTTACACACGCGCCGAAGGTTCGCCCTCTCGAGATGGGCGCTACTGGTGCTACATGGTGCGGGATGCGGTCCACACGACAGGCGGCAACTGGGGTTCTCTCGGTGTGTTCACCTGGGACCGCGACACCGACACCATCCTCGGCTCCATTCCGCTGAACGGCGAGGTCCCTGACCATGTGAGCATGAGCCCCACCGGGAATTACTGCGTGGTCTCGAGCGAAGGATCTTTAGGTGAGACGGTCTATTCACGCAACATGACCCAGCCCCGCAAGGTGTTTCACAAGTCGGAGCATTCCGATCTGGCGCTTGATGCTGACGGCAACGACGTTCTCGTCTACATCGACTCGACCTCCTACGGCGATGTCTACTCGACCAAGTTGAGCACCGGCGAGCGCACCACCTTGATGACGGGCGTTCGTACGGCCGCGCATTTCTCAGGCAAGGCATTCAACAAGCCGGGCTGGATCGTCATGACGACCCAGGTCCGCAATGCGGACAGCTATGGTGCACAGTGGATGCAGGAAAAGGTGATGGCCGTGCAGATCAAGGCGAACCCGACTGTCTACAACCTGGCTTTCCATCGCACCGCGTATGCCGGCGAGAACACCGCCCCGACGGCCTCCGTCAACCGCGACTTCACGCGCATCACGTTCAACTCCAATTGGCAGGTCAACAGTGCGACGGACGTCGACACCTACACCGTCGAAATTCCGGCGAACGCCCTGGTCGAGCTGGCGACAACACCCACCACACCGAACCCGAACCCGAACCCCAATCCGACGCCGACGCCGACGCCGACGCCGAGCCCACTCACCATCGCCGTGGGACCCGTCACACGCGACAGCTACAAGGTGACCTACACGGCCACCACCAACCTGCCCGCGACGTGCGGATCGGCCTGGTCGGCCGGGATGCCGTTTGCCTACCTCTACGACTTCCTGACCAAGAGTGCCAACGGTCTGACCCACAGCGCCGAGGTGTACCTCGACACGCCGACCGCGCCGAAAACGATCTACCTGGTGTGCAAGCACACCAACAGCACGGCAGAGAAGGAAGTGGCGATTCAAGTGAACTGAGGCTGGAGCGGGCGGCAGCAGCGGATGCTGATGCTGCCTGACTCCGTTCAGGGAGGACGGCTGGAACAAGCCGGGAGACCATGACCGCCGAGAGGCGGCCATGGTCTTTTTTATGGGTGAGATCGTCTGTGCCGAGCCTGTGGTTCGCGTGTCGTGCGCGTGTCGCTCAGCGCCGTGCTGTCGCCTGCGCGGGAAACCGCTGCCTGAACCAATCGCGCAGCAGCCGCTTCTCGTGACGCAGTGGATCGCTCGACGCGCTCAGTTGTCGCTGCAGGTAGGTGGGTTCGATGAAAGACTCCTGGCCACGAGACACCGTGCCGTCGCCGGCGGTCAGCGTGTAACGCAGTTCGATGCGCGGCCAGTCGGTGCGGCCATCGAGCACGCGCACGCCAACAGGGAGTTGACGCATGGAAATTCGCCCCGCCAGGTCGATGTCGAGAACCTCGATGTTCACCTGGGTGTCCGCCGCGAGCGCCTTCAGTGCGAGTTGCTCGAGGTGAGCGGACAGCGCGGTTTCAGTCTGACGCACGTCGCGCTGGCCTTCGCCTGCATTGGCATACTTTCCGTGGTTCGGGAAACGGATGCTCACGCTGGGCTCGCCGGCCGCCACGCAAACGGCGGCCGCGGCCAGCGCCAGACCCAGCGTGAGGGCCATCGCGAAGGTGGATGCGCGCATGAAAGCTCCTTGGTCGAGCGCCATGGGTTGGCGCGGCTGCCGAGTCAGGTGGTGTCACGTCTTCGCGCTGCACCTCTTGCAGCAACCGAGGCCGACCCCGAGTGGCACGAGCAATTTCCCGGCCAGCTCGTGCGTGGGAGGCGGGCGCCAGGCCCGTGGCAGTGAACGGGAAGGTTCTGGACGCAGTCGGGCGCCTGCGGTTTGCCACCCCGGCTCATGTGCTCGTGGGCTCCAGGCCGAACGGACGATGTGCTGCCAGAGGACACCCTCGCGCGCCAAACGCGTGCGCAGTGGCGTGCGCGTTTGTGCGCCGAGCCAGTTCGGCAACAGGCAGCCTCGCCGCAAGCCGGTGGCGCAACCACCGGCTTGCTAGGAGCCTGTCGGACTTGGAAAGCGTCGGCTGCAAATCGACCGCAGGGGTCCATTTTTCACCGTCTTTTTGTCCCATAGCGGGGCTATGGGCCTGCAAATCCGGCAAAAACTGTCCTCG
>JBEGTX010000024.1:0-17761 GCA_041179165.1 Pseudomonadota bacterium | reverse complement strand
GACGGCGTCGATGTCGGGGTTGCTTTGGGCCTGGTACATCGAGCAGGCCATGCGGTTCTGGTACAGCAGCGTGGCCACGCCCGCCACATCGAGCCCCATGAAGTGCGGCACGAGCCACATGACGGGGCGCTCGCTGCGTTCGGCCAGCTTCACGTCGCCCTCGACCGTGATGAGGCGCTTCAGGCGCTCGGCCGAGGCGAACCACAGCAGGCTGCGCTCGAGGATGCTGCGGCCGAGCCAGCGGAAATGTTCGCGGCCCAGGGCTTCGCGTTCGGCTTCGGTCTTGTCGGGGAAGCAGAGTTCGAGGTTGCGCAGCGCGATGCGGCGGCGCGAGCGGCCGAGCAGCCACAGCAGGCGGCCCACGCCGGAGCCGAGCGCGGCCAGCAGCGGCAGCGGCAGGCACTGCAGCAACCACATCAAGCCCAACAACAGGCGAGCGCCCAAACCCTACTCCTTCACCGATGGTTGATCCGCGGCAGCCGCCGGCTGGGCCCGGGGTGCCTTGTAGCGGTTGTAGGCCCACAGGTACTGCTGCGGGCACTGCAGGATCAGCCGCTCCATCGCGCGGTTGATCAACGCGGCGGATTCTGCGGCATCTGCCGGCAGCTCGCCCGGAAATTCGAAGAAGCGTTGCACATACCCCTCGCCGCGCGGCAGGCGCTCGCCCCAGGTGAGCAGCAAGGCCGCACCGGTCTGCTGCACCAGGCGGGCAGCGAGTGTCATGGTGTAGGCCTCGCGGCCGAAAAACGGCGCCCAGATGCCCATGCCGTCGGGCGGCACTTGGTCGGGCAGCAGGCCGACCATCTCACCCTTGCGCAGCGCGCGGATCATCTGCCGCACGCCCGACAGCGTGGCCGGCGCGGCCAGCAGCTGCGGCCGCTCGCGGGATGTCTTGACCAGCCCCTGCAGCCACGGCTGGCGGGCCGGGCGGTAGAGCACGGTGATGGGCTGCAGGCGGCCGAAGCGCTCGGCGATGGCCTGGGCCGTGACCTCGAACGAGCCCATGTGGGGGGTGAGGATCAACACGCCCTTGCCTTGCTGGATGGCGTTTTCGAGCAAGGCCTCGCCCTCGAAGCGCACCAGCGGCAGGATGGGCTTGTCGGCCGGACGCATCCACAGGAACGGCAGCTCGGCCACCATGCGCCCGGCCGAGGCCACGGCACCCCGCCATTGCGCCCGGGGCACCCCCGCCTGCGCGGCGTTGGCTGCCAAGCGCTTGCGGTAGCTCGGTGAGGCGGCGTAGGTGAGCCAGCCCAGCAGGGCGCCGAGTGTGTGCAATGCCCTCAAAGGGAGGACAGAGAGCCATTGAAAGAGGGTCAACATCGTTTCTATAATGGCGCCATCGCCGAGTTATGAACTACTTGCAGGGCGATGCAGCCAGGGCCTCGGCCTCAGCTGCCGGGCAGTGCCAGCGCCATGGGTCTTCCTGTGTGCTGTTTCTGTTTTCCAAATTCTGCTAAAGCGTTCGCCGCTCCTCTGAACCTCGGTCAGCACGGCAACGCCCTTTGCAACCTGAACCCTGGAGTTTAAGAGTGTCCAACGATTTCCTCTTCACGTCTGAATCCGTCTCTGAAGGCCACCCCGACAAGGTCGCCGACCAGATCTCCGATGCCATTCTCGACGCCATCTTCAAGCAAGACCCGCGTTCGCGCGTGGCCGCCGAGACGCTGACCAACACCGGTCTCGTTGTGCTGGCCGGTGAAATCACCACCAACGCCCACGTCGACTACATCCAGATCGCGCGCGACACCATCAAGCGCATCGGCTACGACAACACCGAGTACGGCATCGACTACAAGGGCTGTGCGGTGATGGTCTGCTACGACAAGCAGAGCAACGACATCGCCCAGGGTGTGGACCACGCGTCCGACGACCACCTCAACATCGGCGCCGGCGACCAAGGCCTGATGTTCGGCTATGCCTGCGACGAAACGCCCGAGCTGATGCCAGCGCCCATCTACTACGCTCACCGTCTGGTCGAGCGCCAAGCCCAGCTGCGCAAAGACGGCCGCCTGCCCTTCCTGCGCCCGGACGCCAAGAGCCAGGTCACCATGCGCTATGTCGATGGCAAGCCGCACTCCATCGACACGGTCGTGCTGTCCACCCAGCACCACCCTGACCAGAGCGAAACCTCGCACAAGATGAAGGCCTCGTTCACCGAAGCCATCATCGAAGAGATCATCAAGCCGGTGCTGCCGAAAGAGTGGCTCAAGGACACCAAGTACCTGATCAACCCGACCGGTCGCTTCGTCATCGGCGGCCCGCAAGGCGACTGCGGCCTCACCGGCCGCAAGATCATCGTCGACACCTACGGCGGCGCCTGCCCGCACGGTGGTGGCGCGTTCTCGGGCAAAGACCCCTCCAAGGTCGACCGCTCGGCCGCCTACGCCGCCCGCTACGTGGCCAAGAACATCGTGGCCGCCGGCCTGGCCAAGCAATGCCAGATCCAGGTGGCCTACGCCATCGGCGTGGCCCGCCCGATGAACGTCACCGTCTACACCGAAGGCACCGGCGTCATCCCTGACGACAAGCTGTCGGCGCTCGTCAACGAACACTTCGACCTGCGCCCCAAGGGCATCATCCAGATGCTCGACCTGCTGCGTCCGATCTATGAGAAGACGGCGGCTTATGGTCACTTCGGGCGTGAAGAGCCTGAGTTCACTTGGGAACGCACGGATAAAGCAGCGGCCCTCCGGGCTGCTGCCGGCCTGTAAGGCCGCCGCGCGATAGCGCGGTATCCGTGCGTGGGCGACACTCATATCGCGCAGCGATGTGAGAGGAGACCAAGGTACTGACAAGGCACAAGCGCTGCGGGCAGCGGCGGGCCTGTAAGGCACGCGGTCGCGTCAGCGACCCTTGGGACTTGCGGCGCAGCCACAAAGCTGCTGCCCTCAAGGCGGCAGCCGGCCTGTAAGGCCGCCGCGCGACAGCGCGGTGTCGGTACGTGGGCGACACTCATATCGCGAAGCGATGTGAGAGGAGACCAACGTACGGACAAGGCACAAGCGCTGCGTGCAGCGGCGGGCCTGTAAGGCACGCGGTCGCGTCAGCGACCCTTGGGACTTGCGGCGCAGCCACAAAGCAGCGGCCCTCCGGGCTGCTGCCGGCCTGTAAGGCCGCCGCGCGGCAGCGCGGTATCCGTGCGTGGGCGACACTCATATCGCGCAGCGATGTGAGAGGAGACCAACGTACCGACAAGGCACAAGCGCTGCGTGCAGCGGCGGGCCTGTAAGGCACGCGGTCGCGTCGGCGACCCGTGGGACTTGCGGCGCAGCCACAAGGCTGCAGCGTTGCGGGCGGCTGCTGGTCTCAAGTAAGCCGATCTATGCTTTGCGAAAGGCGGCCTTCGGGTCGCCTTTTTCATGGGCGAATGATTGAGCCATCCTGGGCGTTGTATGGGCACCGCCAGAGCGACGGTTTGAATCGGTACTACGCGAGGCGATGCTCCCGAACTGCTGCACAGGCCACCATCGAGGCCATGCCACGCGGCGAGTTCATTTTTTCACTCAGAATAGGCGATGCCCGTTGACTTTGCCCGCCGCCTTGCTGGAATCGATCGCACACAAAAGGCGAACCGCCAGCTTGGAGTGGCGCTTGCCTTCGTTGCTGGCGCGACCAACGCTGGGGCTTTCCTGGCGGTCAAGCAGTACACGTCGCACATGACGGGCATGGTCTCCTCCATGGCCGACGATCTGGTGCTGGGAGACTTCAAAGCGGCTGCAGCAGCCTTGGGTGCACTTGCGTTCTTCATGCTCGGTGCGGCCACCTCGGCGGTACTGATCAACTTCGCCCGGCAGCGCCGATTGAAAAGCCAGTTTGCCTTGCCCCTGTTGGTCGAGGCTGCATTGCTGCTTGTGTTCGGCCTGATTGGCGGGCAGCTCTCCACCGTGCAAGGACTGTTCGTGTCGGTCACCGTGATGTTGTTGTGTTTCATCATGGGCCTCCAGAATGCAGTGATCACCAAAATATCAAGTTCGGAAATCCGGACCACCCATGTGACGGGCATGGTCACCGACCTCGGCATCGAACTTGGAAAGCTCCTGTACTGGAACCGGTCTCAGCAAGACCCTGCGCTTCGCGTCGTGGCCAATCAAGATCGCCTGACCGTCCTCTCTCTGCTCATCGCAGCATTCTTTCTTGGCGGGGTCCTCGGTGCACTCGGATTTCAGCGCGTCGGCTACATCGCCACCGCGCCGCTGGCCGTCATGCTGGTGCTCCTGGCCATCGTGCCCGCAGCCGACGATTTGAAGGACTACTTTTCGCGCACTGATGCCTGACGATCATCCCCCACCCAACCGACATCGTGAAACGACATCACTGGATCACCGCTGCCGCACTTTGGTGCGGCAATCGCACGATCCATCAACATCCGGTCAAAGGGGCAATGCACGTCTCCACCATCCCTCACCCAAAAATCATCGTGCGACACATCCTGACTGGCTTGCTTCTCCTCGTGGCGCTCCCCGCATGCGCAGAGCCGTTCCTCGCTGTTGACAAGGTGCCGCTCGATCCGCCGAAGTATCTGGTGCGGCCTGCCCCGGTGTATCCGGTCGCGTCGAGTCGCTTGGGAGAACAAGGCCGCGTGGTGGTTCATGTGTGGATCGGGCGAGACGGCTCGGTCGAGCGTGTCGCCGTGCGTAAAAGCTCTGGCTACGCACGACGGAATGCGGCGGCGCTCAAGGCATTCGATGGCGTTCGGTTCGCCCCCCATCAAGGCAGACGGAACGGCCACAGAAGCCATAGCGATCGTTCCCATCGAGTTCGAGCTCAACCGACCCAAACCGGAGGCTGTGCCAACGCCGTCGGAGCCACCAGGCCCTTGATCATGTTGGCTACACGGACCAGGCGTGGGACGATGTCACGACCGACACCTGATCTTCAGGGTCTTCAACCCACAGTGAACCCCACATGCATCCATCGTTGCACATGAGAAAGGGCTTTCTCGCAGCCTGCATGGCTGTCTTGCTCACGGGCGCTGCAGCCTTCTACGGCGGTCGCGCCTGGGAGCGAGACGAGGTGACAGCGGCTGTTTTTTCAATGTTCAAAGTCGAGAGCGCGCGGCAAGATGCCGTTGCATTCGAAGTGTCTCGCAGCGCCGTGAAGAAGCTTCGGGAAGGAAGGCCGCGAGAGGCCGAACTGGAATTGGTGCGCTTTGCGCGGCTCATGTCGGCAGGGATCGAGCTGTGCATGGAGGATGAAACGTGCAGAAGCTCCAACACCTCGCAACTGCCCACAGCCACTGAGATCGCGGAAGTCAAATCTTGGTATGAGGCGCGGACACCGCAGAAGCCAGTTCGCTGAGGCGACTGAGCCAGCATCCTCAACCCAGCAGCGCGCGCATTACCCTTGCCCAAAGCCGACTCACGACCAACAGCCCCATGATGAAAATCATCCGTGCCGACCGAGGCATCGAATTCGCTTACAGCCCCGAGTTCAACAAAGCGTTCTTCGAGGTGTGGGTTGTGTCCTTCGGCAGCGCCAAACGCAAGAGCCTCAAGATCCCACTCGGCATTACTGAGTCTGCTCTGAATGCCAAGCTCGACGCGGCGACGGCATCCGGCGCAGCGAAAGCTGCCCTGCTGTCGCCGATCCATGCGCCTCAACACTGCAGGCTCTACGAACGCAACAGCTACTACCTGTCCACCCTGCTCCACGACGCCAGCATGCACTCGTTCATCAGCTGGCTTCAGGAGTGGTACATCCGCAACTTCACAGCGAGCCTTGTGGCCCTCGCCCTGGAGAGCCCGGCGTTCGCAGACGGTTCTCTGCAAGCAGCACTGCAACAGGCCTCCGACTCAGCGGTGGCGGGCACCGTGGGTGAGATGCTGGTTCAAATCGACGCGGCTGTGAACAAGCCGCTCCACGGCCCAGCCGGTCATGTGGCACCAGCTTGATCGATCACCGTTCCGGTTCTCCACCATGAAGATCCACAGGTTCGTGCTCATCGTTCTCGCCGCGGTCATCGCTTCGCCAGGCATGGCACACGCCCAGCCGTTTCCCCAGATCAACATTCAAGGGGACACCTACGCTTCGGCATGCGGCAGCTTCGTTCCGATCGGATCTCGCGCCCTGTAAGATTTCGCTCGGAGGCGGACCAAACCCGAGCTGCCTTCACTCCGTACAAGGCCAAAAATGACTGAGCAGTGGACTCCCCGAGGAATCAAAGGTGCCAAATGCCTGGCAGCTGGCATTTTTCTGTCATTCACCACGCAGCAGGCACTTGCTGCCGTGAGCAGCAGCCTGGGTCGCGCGGTGGTCGCCTTGGTCTTTGGTGTGGTCGGACCCATCCTCATGATCGTGGGCTTGTACTTCCTCGGCACGCGGCACAAGCAGCCAAAGAAGCCGGATGTGATGCCGTGACAGCCCGACCAGGTGACAGCACCGGACCTCGCGCCAATTAGCCGCCGTCGCCCTGAAAGGCTCAGGGACCTTCGACCTGCAACGCACGACAGCTCCCATGTGCATCCATCACCTCATCGCCGCACTCGCATTCAGCGTCATCGCCTCCGTGGGCCTCGCTGCTTCGGTGCCCGCCCCGAGTGCGCAGGCGCCGGGGTCAGAAGGCTCGGCGGGTGTTCCGCCCCACGTTCCCCGATTCGGCCGCACCAGACCCGTCGTGGCGGTGGTGGGCGAGAACAGGTTCACCGAGTTGACCAACTATGTCGTGCCCTTTGGGGTGCTGCAGGCGTCTGGGGTCGCCGATGTGGTCGCCTTGGGCACCCAGGCGGGACCGATGCAGATGTTCCCTGCGCTCAAGTTCCAACCGCGAGGCACTGTCGCTGAATTCGACGCGCGCGTTCCGGAGGGTGCCGACTACGTGATCGTTCCTGCCGTGCATCACACGGATGACGCCGCGTTGCTGAGCTGGGTTTCGAGCCAGGCCGCCAAGGGGGCCACCATCGTGGGTGTTTGCGACGGCGTGTGGGTGCTGGCGAATGCCGGCCTGCTCAAGGGGCACCAGGCGGTGGCCGCACTAGGAGCCTGTCGGACTTGGAACGTCGAAAGCGAAAATCGGCCCCAGCGAGGACAGTTTTTGCCGGATTTGCAGGCCCATCGCCCCGCTATGGGACAAAAAGACGGTGAAAAATGGACCGCTGCGGTCGATTGCAGCCGACGCTTTCCAAGTCCGACAGGCTCCTAGACGCTGCACTGCAAGACATCGCACAAACGCAGGGGCGCGCCTCGTCGGCATTCGTTGCCTTGCAGATGGAGTATCCGCAGCCGTGAACTGTGAACGTTCGGCGCCCCCGTGCCGATCGCGGCCTGTGGCGCGGGACGACGTTTCATGCTGACATCACCCATCGGTAGGTTGCGGAACCGATCTTCTTTTGCCACGATGTGCTCGCCTCGAGTGCGTGAGGCCAGCACGCCACGAACCGGACGACCAGCCCTCATGAAACTCACCCCACTGCTTGTCACCCTCGCCCTCGTGGGCGCCCTTGTCGGCTGCGGCAAGCCCGTTCCACCTGAGAAGTCCGCCTACGTCGGCGAGTGGCAGGACAAGACCATGTACCTGCTGATCACCCAGGACGGCTCGGTTCGGTACAAGCGTTTGAGTGGCGGCGCGTCCACCTCGGTGGAGGGCCCGCTGAAGGGCTTCGAGGGAAACAACTTCGCGGTGGGCATCGGCCCCATGGCCACGACCTTCGTCGTGAGCAAGCCGCCGTACCTTGACGGGCAGCAATGGAAAATGGTGGTTGACGAGGTGGAGCTGGTCAGGACCGCCGAGTGAGTGAACGTATCGCGGCGTCCCGAGGAGCAGGCATGTCATTCACCATCTCACTCACTGACACCCTTGACACTGAAGAAGTCGTTGCCTTGTACCAGGCGAACGGATGGTCTTCAGCACGGAAGCCCCGCGAGCTGATGCCTGCGCTGCGAAACTCGCACAGCCTGGTGACAGCGCGCGCGACCGGCCGGCTGGTCGGGCTCGGGAATGCCATCTCGGATGGTCACCTGGTGGTCTACTTTCCGCACATGCTCGTTGATCCCGCGTTCCAACGGCGGGGCATCGGACGGGCCATGATGGCCGCCTTGATGGAGACCTACGCGGGGTTTCATCAGAAGATGCTGACCGCGGATGGCGATGCGGTTGCGTTCTATCGATCTCTGGGGTTCGTTCGCGCCGGACGAACCGAGCCGATGTGGGTGTATGCAGGCGATGAACACTGATCAAAACGCCATGGAACCCAGCATCACTCACCTGCGCATCATCTACGGCGATGAGAACGATCCCGAGATCGTGATTCCGCTTCCGAAGCTGGGCCGCGACGAGTTCTATTCGATGGGCAGCGAGCGCCTGGTCACGCTGCCCAACGGTGAGGTGCTAGATGTCTATGCCGAGGTCTCGCTCGACAGCGCAGTCGCCGACATTTCGCTGTCAATTGTGGAAGGCGAGAGGACGTTTGCGATCCGCTGCGGATCCGGGCTCGTGTTCAGCTACACCACCCTGGGCGGGTTCGATCTGTACTTCCAGATCGGCACCGGCCCTTGGGACTGAGCGGCGCCTCCACCGCCGCTTGCTAGGATACCGATTGTTCTCACCCCCCTGGAGTACCCCGATGACCATTGCCCGAAACCACCTTGCCCTCTTGAGCACCGCTGTGTTTGTCGCCCTGTCCGGATGCGGAGGGGGTGGCGGCGGTGACGCGCCCGCGCCTGCGCCCGCTGCGAGCACGCTCACGCTGACCGGTGTGGCGGCTTCAGGTGCCGCATTCACCGAGGCCGTGGTCACGGTGACCGACAGCCGGGGCGTCGTGGTGGGCACCAGCAGTGCGCTGGGCAGCACCGGGGCCTACAACATCGTGTTGGCTGCGGGCGCGCAGGCACCGTTCGTCATCAAGGCCACGCGCAGCAATGCGTCGGGCGGCACCGACACGCTGGTCAGTGTGCTGGCCGCGGCCGGCACCGGTACAGTCAATGTGAACGTGACGCCCATCACCACGCTGATTGCGGCGCGCCTGAGCCCGAGCGGCAACCCCTTGTCGCTCGCCGCCGAGCTGCTGGCCACGCCGTCGACCATCACGGCCGACAAGGTGGCGACCCGCCTGGCCGAGGTGAAGGAAATTCTCGCCCCCGTGCTCGCCGCCACCGGCACCACGGCCTTCGATCCGCTGACGGGCAGCTTCACGGCCGACGGCACCGGACCCGACCGCGCGCTCGACGTCATCGCCGTCAACATCACGCCCGCGAGCAGCAGCACCAGCAACATCGAGATCCAGGTGAAGAGTGTGGTGGCCGACGGTGCGCAGCCGCCGCTCATCCATTTCACGAACGCCACGCCGATCGCCGACATCAAGACGGCCAACGCCGCCGTCATCAACAGCACCATCAACTCAGCGGATCTCGTGCCGGCCGGCACCAGCGTGCTGATCCAGGAGTTCCTGGCCCGCTGGACGGCCTGCCATGCACTGCCGCTCGACACCCGCATCGCGGCGAACGGCAGCGCCGCAGCCGACATCACCGCCACGGCCTGCCGCACGCTGTTCGTGAACGACGACCCAGCGACCTTCTTGTCCAACGGCAATGTGGTCGGCAAGGGCAAAGCCTTCAACGGGATGTTCGTGAACGGTGGCACCGGCGTGACCTTCTCGCAGGGCTCGTATGAGTTCACCCGTGCCAACGGCGATGTCGTCATCGGCTACCGCAGCCGCACCAGCGCGGGTGCCGAAGCCAACGACGTGGTGGTGGTGCGCAAGGTGGGCAGCGCACTCAAGCTGATCGGCAACCAGTACCTGTACCCCGGTGCCGTGGAGCCGTACATGCAGCGCCGCGCGTTTCCAACGCGCAATCAATCGCAGTACAACTACGTGAGCACGGGCTATGTGGTGAACGTGGCGAACACCACGTCGAACGGCGTGCCCATCTTCGACCGTGTGGAGATCACCAGCCCCGGCAGGAGCGTGCCGAACATCGTGCTGCGCCCCAGCGCGGGCCATGAGGTGCTGCGCATCGTGAAGAACGCGACCGTCACCAGCACCTCGTACGTGCGCATCAACTCGGCCTTCGAGAACACGGCCACAGTCGGCACGCCCGAGTCGATCGATTCGCCAACCCTCGTGTTCGCCAACCCGGCTTACACCGAGGCAGCGATCGCGAACCTGGCCCCGCAGTCGCTGTGGAAGTTCGACTACTACCTGGCCTCGGCGCCTGGCACGCTGGCGGCCACACAGTACTTCCGAACCCGCGCTCGCGCGCTCACCTTGGCCGAGTTCCGCACCAAGCCACTGGCCGGCATCACCAGCCAGCAGCTGGCCACCATCAGCAGCACGGCCACGGGTGGCGGCTCCATCAACCTGTCGGGCCTGGCCGGCTACGGCGTGGCCTGGGATGTTCCAACCGGTGCGCTGCCACCCACACAGCTGTCGCTGTTCGGCGTGAAGTACACCTCCGAGACCACCACGGTGTCGTTCAACGACACCGCCACCGTGCCGTCGACGAGCCTGTCGGGCAGCATCGCCTGCAGCAGCGCCTCTGTGGGCGACCTGCACTGCGGCACGACGGTCGGCACCTTCGGGGCGAGCACGTACGCCACAGGCCTGCACCTGCTGGCCCGAGATGGGGCGGGACGGGACCTGGTGAACTTCTACGCCACCTATACCGTGCCAGCTACCCAGTGAGCTGACACCGGCCTCTACGTGACCTGCGCCGCATCCCGGCGCCGTTCATAACGCGTTGTTTGGGCGGCTTCGGCCGCCCGATTTATTGGACCGCTCCCGCCCGAAGCATGGCAGCATGCGGGAGATGCGCTCTCACTTGCCTCCGCTGCCCCCGTCCGCAACGCTGTCCCGCCGAGGACTGTGGATCTACTGCGCCTTCATTCTGCTGATGATGGCGGTGTCGGCCTGGCAGCCCTACGAGGTGAGCACCTGGGTGATGGAGGTGCTGCCCGTGGCCGTGGTGCTGCCGCTGCTCTTGTGCACGCAGCACAGGTTCCCGCTCACGCCGCTGCTCTACGGGCTCATCCTGCTGCATGCGGCGGTGCTCATTCTGGGTGGGCACTACACCTATGCGCGCGTGCCCCTGGGCACGTGGATGCAAGACCTCTTCGGTTTCTCGCGCAACCACTACGACCGCATCGGCCACCTGATGCAAGGCATCGTGCCGGCCATCGCGGCGCGCGAAATTCTGCTGCGGCGCACGCCGCTGGCGCATCCCACGATGCGCGGGGGCTGGCTGTTCTTGATCGTGACCTCGGTTTGCCTCGCCGTGAGTGCCCTCTACGAACTCATCGAGTGGTGGGCCGCCGCGGCCTTGGGCGCGGGGGCCGATGACTTCCTGGGCACCCAGGGCGACCCCTTCGACACGCAGAAAGACATGTTCTGCGCCTGGCTCGGCGCCATGGGCGCCCAGTTGCTGCTCGGCCGCTGGCACAACCGCCAGATGGCCAGCCTGGCCGCGGCGCAGCGCCTGCCCGCCACGCCAGTCCTCAAGACTCCGGGCTGATCACACCGTGTTCCGCACCCTGCGCGCGCAACTCTTTCTGGGCAGCCTCGCCATCTTCGTGGCGATGCTCGGGCTGCTGCTGTGGAACGCGCAGCATCTGATGTCGAACACGCTGTCCGAGCAGTTCGAAACCGAGGCCGAGCAGCTGCGTCCGCTGCTGAATGCCGCCGTGGGGCCGCTGCTGGCCTCGCGCGACCTCCTGACGCTGAACGTGGTGATGAAACAAAGCGTGGTGGGCAAGGGCCTCGCGTATGTGCAGGTGCGTGACAACCGCGGCCTCATCGTGGCGAGCATGAGCGCGCCCGGCCTGGAGGCCAACACCTTGTCGGCGACCATGCCGGTGGTGATGGACGGCGAGGTGCTGGGTGAGGTGCACTACGGCATTCGCACCTCGGCGCTCGAACGCTCGCGCAACAGCATGCTCCAGAGCAGCCTGATCATCGGCCTGCTGGTGCTGCTGCTCGGCGCCACGCTGCTGGCCTTGTGCACCACCTGGGTCACCCACGGGCTGCGCCGCTTGGCAGACGCGAGCAAGCGCGTGGCCGATGGCGACTACGAGCTCCAGCTGCCCGACAGCCCGATGCAAGAGGTGCAGCAGGTCTCGACCGCCTTCAATCTGATGACCGATGCCGTGCGGGTGCAGTTGAAAAATCTGGAGGAGGGCAAGGCCACGTTGCGCGCCATGATCGACACGCTCGCTGAAAGCCTGATGGTCATCGAGACAGGGACGGACAAGGTTCTCGACGCCAACGAGGCGGCCCTGGTCGGCTACTCGCTGCGGGTGGGCGAAGCCTTGCTCCCGGACTCGGGAAAGGGTGTGCTGTTCCATGGTGACGGCGAGCCCATGTCGTCCGATCAATGGCCGGTGAGGGTCGTGGGCTCGACCGGCGAGCCGCTTCGCAACGTGCTGATACAGGTGGTGCTCGGCCCGCAGCCCCAGTGGCTGTCGGTGAATGCCTCTCCCTTGTTCCATGCGGGCGAGACACGCCCCTATGCGGTGGTGGCCACTTTGAACAACGTGACACGCCATGTGCAGGCTGAACGTGCGCTTCGGGTGGTGAACGAAGATCTCGAACGCCGCGTGAGCGAGCGCACGGCCGAGATGCGGCTGGCCGTCGATGCCGCCGAGAAGGCGAGCCGTGCGAAGTCGGAGTTTCTCTCGCGCATGAGCCACGAGCTGCGCACGCCACTCAATGCCATCCTCGGGTTCTCTCAATTGCTGGCGATGCCTCGCGCGGGGCTGCACGAACAGAATTTGCAGAAGGTGCGGCAGATCGAGATGGCGGGATGGCACCTGCTGGAGCTCATCAACGAGGTGCTCGACCTGGCGCGCATCGAGGCGGGCGCCATGACCATCTCGATGGAAACACTCGACCTGTGTTCGGTGGTGGGCGAGTCGGTGGAGATGGTGAGCATGCAGGCCCAGGCCCGCGACATCCGCATCGTCAACCTGTGCGACCCCAGCCAGCCGCGCTGGGTCACGGCCGACCGCAAGCAGCTCAAGCAGGTGTTCAACAACCTGCTGTCGAATGCAGTGAAGTACAACCGGCCACAAGGCATGGTGACTGTGTCGGTATCCGAGAGCGCGGGGCGCCTGTCGGTGAGCGTGATGGACACGGGGCGAGGCCTGAGCGCCTCCGAGCAAGAGCGCCTGTATGAACCCTTCACCCGCTTCGATGCGGCCGACAACGGGATTCAAGGCACCGGCATCGGGCTCGTCATCACGCGCCACCTGGTGGAGCTGATGGGCGGTTCGCTGGCGCTGGTGTCGCAGGAAGGCGCAGGCTCGACCTTCGGCTTCGATCTGGCCGTGGCGCCTGCGCCGTTCATGCAAGCGCCGCCCGGATTGGAGCTGCACACGGGGCCCAACTCGAGTGCCATGCCTTTGCAGGCCGAGGTCTGCAGGGTGCTCTACATCGAAGACAACCCCTCCAATGTGGAGCTGCTGCGTCAGGTGCTGGCCCTGCGCCCGGCCTACCAGCTGAGCGTGGCCAGCGATGGATTGACAGGGCTCGACATGACGCAGCGCACCACCCCCGACGTGGCCATCGTCGACATTGACCTGCCCGGCATCGACGGCCTCGAGGTCTGCAGGCGCCTTCGCGCCGACCCTCGCACCCGGCACATCCCGCTGATCGGCCTGAGTGCCAATGCCATGAGCAGCGACGAGACGCGCGCACTGCAGGCGGGCTTCGATGTGTATCTGACCAAGCCGCTGAACGTGCCGCGCTTGTTCGACGAACTCAAGCGCCTGCAGTCAGACTGAGGCGCCTTGTCTGAATGGCGGCGCGAGGCGATCCGCTCAGGCGGCTGACGCGACAGACATGGCCTTCTGCCCCACCGCCAGCAGCGCACCGCAGGCGAGCACCGCGGCCGACACCGCGAGGCCGACACGCAAGCCCCCTGCCCCATCAGCCAGCCAGCCCACGAGGCTCGGGCCCACGATCTGGCCTGCTGCAAACAGGATGGTGAAGGCGCTGATGCCTTTGGCCCACGCCCCCGCAGGCAGGTTGTGGCGCACAAGCGCTGTGGTGGACGCCACCACCGACGTGAACACCGCCCCGAACAGCACGCCCGAGACGAACACCGCCATCGCATGGATGCCAAGCACAGGCAGCACCGAGGCCACGGCCAGCAGCGCGTTCAGCAAGGCCATGGGCAGCCCCCCGCGATGGCGTTGCAGCAGCCCGGCCCAGAGCCACGATGAACCCAACACACCCACCCCGAGCAAGGCATAGAAGACGCTGATCTGCAGCGTGCCCATGTGCTGTTCGCGCAGCAGCGTGACCACGAAGGTCATGTAGCCGATGTACCCGAGGCCGAACATGAAATAAGAGGCGAGCGCGTATGCGAACGGGCGCGCCGCGAAGGGCGAGGCGGCGACCTGCGCCGACGCACCTTCCAGCAGGCTGCGTGTGGCCCGCGCCGTGCACAACGTTGCAAGCGCAGCAAAACCGGCGAGGCCCAGCCAGGCCCATTGCCATGCGTGCGAGGTGGGCCACAGCGCGAGCGGCGGCACGATGCCGGCCGACACGATGATGCCCAGCCCCACGCCGCCATAGTAGAGCCCCAGCACGAGGCCCGCCTGGAGACGGCCGCTGCTGCCGAGCCGCGCCGCCATGAGCCCGCCCGCCACGAAACTCGCCGCGCTGCACACGCCGGTGAGGCCGCGCAGCCCATACAAGGCCGCATCGTTCGTGACCATGCCGTGCAAGGCCAGCAGCACGGCCGAGCTCCAGCCGCCCGCGAGCAGCACCTGGCGCGGGGAGAATCGGCGCAGCCACATCGGCGACAACAGCGCACCCAGAAGGTAGCCGGCCGCATTCAGCGTGTTCATCGAGCCTGCGGTGAAGTAGCTCCAACCCAGGTCGGCCCGCATGGGCGGCAGCAGCAATGCGTAGGAGAAGCGGGCGAGGCCGAGAGACACCGCGGCGGCCAGCGCCAGACCCAGCGCCACGGTCAGCGTGGCGGTGTCCGACCCCAGGGGCGAAGGCGTCTCGGAGGCAGGGAGGGCAGCACTCATGTCTTGGATGCTCGCACAGATCGGCAGTGGGCGCAGGCCACAGTGCACAGGCGTGGTGCGGAGATTTGAGACGTTGTCCTACTCGGGCGGGTGACAGCCGCCGATGGTCCGTGGGCACGGGCCGCGCTCCAATGACTGGTCTGTTTCATCCACCCCCATCAACCTTGTTTTGGAGCCCGCCATGAGCGCCCTCTCTCTCGTCGAACCCGACACGACCACGCTCGCGACCGAGCCCGGCAAGGTGTTCGACATCGATTGCGAGCTCGCCTACGAACTCACAGGCGATTGCGATTTCCTGTTCCAGATCCACGCCATGAACGGCATGGGCCAACAGCTGATCTCGGAATCGCTCACGCTGTCGCCCGAGCTGCCGCACCAGGTGTTCGAAGACCCGAACGTGCACCACCGCTTCTTGCGGGTTCATGCGGGCGCGGGCCCACTGGCCGTGCGCTACCGCGCGCAGGTTCGCAAGCTGCCGACACCATCGTTCAAGAACGCCACCGAGTGCGCGATCGCCGAGTTGCCCGACAACCTGCTGCACAACCTGATGCCCACCCGCTACTGCGAGTCGGACCTGCTGAGCCGCGTGGCGCAGAAGATGTTCGGCGCGCTGCCGCCGGGCTACACCCGGGTGCAGGCCATCTGCGACTGGATCCACGAGAACATCGACTACGAGATCGGCTCGACCAACGCCATGACGACCGCGCGTGATGTGTTCCAGCAGCGTGCCGGCGTGTGCCGCGACTTCGCGCACCTGGCCGTCACCTTCTGCCGCGCGCTCAACATCCCGGCGCGGCTCGTGGTGGGCTATGCCCGCTTCGTGGACCCCCCACCCGACTTCCACGCCGTGTTCGAGGCCTACCTGGGCGGCAACTGGGTGATGTTCGATCCGACGAAGATGTCGCCGGTCGAGGAGCTGATCCGCATCGGCACCGGGCGCGACGCCAAGGACGTGGCTTTTGCCACGATCTTCGGACCCGCCTGCATGACCAGCCTGAACCCGAACATCTCGCTGGACGGCAAAGACACCCTTTGATTGGGCCCCCCAGTCGCGGCGCTCCTGCCCCCAAGGGGCTGAGCCCGGACATGAACAGTCCTGTGGACTGTTCATGCCTGGCGAAGGGCTGAGCTTCAGCTCAGCGCGGACTGCCAGGCCCGCCTGGCGGCCTGGCAAAGCCAGACCGACAAGCGTTGGGCAATGCGCTTCGCTCTGGATCCGCGGGCGCACGTTCGGGCACGTGAAGCGAGAGAGGGCTGGGCCCCCAAAACAGACCGCAAAAGCACCGTTCATCC
The DNA here is from genome assembly GCA_041179165.1 of Pseudomonadota bacterium. GTDB lineage: Bacteria > Pseudomonadota > Gammaproteobacteria > Burkholderiales > Burkholderiaceae_C > Rhizobacter. The sequence goes on along the minus strand of JBEGTX010000024.1, from coordinate 1,500 downwards.
CAGCGAACTCACTGGCGGACAAACGCAGGCCGGGCTACAATCCGCCTCACTTTCCGAGGAGCGTTGCAAGGCACCCCCCATTGTTGGCGTGGCGTCCCAGGCTCGGAACTTCAATGCAACCGCGCTCACCCGCATGACGAGTCCTCGTGGGTGAGTGATTGATTCGCTGTATTGGCACATTGCTTTTCGCAATGGCCGCACCGATCACCTTGCCCTACATGACGCGTCAGCGGGTTCCCTCATTCAACGGAGCCTCTCATGAACGCTGTCTCGAACACCACCCCTGACCACGCTGTGGTCGACCTGTCCCTCGCGACCTGGGGCCGCAAGGAAATCAAGATCGCCGAGACCGAGATGCCCGGTCTGATGTCGATCCGCGAAGAGTTCACCAAGGCCCAACCGCTCAAGGGCGCCCGCATCACGGGCAGCATCCACATGACCATCCAGACGGCCGTGCTGGTGGAAACGCTGCAAGCCCTCGGCGCCTCGGTGCGCTGGGCGTCGTGCAACATCTTCTCCACGCAAGACCATGCTGCTGCCGCCCTCGCCGTCGCAGGCACGCCCGTGTTCGCGCACAAGGGCGAGACGCTGGCCGAGTACTGGGACTTCACCCACCGCATCTTCGACTTCGGCCCCAAGGGCAGCGAAGGCGAAGGCCCGAACATGATCCTGGACGACGGCGGCGACGCCACGCTGCTGATGCACCTGGGCCAGCGCGCCGAGAAAGACGCTTCGCTGCTGAACAACCCCGGCTCCGAAGAAGAGACCTGCCTGTTCGCCTCCATCAAGGCCAAGCTCGCACAAGACCCGACCTGGTACACCCGCAAGGCCGCGCAGATCATCGGCGTGACCGAAGAGACCACCACCGGCGTGCACCGCCTGAAGGAAATGAGCGTCAAGGGCACGCTGCTGTTCCGCGCCATCAACGTGAACGACAGCGTCACCAAGAGCAAGTTCGACAACCTGTATGGCTGCCGCGAATCGCTGGTCGACGGCATCAAGCGCGCGACCGACGTGATGATCGCCGGCAAGGTGGCCGTGGTCGCCGGTTATGGCGACGTGGGCAAGGGTTCGGCGCAGGCACTGCGTGCCCTGAGCGCGCAAGTGTGGGTGACCGAGATCGACCCGATCAACGCGCTGCAAGCCGCGATGGAAGGCTACAAGGTCGTGACGATGGAATATGCCGCCGACAAGGCCGACATCTTCGTCACCACCACCGGCAACAAGTCGATCATCACGCACGACCACATGAAGGCGATGAAAGACCAGGCCATCGTCTGCAACATCGGCCACTTCGACAACGAAATCGACATCGCGTCGATCGAGAAGTACACGTGGGACGAGATCAAGCCGCAGGTCGACCACGTGACCTTCCCCGACGGCAAGAAGATCATCATGCTGGCCAAGGGCCGCCTGGTGAACCTGGGCTGCGGCACCGGCCACCCGAGCTTTGTGATGTCGTCCAGCTTTGCCAACCAGACCATTGCGCAAATCGAGCTG